>JBKQMH010000046.1:0-51191 GCA_052146795.1 Verrucomicrobiia bacterium
AACTTACCCACGCCGCCCGTCGCGCCCTGAGCCGCATGCGCCGTCGCCCCACGCTGGTTCAATCCTTCTGGAAACAAGCCGAACTGTTTTGAGTCAAACTGTCACTATATTATGCGAATATCAATAAGTAATCGGCGTAGCGAGAGACATGACGCCGATGAAACGAGATTGGACTTTTACCGGTTTTCCGCTCCGCCACGCGCGGCGAAGTTCCCCGCGTCGCCAGGTGTCGGTCTCTTCCCTTTCTTCCAAGTCCCGGCCCGGTCGCTGGGCGTACGATCATCCCGTAACGGGGGCAACGGAGAACCTTACCTCGCAGTCGTTGCCCCCGCTCCCATTTCTCAGGCTCTCCCTGGCGGACGGACCGAGAACCCGTCCCGCATCCATTTCGAGTGGTCGCAGATGGTAGGCGAGCCGGCGGCCGGCAGTGCGTGACCCGCACTGCCGGCAACCAACCGGGAAACCACGCGCGCTCCGTCACCCGGATCCGATCCGCCGGCCTACGCGGACTTCGGCTTGACCCCCGCCTTCTTCATCCCGATTCTTGAGTGCTTCGCCGAAGACCCGACGTTGCGCCAGCAACTTGCCGACCGGGGTCGGCATTGGGTCGAAGAAAACTTCCTCATCTCCCGCAACGCCGCCATCCTCGCCCGCGCCTTCCACGAAGTCTTCTGACTTCTGTCTCCTGTTTTCCGTATCCGCCTGACGGAGCACGTCTAGTTTTTTGTGGTGAGGCATCGACTGCCCAGGCCGTACGCGGTTCGTCAGTCGGATACCAAGCAGCGGCACCATCAAACAACCAAAACCCGACAAATAATCTCAAAAAAATGAACCTTTTAGCGTGCTCCCGTTATCAACGGGCAGATGCAAAATGGGGAAACCATTATGAAAACCGCAAAACTCACCTGCCTTGCTTTGCTGATCTTAACCATGCCTCGTGCGCGCGGCGAGCCGATCCGCACGGACATCAACCCAGCGCTGCTCTATTATCAAGCGTTTCTTTTGACGCCGGATTTGTCCCCGGCTGACCGTGACTACCTGTTACACGGGACCAATTATCAGGGCCAAACGCTCCCGGAACGACTCGGCAAGGTCGTCGTCAGCTATGATGGTCAGTTCCAATTGGTGCGGGAGGCAGCACAACAAAAAGTGCCCTGTGATTGGGGCATCGACATGAGTCCCGGGCCAGCCACGCCGCTCGCCCACTTGAACCGCGCCAGAGCGGTGGCCCAGGCGGCGCGGTTGCGTGCGACATGGGATTTGCAGCATGGCAATCAGGTCGGCGCGCGCGATGATTTGCTCGCCGCATTCGTGCTGGGAAGAAATGTCTCACGTGACGGCATTTTGATTAGCGCGCTGGTTCAAATAGCCATTGAATACGACGTGTACGACACCGTGACGGAGAATTTCGGCCGGTTCTCACCGGATACCTTGAAGCAGTTGGTGGATGGATTCGATGCGGCTCCGGCCCGGGGTACGATGGCCAATGCGATCGCGACCGGGGAAGCGCATTGTATCGCCGATTGGATGGAAACCAGGGTCTTGGAATTGCGTAAGGAGTATCCGGGAAATGATGCCAAGGTGCTGGATTACTTTGAGCAGGTGGTGGGTGACACCAATCTCTGGCCAAGGATTGTCAAGGCGGCGGGAGGAACAAGTGATGGATTTCTCAAACTGGTCCGTGACTTGAAACCGCTCTATCTGCGCCTCGGCAGGATCATGACGCTGCCACAGCCAGAGTATGAAGGCCAGATGCAAAAGTTCGACGCAGACCGGCAGGAATCTCAAAATCCTCTGGTTCAAATCGGTGACCTTGATCTGTCGAGGGCGCGCCCGAAGGAATTCACAATTCAAGCGGAAGGGGCAATGGTGCGCGCCGCGGTGGAATACAAACTGCACGGCGAATCCGGATTGAAGAGCGTGATAGATCCTTTTGGAAAGGGTCCCTTCGCCTTCCAACGGTTTGTGTTCGAGGGGGTGGACCGGGGATTCGAACTCAAATCCGGCTATACCGGGCGACCCACATGGCCGTCCGCGCTCATCTTTGTCGAGAAAGAGGGACCTCCATTTTACATTGATGGACCGGATATTGGTCTGGCGGTGAAGCCATGATTCACCAAACGGAAAATTGATGGGGCGGACAGTTCCGCGATGGAACTGTCCCCACGTTTAGCTATAATCGGAATGTGTTCAGCCTGAGTCCAACGTTCGTGAAAACCGAGTTCTCCGATACGCGGAGTCTTCTCGACCAGGCCCGGGCAGGCGACGACGAAGCGTTCGGTGAGATTTGTCGCATCCATGGAACCCGGCTATTGCGACAGGCCGTCGCGCTTTGTGGCAACATAACTCTGGCCGAAGACCTGGCGCAGGACACGTTGGTGGAAGCATGGAAGTGTTTGCGCCGCTACAACGGGCGCTGCCAGTTTTTCACCTGGCTTTGCGCGATTCTGCTGAATCGTTACCGCAATGTCCTCCGGGGAAATCGTCTCCGGCCTCCTTCCACGCCCGGCGGGCGGGATCAAGATGAACTTGAGAAACACACCGGCAATCTGACCGACCACGCCGCCCTGCCCGACCAAGCGGTCGAACTGCGCGAACAGGCTGTTCTCATGCGAAAATGCGTCGAGGCATTGCCAGCCAAACACCAGCAGGTTATCTATCTGCGTTTTTACGTGGATGATTCATTGGAGGAGATTGCCGCTGTTTTGGGTTGCCCGGTGGGGACGGTCAAATCCCGTTTGTTTCATGCCCTGGACAAGCTTCGGAAAATGGATGCCTTCAGCGCCCGACCGTCAGATTTCAAAGCGAAAGGCAGGATGTTATGAAACCTTGTGCGCAAAACCGAAAACTCATTGTCTGGCTGGCATTGAACGCGCTGGAGGCGCGGCAGACGCGGCATCTTCGGGCGCATCTTGAAACCTGCGAAGGCTGTCGCCGCTATCTGGCGGAAATCTCAAACGTGACTGAAACGCTGGCGACGGAGGAGGCAAATCCTGATATTCAGGCGTCCGAAAGCTTCCACCAAAAGGTGGCCGGCAAATTGCGGGCGGCAAAACCGGATTCCCTTGGGGAAATTCTGGCAGCATATTTTCGGGGAACCTTGTTGAACTGGCGCGTGGCTTTGCCGGCCATCGCGGCATTGGTGGTGGTCGGCATAATCGTCGCCACCTGGCGGCAACCACCGGATGTCTCTTCGTCCCCACGAGCTGGCATTCAAACCGCGTCGGTATCAGGCGCGGACAATGATCTGGCACCGACCATTGCCAACTACCAGAGGGTTGCCAATCAATCCTTGGACAAATTGGATGCCTTACTGATTCGACAAGGCAATCGGGCATTGCCGCCCATGCCAATCTATTCAGCTTCGATGCTCGCGCTTGCGAAAGAGTTGGGCTAGCCCGTGAGGCCGGGCATGTGGTAAGTCAAGTTGGCCGTAAGAGGGCCAAGGGAGCGGGCTTCCGCCGAAAATCGGGAAGTGAGGTCAAGCCCGGACGGCTGCCGAGTTGTTGCGTACTGTCAGGGGGGATTGCCGTTGGTTAATGAGACTGAATGGCCCGCGATAGTTGCGAGGCATATGTCATATGGGAAATGTCGGTCAATCTATCGGTTTTTGGCGGCGGCATTGGGGCTTGCTGTGACGGGGGTGGCCGCGTTGGCACAAGGAGCTTCTGTGGAACAGAACGATCCCTATCTCTGGCTGGAAGACATCCACGGCGAAAAACCGCTGGCTTGGGTCAAGGAGCAAAACGCGCGCAGCTGCCAAGTGCTGCAGGCCGACCCGCGCTACCAGAAGAATTACGACGAGATTCTGAAGGTGCTGGACGCGCAGGACCGCATCCCCTTCGGATCGCTAAAGCAGAATTATGTCTTCAATTTCTGGCAGGACGCCGCCAATCCAAAAGGCATCTGGCGCCGCACCACCATCGCCGACTACCAGACCGCGACCCCCAAATGGGAAACCCTTCTCGACATCGACAAGCTGTCGAAAGACGAAGGCAAAAGCTGGGTGTTCATGGGCGCGGCCTGCGCGCCCGATCTCAAGCGCTGTCTCGTCCAACTGTCGCCCGGCGGCGGCGACGCAACGGTGGTGCGCGAGTTCGACCTGCCGACATTGAGTTTCGTGAAAGATGGCTTCGCACTCACCGAAGCCAAATCCTCTATTGCCTGGTTCGACAACGACACAGTGTTGTTCGCCACGGATTTCGGCAAAGGCTCCCTCACGACCAGCGGCTATCCCCGTATCGTGAAAGTGTGGCGGCGTGGGGAACCACTTGCCGCCGCAAAAACGGTTTTCGAAGGCAAGGAAACAGATGTTGGCGTAGAACTTGTATCGTTTCAGGACCCCGACGGCACAGTGCCATTGATCCAAAACTCGCCCAGCTTTTTCGAGACCGAATATTACACGCTGCTGCCGGATCGTTCCGCGATCAAAATTCCGCTGCCGCTATCGGCCGTCGTGAGAGGCCTCACGAAGGGACAGCTGATTGCAACCCTGCGCAAGGACTGGGCACAGCAGGAAGGCCAGATGCCCATCGCCAAAGGCTCGCTGATCGCGTTCCCGATACGCACCTACCTGCGTACGCGCATGTTCCCGCTGACGAAAGTGCTCTTCACGCCCGACGCCCGAAGTTCGATCGAAGGGGTCGCACCCGGTCGCGACGCCGTCTACGCTGCGATCTTCCACAACGTCATCGGCAGCGTGCACACCTTCCGCCCGAACGGCGAAAGTTGGACTGACACCAAGCTCGATCTGCCCGATGGCGGGTCTGTCGGCATCGTCTCCGCCAATGATTGGGGTCCGGAAGCCGAGTTCGATTTTCAGGGCTTCCTCGTACCGCCAACGCTCTATCATGACGACGGCGGCGACAAACCGAAAGCGATCAAATCGCTGCCAGCGCGCTTCGATGCCAGCGGTCTGGTGACCGAACAATTCGAAGCCACGTCCAAAGATGGAACCAAAATCCCGTACTTCGTCGTGCGCCAGAAGGATGCAAAAGGCCCACGCCCGACCGTGCTCAGTGGCTATGGCGGTTTCCAAATCTCGATGACGCCCGGCTACTCCCCCAATTTGGGCAAGCTGTGGCTGACGCAGGGCGGCACTTTCGTCCAAGCCAATATCCGTGGCGGCGGCGAATTCGGCCCCTCCTGGCACGATCAGGCGCTTACCACCAACCGTCAGAGGGCTTTCGACGATTTCGAAGCGGTGGCCGAAGATATCGAAAAGCGTGCGCTCACCACGCCCAAGCAGTTGGGCATCATGGGTGGCTCGAACGGCGGTCTGCTGGTTTCCACCGTGATGACGCAACGCCCCGATCTTCTGGGCGCGGTCGTCTGTCAGGTTCCGCTAATCGACATGATCCGCTACACGCAGATCGGCGCGGGCGCCTCCTGGGAAGCCGAGTATGGCGATCCTGCCGATCCCAAGATGCGCGATTACATCCTCACCTATTCGCCCTATCAGAACGTGAGCGCGGACAAGAAATATCCGCCCGTCCTCTTCGTCACAGCCACGAGCGACGACCGCGTGACGCCCGTCCATGCGCGCAAGATGGCCGCGAAGATGGAAGCCCAGGGCCACGACGTTCTCTTCTACGAGAACACAGAAGGCGGCCATGCCGCAGCCGCGGACCATCGCCAAGCTGCCAAAATGTGGGCGTTGTCCTTCGTTTATCTGGCGCAGAAGCTCTAACGTCTCCAAGGCTCGAAAAGACGAAGTCACGTCAACTGACGAGCGATTTCCATTTCCGTCGCGGGACTTGAGCCCCACACAGCCAAACGTGGCGTAACTGTGGGCAGATTACGGTCGATGTCCCCAGCCAACACACACGACCGTCGTCGAATGTAGCTATTTCAGGTCAGCCCCCCACATCCCCGCCATCGCCTTCCGCCAGTCTCCTCGTGCCGACGGCACGTTGTGACCTGACTTCTCTGTTCTCCGCCTACGCGGACTTCGGCTTGACCCCCGCCTTCTTCATCGCGATTTTGAGCGCTTCACCGAAGCGATCAAGTTGCTCCCTGGTGTGCAGTGACGTGACCGCGGAGCGAATCATATCCTTGCCGGCCGGGACGCCCGGTGCAATCGACATGACCGTGAGAAAGCCTTCGTCCCACAGCGTCTTCCACATCCAGTAGCATTTCTCCTTGTCGCCCACGACAATCGGCAACGCCGGCGTCTGACTCTGCCAGTAATCCAGCCCGAGATTGTCCAGGATGCCGCACAGATACCGGTGGTTCGCCCAGAGCCGGTCGCGGTGCTGCGGTTCTTCCTGAATCACCCCCAGCGCGGCCAACGCGCTGGCGGCCGCCGCCGGACTGATCGCCGCGCTGAAAATGATCTGGCGCGAACTGCTCCGCAGGTACTCGATCAGCGATTTGCTTCCCGCCACAAACCCGCCCGTGCTCGCCAGCGATTTGGAAAAACTTCCCGCAATCAGGTCCACGCGCTCCGTCACTCCCAACTGGTCGCACACGCCGCGCCCGTCGCGGCCAAGGATCCCGAATCCGTGCGCGTCGTCCACCACCACCGCCGCGTGATGTTGTTCCGCCAACTCGCACAATCGCGGCAGCGACGCGATATGTCCTTCCATCGAGTACACGCCGTCCACCGCAATCGCTTTCGCCTGTTTCGGGTCGAGGTGGTCGAGTGTTTTCGCCAACGAGTCCATGTCTTCATGTGCAAACCGCTCGATCTTCGCCCCGCTCAACAATGCGCCGTCCCACAGTGACGAATGAATGCTCGGGTCCACCAGCAGGACATCCCCGCGCTGGACCAACGAACTCAGGCTGCACACGCACGCCAGGTAACCGGCCGAGGTGACATGGCACGCCTCCTTGCCGAGGAATGCCGCCAGCGCCTCCTCCAATTCGACGTGATACGCGCGGCTGCCGTTGGCCAGTCGTGAACCGCAGGCGCTCGCGCCCCATTGGTCCAACGCCTGTTTGGCTGCCGCCACAACCTTCGGATGACGCGCCAACCCGAGGTATTCATTCGTCGACATCATCACCATCGGTCGGCCTTCGACCACAATGTTGATGCCCTCGGCTGAGTCCACGACGCGGTAGTACGGCGCATACTTCAGCCGCAACCGCGTATTCACGTCGGACTCGCACCGCTCGATGATGGGTTTGGATTTGCGAGAAAACACGCCAGATGAACCCCTGTATTTTCGCGCGAGGCTAAAGGAACACCGCCCCGCAGTCAAGCCGTCCGGGTAGCTGGAGGGCTGGATGCCCGAACCCCGCGACGGTATCCAGCCTTCCCGCCATTGATTTTCCAAGCCACGCCCCATCTTGCCGTCATCCAATTGTTTGCTATGCTTTCCGGATGAAAACGTCCATTGCACTCAAGACTGTTTTGCTGTTGATCTGCTCGAACACGTTCATGACGTTTGCCTGGTACGCGCACCTGCGAAACTGGCATGACAAGAAATGGTATGTCGCGGCGCTGTTGAGTTGGGGAATCGCGTTCTTTGAGTACATGTTCCAGGTGCCCGCGAATCGCATCGGCTACACGGCGCTGAGTCTGCCGCAGTTGAAAATCGTGCAGGAGGTTGTCACGCTGGCGGTGTTTGCGCCGTTTGCCATCTTCTACATGCGCCAGCCCATCAAGCTCGATTTTGTCTGGGCGGGCCTGTGCATGGTCGGCGCGGTCTATTTCGTATTTCGGGCATGATCGCCCATCCGCTGACGACGCCAACGCGACTCGCGCGGAGCGTCGCGAAAGTCGTTGGCAAACCGCCGGTTTGTCATTACAACTTCAGCCGCCTTGTTGCTGCGAAGAATAATCCTTTGTGTGGTGATGGCTGTGGGGTGCGCGCGATGGGCTCCGGCGGAAAGCAACGTCGCCTCCAATACGCCGCCACCGCAATGGCCGCATTACACACTGCAGGACTGCATCAATCGCGCGTTAGAGCAGAATCCCGACATCCTGGTGTCGAAGAAACACCTTGAAGAAGCCGCCGGCGCCATCATCGAGGCTCGCGCCGGCTTCCTGCCGAGTCTTACCAGCGGCGCCAGTTACGAGAAGCTCGAAACGGACTACGCCACGCTGGGAGGCACCGCCAGCAACCGAACGTACATCTGGAACGTCAACATCCGTCTGACCGAAACTGTCTACGCGGGCGGTGCGGTCCGCGCGCGCATGGACATCGCGCGGCTCCAGAGGCAATCACGTACCCAGGATTTCGAGGCCCAGGTCGACCAGGCGATTCTGGACGTGCGCGTCGCCTTCTACGACATCCTGCGTAACAAAACCGACGTTGGTGTCCACGAACAGGCGGTCAACTTCCTCACCGAACAGGCCAAAAACGAGCGGGCCAAGCTCGACGTGGGTACCGGTCAGAAGCTCAACGTCCTCCGGGCCGAGGTCAACCTTGCCCTGGAACAATCCGCCCTCGTCAATTCGCGCAATCGCCTCCGCGATTCCTACCTGCGGCTCAGTGAATTATTGTCGATCCCCTACTCCACCGATCAGGACCAGGTTCCGTTCGATGTCGATGGCACGCTGGCGTACGAGAAGACGACGCTGGACCTCAACGACTGCCTTTCCCGAGCGCTCATTCAACGGCCCGAGCTCACGGCCCGTGACAACGATATCAAGGTCCAGAAGAAACAACTCATCGTGGACCGTAGCGAAGTGCTCCCGCACGTCAACCTGTTCACCGGTTACGACGTCGTCAGCGAACCGGATGTCGCGCTCCTCCAAAATTATGAGGGATACGTCGCCGGGGCGGAGGTGGACTGGCATATCTTCGACGGCTTGGCGACCAAAGGCCGCATGCGCGAAACCCGCGCGCGAATCGAGGCCGCCGAGATCGCATTCGACGCGACTCATCGTTCCATCCAGACCGAGGTGCTCCGCGCGTTTCGCGACCTGCAACGAGCCGAGGAAAACATCCAGACCCAAACCGCCAACGTCCAACTCGCCACCGAGTCGCTGAGCCTCGCCACCGCCAACTTTGGACTCGGATTGACGAGCCAGTTGGAGTTGTTACAGGCGCGTCTCGATCTGACGCGCGCCCAGACCGCGGAATTGTCGGCGCGGTTCGACTACAACGCCTCGCTGGCGCGGTTGCAGCGCGCCATGGGCAGCCAGTTCCAACTTACCGAGACGCGTTCATCATCGGGGGCCGTCAAATGAGATCATGGCGCCACCTGCTCTTCGGTTGGCTGCTGGTACTGGGTGCGGTGCCACCAGCCGTCGCCCAACTCGAACAACGGGCGCAGACCTATGACCTGACGTTGGATGATTGCCTGGCGGCGACATTCCGTCAGTATCCGGAAATCCAGAGGTTGCGGGTCGATGTCGAACGCGCCATCGGCACCAAGACCATCTTCCGCTCGCGGGCGCTGCCGCAGCTCTCCACCCAGGTGGCGATCGGTCTCCGGGGCGGCAATCTCTATAATTCCGGACAAAGCAAGACCAACGCGATCACCGGGGGCGTCACCACCAACAACGCCACGGCGATCTACCCAACCCCCTTTAGCACGCTGGCGGCCGAATTCTCCCAGCCACTCATCGACGTCGGGATTCCGCCCGCCCTGCGGCGCGGAAGACTGGAGGTCGTCATTGCCCAACAGAACCTCAACCGCGAAGTAACCGACCGGTTGCATGAAGCCCGCACCACGTTTCTGCGGGCCTTGTACCGCCGCGATCTCATCGCGCTGCACGAAGACATTGACCAACAGCTCCAGGCGAACGTGCAAAGCGAACAACAACGACTCGATGTCGGCACGGGCAGCGAGGCGGCGTTGAAATCGGCCAAAATCCAGGAATTGAACCTGCAGCTCGAACTCTCGAACCTGCGCGGCGACTATTTCGCGATGGTGACCCGGATCACCGAGTTGTGCGGGCTCAACCTGAGCGAGGACACGAAAGGCTCGAGGCAGTTGTGGCTGCCGAGACCGGTCGGCGATCTGCAGTACGCGCCCGTGACGGTGGACCTGCCGCGGGAATCCGCGTACGCGTTGGAGAACCGCGCGGACCTGAAGTTGTTGCGGGCGCTGGTGGACGCAACGGCGGCGGACAGACAGTCGGTACAAGCGGGTTACTTCCCGTTTGTGTCGCTGGTCGGTTCCGCGCTGCTCATCCCGCAGGATTATTTGTTGACCCGGCAAACCCAGATCGTCGTCGGCCAGCAGACCGAGTCGACCGAAGGACGCGCCGGCGTGGCGATGAGCTGGCAGGTCATCGACAACGGCCAGGTGACCGGCGCGAGTCGCCGAATCGAAGCCACCCGGCAGATCTATGAAGTCACCCTTCACAAGCTGGAACAAAATGTTCCGCGCGAGTTGGCCACCGTGGAAGGTTCTCTGCAAAATGCCGACGCGCGCCACGCCGCCCTCGCCAAGTCCGCCGCGGAAGCCGAGGAAAACCTGAAATTGATCGAGACGCGGATCGCCCTCGGCCAGGCCACACAACTGGATTTCCTCAACGCCCAGAGCAACCTCCTCTCCGTGCGCGCCGGCCTCGCCGACACGATGTACTCCCACGAGGTCGCGCGGGCCGAGTTGGACCGCGTCACGGGCCGCTACCTGCAATTTCATTTCGAAGGCGTCCGATGACGACGCTTGTCTTGCCGCGCGGCCACGATTAGTATCTCCCGCGTTGTCTTCAAAAATGAAACGAATCGTGATCCTCGCCGCGCTGATTGTATCGGGGACTGCGGCGATCTTGTACGGCCTGTGGGCGTCACGGCCCGTGGCGGAGGTCTACGTCGCGCAACGGGGCACGGCGGTCTCCGCGGTGTACGGAACCGTGAAGGTCCTGGCGTCGCTGACCATCAATCTCCACGCCCGCAGCAGCGGCACGATCCATTTTTCCGATCGTGTCGCCTCGAACGCCATGGTCGGCCTGGTGGTGACCCAGGGGGAGTTGCTGGCCACGATCATCAATGAAGACCTCGTCCGCGAGATGGCCAAGGCCCAGGAGGAGTTGAAGGCCGCCGAGCAACGGCAACGGCTTGGCCCGCCGAGCCTGCCGGAACTGAACACACAGCAGGCGCAACTCTCACGGATGGAGAAATTGGCCGATATGCAAAGCGTCCCTGCCAGCGAACTGGACCGGGCTCGCAGCACCGTCCAGACGCTGAGCGAACGCGTGCGCAACGAGCAGTTGGAAGTGGACCGGGAGGTAACGATCAACCGCGAGCAAGCCGGTGTGTGGGAGGACCGCAAGGCGCGGTGCTTCATCACGTCGCCGCTGACCGGGTATCTCGACACGATCAACTGCGTTAACGGCGAGTTCATCAATGAAGGCAGCATACCGTTTGTCGTCGCGACGAAATCGATGTTTCTCAATGGTGAAATCAATGAAGAGGACGTGGGCCAGATTACGCCAAAAATGAAGGCCGCCGTGCGGTTATATTCCTATCCCGATCAGGATTTGATGGCCACCGTCTCCCAGATTCTGCCGACGGCAAACAATCAGCGGTACACCATCACGCTCACCCTGGACAAGACGCCACCCAACCTGATGTCGGGGATGACGGGCGAAATGAACATCATCGCCGGCCAACGCGAAAACGCGCTCATTATCCCGTCGCGCGCGGTCTTGGGCGACCGGGTCTTCGTCGTCAAGGACAACGTGGTCAAGCCCCGCACGGTGAAGATCGGGTTTCACAATCTGGAGCACGCGGAAGTCATCAACGGCCTGACGGAGGGCGAACAGGTCGTCGTCGCCGACCAGGACTTGTTCCGGCCGGGCCAACGCGTCCGTGCCGTCACCGTCAATATGTAATGGAACGTCTGGTCATGCCTTCCCCGCTGTACATCGCCCTCCGTTTCATTGGACATCGCAAGAAAGCGATCATCCTGAGTTTGGGCGGCATCATCCTCGGGGTGGCGTTCTTCATTTGCACGCAGGCGCAAACCCAGGGTTTCGAGCGCTTCTACATTCAAACTGTGCTGGGCACCTCGGGCGCCATTGTCGTGCAGGACCGCTTTCAGAACCGCTATTCGGGGGTCACGCAAGAGCCGGGCAACGCGCTCGTGAGCGTCAAGAACCAGCAGCCCCGCAAATACTACGAGGGCATCACGGACGCGGGGCTGGTCATGCGTGTGATTCGTGAGTTTTCCAATGTCATCGCCTGCGCGCCGGTATTGGATGACAGCGCCACGATGCATACCGATTTCCGCAGCGAGGTGTTTCGCCTGCAAGGCATTGACCTGGACGCCCAACTTCAGGCGACCGACCTGCGCAGGTACCTGGTGTCGGGCGATCTGGCGGACTTCCGCCAAAAACCCTCGGGACTGTTGGTGGGAGCGCTGCTGGCGCAGAGGCTCAACCTGGAAGTGGGCAACACCGTTTCGGTCATGGGGCCGGGCGGCGAGCCGCGCAACTTCGAGGTCAGCGGTATCTTCCGCACGGGGGACAATATGATCGACGAGAAGCGCGCCTATGTCCATTTGCGTGTCGCCCAAAGCCTGTTCAACAAACCGTCGGAAGTGTCGTTCATCATCGTCAAACTCCGCGACCCCGACCGGGCGCCGCAACTGGCCGAGCATCTCGAGAACCTGCTGGACCACCGGTCCCGCAGTTGGCAGGAGCGGGAACGCGGCAACCTGCAGGTTTTCAAGGCGATCCGCTATTCGGCTGCGATTACGGTCTCGACGATCATCGTGCTGGCCGGATTCGGCATCTTCAACATCCTCACGCTGATGGTGCTGGAGAAAGTGCGTGAAATCGCCATCCTGCGGTCGATGGGTTACCGGCGCGGCGACATTAGCGCGATTTTCCTGTGGCAAGGGTTGTTGGTCGCGGTCATCGGATCGACCGCCGGCTGCGCCCTCGGGGCGCTGATGACGTGGGGCGTGTCGCGTATCCCCGTTCGGGTGCGCGGCTTCTTCGCGACCGATCATTTCCTCGTGTACTGGAGTTGGTACCATTATCTGGCCGCCATCGGCATCGCGTTTGTCGGCGTCTTCTTGGCGAGCTACTTCCCGGCGCGGCGCGCCGCGAAACTGGCGCCCGTCACAATTCTGCGCGGCTCCGGGCAATGAGAGAACCGCTATGACCAACAGCAGCACGACCGTCGCCGACACGCGCGCGTACGCGGCGCAGGCCACGCCGCTGTCCTGCCGCGGATTGCATCGCTACCTTGGCGAGTTCGAGTCGCGCGTCCACGTGCTGCGTGGCATCTCGCTCGATGTCGCCGTCGGGTCGGTTCATGCCATCGTGGGACCGTCCGGCTGCGGCAAGAGCACGTTGCTCTACGTGCTGGGGCTGCTGGACGCGCCGGACGACGGCCAGATCACCATCGGTGGCGAGGACGTATCCGGCTTGACGGACAACCAGCTGTCGCAAAAGCGCAACGAGTTGATCGGCTTCGTCTTCCAATTTCACTTCCTGATGCGCGAGTTCACGGCGGTGGAGAACGTGATGATCCCGATGCGGCGGCTCGGGCGGCTCACCCCGCGGGACATGCGGGAGCGGGCCGCGTTGCTGCTCGACGCCGTGGGACTGGGGAACAAACTGGAGCGGTTGGCTGACCACCTTTCCGGCGGGGAACAACAACGCGTGGCCATCGCCCGGTCGCTGGCGAATGACCCGAAGATCCTCCTCGCCGACGAGCCGACCGGCAATCTCGACACGGAAAACTCCGAGCGCGTGTTCCGGTTGCTGACCGAACTGGTGAAGCGCGAGCAGAAGGCGCTGTTGTTGGCGACACACAACCCGCTGATCGCGCGCGCCTGTGATTTCATCCACGAGATGAAGGATGGCGTGATCGTGCGCAGCGGCCCGCCGACCTAGAGCACGTCGGCGAAGGCGCTTTTGGTGCGCATGAAGATGATGTAGCTGACAATCATGAACACGGCGCACCCGGCGAAATGCACGCCGTATCGCGCCCAGTCGATCGGAACCCGCCACATGATCGCGCTACGCCACTGATGGATCAGGATGGCCAGGGGATTCACCAGCACGATCGGCCTGAACGCGGGCGGGACACTGTCGACGGAGTAGAAGATGGCGCTGGCGTACATCAGTATGGTTAGGAGCACGGGCACAAACGAGTTGATGTCTCGGAAAAACACGCCCAGGCTGGCGAAGAACCACGTGGTGCCCAGGCAGAGCAACACGACGGGCACGAGAATTACCGGGACATACAACGTCGTCAGGGGCACCGACCCGTGGGCAATCGCCACGCCGATCAGCAGCGGAACCAAGCTGATCAGGAGGTGGCAAAACGCGGCCACCACCACGGACACAGGCAGGATTTCCAGCGGGAACACCACCTTGGTCACATAGTTCGCGTTCGACAAGATGAGGGTTGGGGCCCGCCCGAGGCATTCGCCAAACATGTCGAAGATGATCAACCCGCTGAAGAGGGCCAGCGCGAAGTCGACCTTCGATTCGTGGGGGAATCGCCCGAGTTTGCTTTGAAAGATATAGCCAAACACGACGCCGAAGACGCAGAGCATACAGAGGGGACGAAGAAACGACCAAAAAATGCCCAGATATGATCCCCGGTAGCGGACCGCTATGTCGCGCTTGGTCAGTTCATAGATCAGCGTTTTGTACCGGTAGAGATGTCGCGCGATCTCCCACGGCAACACGAGTTGCCGAAGGGGGTTTTTTTTGCTGGACGAATTCACTACATCCATATCATATCCTTATGCGAAGCTGTTCTCGCCGACAAGGCAAGAATCAACTAACTCGGGGGGCGTTGGATCAGCAGCTTGAGTAATGATCCGGTCATAAGGGTGGAGAACCTATCGAAGGCCTACGCGATTTGGTCGTCGCCATCGGCCCGTCTGCACGGCCCCATTCTCGGCCAGATCGGGCAGATGCCGTTTCTCCCGACACGCGCGCGCGATTGGTGCAACCGCCATTCCAGCCAATCGTTCCGGAATTTCCACGCGCTGAAGAACGTCTCCTTTACCGTCCGACGCGGGGAGAGCTTCGGCATCATCGGGCGCAACGGTTCGGGCAAGAGCACCCTGTTGCAGATTATCGCGGGCACGCTGATGCCGACGGAAGGTGAGGTGACGGTCAACGGCAGCGTGGCCGCGCTGCTGGAGTTGGGCAGCGGGTTCAACCCGGAGTTCACCGGCCGTGAGAACGTGTGCATGAACGCCCTCGTGCTGGGACTGAGCAAAGCCCGGATCAATGCGAAGTTTGAGGAGATTGAGGCATTCGCCGACATTGGAGATTTCATCGATCAACCGACCAAGACCTATTCCAGCGGCATGCTCGTGCGCCTGGCGTTCGCGGTGACCACCAGCGTGGATGCGGACATACTGCTCATCGACGAAGCACTGGCCGTCGGGGACATTTTCTTTCGCCAGAAATGCTACAAACACTTGGAGAACCTTCGCTGCAAGGGCGTGACCATCGTGCTGGTGTCGCACGGCATGGCCGACGTGGAGCAATTTTGCCAGCGAGCAGCCGTATTCGATCATGGACGGATACATTTTCAGGGAAGCGCTTCCGAGGCTGTGAAACGGTACTACCTGCTGGAACAGGGAGAGCGCATCATCGCCACCGGCGCGCCACGCGCGGTCGAGCCGACGTCGTCCGGACCGCCCGCCACAGGGGCTGACGCGGAGTTTTTTTGGCCGGGGTCGGAGGCGCTGCGGGACGTCAGCAGTTGCACGCAGGTCTCCAATGGCGTGGCCCGCTGCACGGCGCTTGCCGTTTGCGACGCGCAGGGGCGGCCCTGCCAAGCGTTTGAGCAGGGTCAGCGGGCAAGCTTCTTCTATGAGTTCGAGTTGTTACAGGACATCGACGTACCCATTGGCGGCCTGACGATTCAAAGTGACAAGGGCATGATCGTCCACGGAAAGAGCACGCTCGAATACGGGACAGACGTACCCTTGTCAGTGGCGGCGGGCACGCGGTTGCGGTTCCAACAGTCGATCTCCCTGGGGTTGGGGGTCGGCGAATACACGTTTCTGGTGGGGCTGGCAACCATCAGCCGCGCAGATTTCGAGCAGCGGTCGCTCCGCCCGCATACGGAACTGTCCCCCGCAGTCATTCGCCTGTGCCATTTGCCGAATGTGGGTCAATTCGCCGTCATCTACCGCCGCGAGCGGGTTCCCGTTCAGCTCCTACACCATGGCCTCGCGAATCTGCAGGGGGATTGTCGTGTGGCAACCGTCGCCGCGACTGTGGGTGCCGCCATTGCGCCTACGAACCGACTGGCGCGTGTATGAAGATTGTGGTCACAGAATATCCCAAATCAGGAGGGAATTGGATTGTGAATCTGCTGGGCGATTCGCTCGGCTTGCCCAAGCGCGACCTGTACGACGTGCGTTCGAACCACTCCCGCTTCGACTTGAGCAGGCATCCGTGGTATGGCGGCGAGTCGCAGCCTACGCTGACAGATTCCTGCGTCATCAAGAGCCACGAGCCGCCCGACTCTCATCTGGTAAAGTTTGACGCCCGTTTCGTCCACCTCGTGCGCGACGGCCGAGATGTCGTGGTGTCGAGATATTTCTACGAGAAGGAATTCTGCGTGGCCAACGGCATCCACGACAGCTTCGACGTGCCCTTTGACGAGTACGTGGGACGCGTGGCTGGTGAGTGGCGCGGGTACGTCACTGCCTGGCTGCATGTACAAAAGACGTACTTCCGATACGAGGAATTCCTGCGCGATCCGGCGGGCAGCTTGCGCTCGCTGTTGGCTCATCTCGGCCTGATCGCGGCCGATTCCACCGTTGAGCGGGCTGTCGCGAACAACACCAGGGAAAAGATGAAGGAATCGCTGGCGGCGGCGTTCCGACACAACACTTTTGTCCGCAAGGGAGTCAGCGGGGACTGGCGAAACCATTTTTCTGCGGACAACGTGCATGTTTTCAAGGAGGCAGCGGGCCCGCTGCTGATTCGTTTGGGCTATGAGACCGGCGCCAACTGGTAAAACCAAACTTTCCTCCGCCACGGCGGCCAACCCGCACAATGCGAGGGCGTGCTGGTGCGGAAATGCCGCGTTGGATGATTTCAACGCAGACTATCTGCACTGTGCTCGGTGCGAAACGTTGGTGTTACGGCGCGTCCCGGCTGCGGACATCACCCGCGTGCGCGACGACGCGACGGATCTATACGGTCGAAACTACTACTTGCAACATCTCCAACAGGATTTCGGATATCCCGATTTCGCCACGCGCGCGCGCACCGACCTGCCCGAACGCTGCCTGCACTGGTTGCGAGCCGTCCTGAAATACAAAGCCCCGCCAGGAAAGGCCTTGGAATTGGGCAGCGCCCATGGGGGGTTCGTGGCCATGCTGCGCTGGGCCGGATTCGACGCCGTCGGATTGGAACTGAGCCCGTGGGTTGTGGATTTCGCGAAACGCACTTTCGACGTACCGACACTGTTCGGCCCCGTTGAAGACCAGACCATTCCCGCGGGGTCGTTGGATGTCATCGTCCTGATGGATGTGCTGGAACACTTCCCTTCCCCGCTCACGACCATGAAGCGATGCCTGCGCCTGTTGAAAAAAGATGGCGTACTGGTGATCCAGACGCCCCGATATCCCGAAGGCCGCGGGCACACAGAGATGGTCGCGCAGAAGGATCGCTTTCTGGAACAACTCAAGCCCGTCGAACACCTGTACCTGTACAGCCAGAAATCGGTGCAGGAGTTTCTGCACCGGCTCGGCGCAACGCACATTACGTTCGAACCGGCGATATTCGCGCACTACGACATGTTTCTCGCCGCCTCCCGGTCCCCGCTGTCCGCCGCCACGCGCGAACAAGTCGAAACCGCGCTGGGCGTCACACCCGGAGGCCGGCTGATCCAATCGTTGCTGGACATGGCCGACCAATCGCATGCTTTGCGAGAACAACTGGCCGTTGCGGATGCGGACCGCACCGCGCGCCTGGAGAGCATTCACCGGCTGGAGCAGTTGCTCGCGGAATCGGAACGAGATCGCGCCGCCCGATTGGGGGTCATCGAGACCCAAGGAGCGCAAATAGCCTCGTTGCAGAGCGAAGTGCGCCATTGGCTGGAACAGAACCTGGCCCTGTCGCTACGCCCCGGCCAACTGGAAACTGAGTGCCAATCTGCGCAGGCACGCTTGTCGGAGTTGCAGCAGCGATTGGAGGAGTCGGAACGAGATCGCGCCGCGCGTCTGGCCGCCCTCGAAGCCCAGAGGGCGCAGATGTCCTCCTTGCAGTCCGAGGTGCGCCGCTGGGAAGAACAGCATCGAGCTTTGTCCCAACAGGTGGGCCATCTGGAAGCCGACCGCCACTCGCTGCAGGCGCATCTGACCGAAGTGCAAGGGCAATTAACGGCATCCGAGGCCGATCGTGCCGCGCGCCTGGCCGCCCTCGAGACCCAAGGGGCGCAGGTGTCCTCCTTGCAGTCCGAGGTGCGCCGCTGGGAAGAACAGCATCGAGCTTTGTCCCAACAGGTGAGCCACCTGGAAGCCGACCGCCACTCGCTGCACGCGCGTCTGACCGAAGTGCAAGGGCAATTAACGGCATCCGAGGCCGATCGTGCCGCGCGCGAACGAGAAATTGATGAGCAGCGACGGGCCGCTAGCGAGGCTGATGCCGAACGCAAGCGCCAGCGCGCCGAGATCAGCTATTTGAACGCGCGCGGCGAACAAATGCAGACGGCCTTGCATCGCCTGGGCCAGAGCCAGACCTACCGTCTCATGCGCGCGCTGGGACAATGGCGTTCGCTCGACCGTCCCATGGCGGTAGCGACCGGGACAGCATGGGCCCAGGCGCAATCGAGCAGCGGCCACCCGCCCCAAACCTTGCGGCGGGTGGTGGTGGACTTGACGCCCGTTCTGCCAGGTGCCGACAACGGGGGCGCCAAGCTGGTCGCCGTCGAACTGGTGCGACATCTGGCCCAGCTCGTCCCCTCGTGCGAATGGGTCCTCCTCACTTCCGAGAAGGGCCACGCCGATCTGGCCTCGTTGGACTCGCGCAACGTGCGGCGGGTGTGCGTGGGAGCGGATGCCGGCAATGGCTCGGGGAAACCATCGCGTCGGTCACGAGGCCTGGCATGGTTCGGCAGGCGGGGCGGCCCGTCGTCCCGTCGAAGTTTGGCGCGGCAGTTGGACGCCGACGTGGTTTTCTGCCCGTTCACCACGGCGCGGTTCTTCGATCCGCATGTGCCGATGGTGACGATCATACACGACTTACAGCACTTGGCCTGTGCGGAGTTTTTCAATCGGGAAGAGCGCGGTCACCGGGACCGTGAATTCCGGGATGTGTGCCGTTTCGCGACGCGAATAGTCTGCGTTTCGGAGTATGTACGCGGAACCGTCCTACAGCACGGCATGGTGGATCCGTCGCGGGTCATGAGCATTCACACCAGCTTGTTTCGCAGACTGGCGACCGGCCCGGTAACTGCGGACACTGGCGTCCTCCAACGGCACGGGTTGCAGGTGGACCGGTTCCTGTTGTACCCGGCGAATTTCTGGTTGCACAAGAACCACGAGATACTGCTGACGGCGTTCGGGATGTACCGGGCGCGGCATCCAGAGTCCGACCTGAAACTCGTGTGCACCGGTGGGCTGAACGCGCGTCGGGAAAAGTTGCAGGAAGCGATGGAGCGAATGGGGCTGGCCGGACACGTGATGCTGATCGAGTTCCTGCCCGATGAGGAATTTGCCGTTCTGCTGCGCGCGTGCCGCGCGATGATCTTCCCGTCGTTGTGCGAAGGGTTCGGCATGCCGGTGTTGGAGGCGATGGAGTTCGACAAGCCGGTGCTGTGCAGCCATCTGACGAGCCTGCCGGAAATCGCCGGTGATGCGGCGCTGCTCTTCGATCCGCGCAAGCCCACGGAGATTGTTCGGGCCATCGAGCAAATCGAGACAGATTCTGAACTCGCGGCGCTTCTGGTCCAACGCGGGCGCCGCCGTCTCACCGCTTTCGGAGATGCGGCGGAAATGGCGCGACAGTATCTCCAGGTTCTTCAGGATGCATTGCACGGAAGTAATCACTCTACAACGGCAATTCACGGCGTGTTTTCCGACGGCTGGACCGGGGAGCGCGTCACGGTCGTACACGAGCCGAGCAGCGCGCCGCGCTACCTAGAGATGACGCTGCACGCACCGCCATGGTTGCCCGCCGAAAGCGTTTCGGTTCAACTCGGCTCGTCGGGTCGCGTGGGTGCGCAAACATATGTGATCAAGAGGGAGCAAACCGTCACGTTGCGGCATCTGCTGCCGCCCGCGAGCGGCTCGGTGGAGCTTCAAATCCATCCGACGTTCCAACCCCAGGCCCAACAAATGGGTGACGATACGCGTGTCCTGGGTTGCCTGTGCCAATCATGCAGAATTTTGTTGCCCAGCGAAACCGTGGACTTGTTCGGAGGCGAGGCGACGAAATGACGGCACGCATCAGCATCATCACGCCGTCCTACAATCAGGGCAAGTATCTCGAGCGCACCATCCAGAGCGTCCTCACCCAAGGCGTGCCGGGCTTGGAATACCTGGTGATCGATGGCGGCAGCACCGATGACACCGTGGAGATATTGAAGCGCCATGGGGCACGGTTTGACTGGGTCTCGGAGAAAGACCGCGGGCACCCCGACGCCATCAACAAAGGCATCGTACGATCCACGGGGCCGATTGTGGGTTGGCTGAATTCTGACGACGTCTATTATCCGGGCGCGCTAGCAACGGTGCTGGAGCACTTTGACACGCACCCTGATGTCGACGTGGTCTATGGCGATGCCAATCACATTGATGAACACGACGCCGTTATCGAAAAGTATCCGACGGAGCCGTGGAATTGGGAGCGGCTGCTGGAGACGTGTTTTATCAGTCAACCGGCGGCGTTCGTGCGACGCCGGCTGTTCGACCGCCACGGATTGATGGATCTCAGCCTGCGCCAGAGCATGGATTACGAATACTGGGTGCGGCTCGGTCGGCGCGGTGTGCGCTTTGAATACCTGCCGAAATTGCTGGCGGCCACGCGGTTGCATGATGAGGCGTTTACGGTCGGTTCGCGGATCGCCTGCCACACCGCCGTCAACAATTTCATGCGGCAGCACTTCGGCAAGACGCCCGACCGCTGGATTTTCAACTACGCGCACGCCGTGGTGGAGACGAAGGGGTTTGACCGCAGTGAACCGCTCCGGTTCGCGATGGCCTTGTCGGTGGTGTCCTACTACGCCTCGTTGCGCTGGAACCACTCCATTTCACGAAATGTGCTGCACACGACCAGTGGTTGGATCAGAGGCAACGCCCGCCGGGTGCTGCGGGAGAAGTTCGCCCCGTGAGAATCGGCTTCGACATCAGCCAGACGGGACAGGCCAAGGCCGGCTGTGGCTGGTTTGCCGACAGTTTGATTCGTCATCTCGCCGAGATCGACACAGAGAATGAATATATCCTGTATCCGACGTTCGGCGACTCGTATTGGGACGCGGAGGGGCCGGCGGCGACGGCCCAGATTGACAGACCGAATTTTCGGAGGGGTTTGTCCCACGCCACGCTGGCGGAGGCGCAGCAATTCTGGCGCAATCCGGGTGACGATTTTGAGGCGCGACTGGGCGAGCCCGACATCGTCCATGCCAACAACTTTTTCTGCCCACACGGCTTGAGCCAGGCCCGGCTGGTCTACACGTTGCACGACCTGATGTTTCTGGAGCAACCCGAGTCAACGACCGAAGCGAATCGCAACGGCTGCTTCACCGGTGTGTTCCATGCCAGCTTGCATGCCGATCTGATCGTGGCGGTCTCGCAGTACAGCCGTCGTCATTTTCTCGACATATTCCCCCATTACCCGTCGGACCGCGTCGCCGTGGCGCATTTGGCGAGCCGGTTTCACAGGCAACCGGATTGCGCGCGGCCCGCCAAACTGGCGCGTCTGCGACCGGGGCGGTTCTGGCTGACCGTGGGGACGATTGAGCCGCGCAAAAACCATCGGCGGTTGCTCCAGGCGTATGCGCGCTTGAAGGCGCAGTTGGGGGAAAGTTTCCCGCTGGTGTTGGCCGGCGGCAAAGGCTGGCTGATGGAAGATTTCGAAAGTTTCGTGGACAAGCTGGGGCTGCGCAAGGACATCGTGGTCCTTGGGTATGTGGAGGAAGCCGAGCTGCAATGGCTCTACCAGAATTGCTTCGCCTTCCTTTACCCGTCATTGTTTGAAGGATTTGGTCTGCCGGTGCTCGAAGCCATGACGCTCGGCGCGCCCGTCATCGCGTCCAATACAACCTCATTGCCAGAGATTGTCGGCGCGGCCGGATTGTTGGTGGATCCGCTTGAAGAGGAGGCCATCCTGGACGCCATGCACCGGCTGGCAACTGGCCAGATCGACCGTGAGGTTCTATGCGCGCAGGCCATGGCGCGAGCGCGTGAGTTTTCCTGGGATTCGACTGCCAAACAGGTGGTTGGCTTCTACCAGCAGGTTGTGACACGGCCTCGCCTGGGCCAGCCGGAACAGGAGCGCCTGCGTTCGACTCTGGAGCGGGTCGCTTCCAATTGGGAGCAGTTCGGGAAGGACGATCCGCTGTGGGCGGTTCTCACGTGGCCCGAGAAGAAGGGCAATAAATGGACCGCCGAGGAGTTCTTCGAGGTGGGACAGCGCGACATGGAAAGTTTGATGGCCTATCTGCAATCCATTGGGGTGAAACTGCGGTTCGGTAGTGCGCTGGATTTTGGCAGCGGAGCGGGGCGCCTGTCGCAGGCCCTAGCCGCACACTTTGCCGAGGTGCATGGGGTCGACATCTCGGCCTCCATGGTGCAAGCGGCGGAAAGGCTGAATCGGCATCCGGGGCGGTGCCGGTACCATCTGAACCAGGTGGAGGACTTGCACTTGTTCCCAGATGACGTCTTCGATTTTGTCCTGAGTCTAATAACGCTGCAGCATGTGCCGTGCAATCTTGCTCTGAAATATATTGCCGAGTTTGTGCGCACGACTGCGCCGGGGGGCGTAATCGTGTTTCAGGTGCCCGACTCACGGAGGGATGCTCCACCAGTTCCTGTTCAAGATCGCGGCGAAGAAATCGTTGCAGCGAAAGAAGCAAGCATGATCATGTCCGGCGTCCCGCATGACGAAGTGGTGCAAACGCTGACCCGGTGGGGGGCTCGGCTGGTCGATTCCATCGAGGATGAATGCGCCGGCCCTCAATGGCTCTCGTACCGTTACTGTGCCGTGAAGTTGGATCACGAACAGGGACCCCACCCTGCCCCATCGATCCTGCAGGTGGATCGACCCGGGTTGGCCACGCTACGAGAGGGATGACCCGGTACCGATGAAGAACACAACTCCTCGTGAGGATCTCGGAATCGCACTGCAAGCAGAGTTACACGATCTGCTTACGTTCAAACCCGCTGATCGCGTGGATTCTCAAAAGGCTGGGCTTCTAGATGTGCTCTTCTCCTATCGACTATTTTTGGGGCGCTGGCCGGAATTCGAGACCGTCGAGACTTTTCGCAAACGAGCTTCGGGGGGGTGCGTAGAGGGGATTACGGTGAGCTTCCTCAATTCTCCGGAGTTCCAAGTGCGCTTCGCGCAGACTTACGGCGCAGTGGACATGGTTGTGATGAAGGAAATGCCCGATGGCGCGCGGCTGTTTTTCAACTTGAAGGATCGCCAATCCATGCGCATCGCCACTGGAGTGCATGAGCAGCCAATACAAACGGCGATGCTCCGCGTGTTGCGCCCCGGGATGAACTGCGTAGACGCCGGGGCACACATCGGCCTGTACTCGCTGCTGATGGCTCGTATCGTCGGCGAAGGCGGCGGGAAGGTTTACGCATTCGAGCCATTCCCCGGTACCTGGCAGCTTTTCCTGCGAAACATTCAGGAGAACCACCGGGAAGGCGTCATCGTAGCGAATAACGCGGCCTGTCACGTCCGGAGCGGGTGTGGACACATCTTCCAACGCGGCGAGTGGGATGCGGGGGAATCCTATGTGCAAGCCGACCAATCATCCACCGCGAAGGGAGGCGTCGAAATCCGTCTCGTTCGAGTCGATGAGGTAGTCCCGAGTGATGTTCGCATCGGGCTTATCAAAATCGATATCGAGGGGTCGGAGCCTGCTGCCCTGCGAGGAATGGAGCGCATTCTTCGTCAAGACCGGCCAATCATTTTTACCGAGTTGAATCCGGAAGCACTGCGACAGGTCAGCCGTACCGAACCGTCGGACTACCTCCACTTCTTGACCCGGCAAGGGTATCGCTACCGAGAGGTGAGTGACTTCCTGTCGGGCACAAACAAGGAATACGAATGGCATGAGGCCCAGTTGACCACGAACCTCGTTTGCGAGCCGTGCTGAATGCCAGCCGCCGGGTACTGTTTCTCTGCTCGACTGGCCGTCCGTAAATGTGTATCCAATCCGGAATCATGAATTCAAGGTGGTTTGCTAGCTGCGTTTTCGAAACACGAACCGACACCAGAACCAGCCTGTGAATCAGCAAACCATTTCGGCGAAAGTGGATGAGACACCGAAATGAGAAGCTCGCGAGAACTGATGACGATGGATCCGAGAGATCTCAGGCACTTATGAGTACGGCAATAGGGATGGTCACCAAGAGGTGCTGCTCGTCTTGGCGAGCCGGGTTGGGGATGTTCTCACCTGTACTCTTGGCGCTGCTCATCATGCTGCCTCGACTCTTCCAACCGCACTTCGGTCTGCTCGATGACGGCGTGACAATTAGGGCCAGCCAAAACGGCGGGAACTGGACCATGCCGTTTCACATGTCCGGCGGCACCGGCAGGTTCTGTCCGGTGTATTGGGCCTACTATTGTGCCATCTACGAGGTTGCGGGTGCCAGTCCGCTGGCGTTCTTTGCCGCACACTGCATTCTCCTGGCGGCGACGATCGCCGGACTGATCTATTTCGCCCGAGTAGCCGGTGCCACCCGACTGCAAGCCGGGGCAGCAGGGTTCTTGTTTGCACTCTCCGGTCCTGTGATCGAGAACTTCTACACGCTCTCGAAGGCGGAGCCCATCCAGGTGTTCCTCCTCGTTTGCTCGCTCATTTTGGCGGAGCATTGTGATCGAGAGGCCCGCCTCAAACGACAAGTGATATTGGCACTGGGAATTGCAGGCTTGTTGCTCCTGGCAAACGCGACGAAGGAAACCAGTCTGACAATGATTCCCATCAGCGCGACCCTGCTTGCCGTGGCGCTTGTTCGAAAACGTGGGCGGGCAGAGGCCGTACCGCTCAGACCGGCAGTCCTGCTCGTGCTCGCGAACATTTGCGCCGGTGCCGCATTCCTGTTCTTGCGCAAGCACTTTGCCACTTCCCCGATTTCCTCGGGTTCTTACACCAAAGCGTACTCGTTCGCGAATGTCGGGGAAGCGGTCGGGCGGTTGACAGGATGGGTGATTCGGGACTTCCCGCAACTATTACCGTTTGGTGTCGTCGCAGCCCTTTTGCTGATGCGACGCAAGTCATCCCAAGGCCGCCTCCTGTTGCTCTCGGCAATTTGGATGCTTTTTTGGATCGGGGTGTTTGCTCCATGGCATTCCAGCCTGGAGTACTACTTACTGCCCTTTGCCGTCGGCGCGGCGCTCTTCATGGGGTTGGCCTTTGGGGAATGCGTTGTTGCATTTCGCCAACCAGGTCGGCAAACTGTAAAAGCCATCGTCGCCATATGCTTGGCAGTGGCAGTTTGGCTGACGCAGTTCACAGTCGTGAACAATATCGCCAATGCGCGGATCCAATTGACCGTGGATCGGGTGAACTCCAAGCTGGTGAACTTTCTCAGCAGGCTGCCCGCGGACAGCCGTGTTCTCATCAATCTACCAGAACCAAATGAATACGTGTACGAACTGGGGGTCCACCTCCGGGATCTGAAGCGGCGACCGGATCTGCACGTTGATTATTTCCGGTTTCAGGCAGCGACCGCGGTCGAGCCAACGACCGTTTATTATGTGGCATCGCCACTCATGATGAACCAATTGCTCCCGTCGGTACGGATCGCCGTCGACGAGCCAACGGCCAACGTGATGGCCCGCTGCTTGGATGCTTTTCTCGGCGAAACGGATGTTCCTGTCTATCAGGCAGACGGTTCCTTCCCGATGCTGGACATCGGTCTGCACCGGCTTCTGTGTGGACTGGGCGTCAACGGCCTCTATTGTCAGATTGCGAGACCATTTGTTGAGAGCCACACTTTTTCATACGGTTGGCGGGTGAGCCGCATCCAGCGTCAAATCTCGCGTCAGGCGCTTCCGGGCAGGTATTATGCGGGTGGAAAATGGGATCTGAGGACCCCTTCGGAAACAGTGCAGAAGATTCAATTTGGCCAGGACGGCGACCTGCCCATCGTGGGGGATTGGACGGGAGACGGCTTTACTCAAATCGGCGTATTCCGACCGTCCGACCTGACGTGGCGACTGAATTTTGACATGAACGGCAAGGCGGATACGGTGTTTCGGTTTGAGGGGATGAAAGCCGGGGATATTCCAGTCGTTGGAGATTGGGATGGTAATGGCACCGTCACGCCGGGCTATTTCCGTCCGGAGGATGCAACCTGGCACTTGCGGAACAGTAATTCAACGGGCGCTGAAGACTGGCCGATTCTACACCTCGGAATGCCGACGGATATTCCCGTCGTCGGCGATTGGGATGGCAATGGTCGTGATACAATTGGCATTTACCGACCAGAAAATGGAGAGGTTGATTTGAAGAATGATCTTGGCTCGGGGCCGGCGCAAATCGTGTTCGGCGCACCGCCGAATGCAACGCCCGTTGTCGGAAAGTGGTACGGTGGCAAGGCGGATACATTCGCATTTGTTGTCGGGACGGAGTGGAAGTTGCGGCCGGTGAATTGTTCTGTCCCGGTGCTGAATCCGCCGGCGGACTTCGAGTTCGGCTCCGCGCAAGGCAGCCCGTTGGTAGGGAAATGGAAACCGAAGCCATGAAGGATACACGGAACCGCAACACCCTTTCAATCGATATCATTGTGCCTCTCTTCAATGAGGAACTGGCCCTCCCGAGATTTCACGCCCAATTGACGGAGGTGGTCTCCAGCCTCTCCCATGAGATCCGAATTCTTTACGTCGATGATGGCTCGTCAGACGGCACGCCAACGCTGTTGCAGAAATTTGCGGACGAGGACCCGCGGGTGGCTTTTATCAAGTTCAGCCGGAATTTTGGCCATCAGTCGGCACTGACCGCTGGTTTGGACCACGCGGATGCCGATATCGTGATCATGATGGATGGCGACGGTCAGCATCCGCCGCAGTTGATCCCGGAAATGCTGGAGCAATTCCACGGCGGCTACGAAATCGTTCTGACTCAACGGAGTAACGACGCCGAGTCGTCGCTCCTGAAGCGGAAGAGTTCGCTGCTGTTTTACAGCCTCATCAATCGCATCGGACATACAAGCATCATTCCCGGCGCCGCTGACTTCCGTCTGGTATCGCGCCGCGTCGTCGATACCCTCCGACAAATGCCCGAATATCATCGATTTCTGCGCGGCATGGTTTCCTGGGTCGGTTTCCGCACAGTGATTCTGCCCTATACAGCTCCCGCGCGCCTCGCGGGACAGCCCAAGTATTCTCTCAGCAAGATGATGAAGTTGGCGATGGATGCGATCTTCTCATTCTCGCTTCTGCCCCTCCAAATTGGGCTGGTTCTCGGCTTCCTGTTCTTCGTTCTCGCCGGACTGGAGGCGGGTTACGTTCTGTACTTTTGTCTGCGCGGCAGACGGGAACTACTGGTACCGGGCTGGAGTTCCTTGATGTTCATGATTTTGGTGGCGGGAGGGCTCTTAATGACGCTGGTCGGGTTGATTGGAATTTACGTTGGTTATATCTTCCAAGAAGTGAAGCGTCGCCCCGTCTACGTGATTCAGGCGGCGCAAACCAAATCCCGCGCCTTGCCGCCAACAAGCCCATCCGTTGAACCGCAGCCCCGATCAAAATGACCTCCCAACCTCATGCGCCCCCTTCGCGACCATGACCGCACCCTGTCCGTGTTGTGACAGCCATGACTGGAATCCGCGCTGGCCGGGATTCGTCATCTGTCGCCGATGCGGCGTCATGACCGTCGAGCGAGATTTCGACCTCGCGACGCTTCGACAGCGCTACGGAAGGGATTACTTCCAGGGCGACGAGTATCTGGATTATGAAGGCGACCGCGCCGTTCACGAGAAAACCCTCCTGCAGCATCTGCGTCTTGTGCGGCGCTTCGTCCCGACGGGCGAAGGCTTGTTGGAAATTGGGGCCGCTTACGGCTATTACCTGGAGCTGGCGCGAGCGCATTACCCAGGCTCCGTTGGCGTGGAATTATCCGCGGCGGCTGCGGAGGCTGGGATCGCCAGAGGACTTGACATCAGGATCGGTGATTTGCTGGAGTTGAAGTTTGATCGCGATTTTGCGGCGGTTTGCCTGTGGGATACCATCGGGCATCTATCCCGTCCCCGTGAGGTCATCCAACAAGCCGTGGACTTGCTGAAACCTGGTGGACACTTGTTTCTGACGACCGGCGATTTTGGGGCCTGGCTACCGCGTCTGCAGGGTCTGAAATGGCGGCAAATTCATCCTCCCACACACCTGTTCTATTTCACCCGACGTTCCCTGGACTGCCTGTGCCAACGCAGCGGTATGCAGGTGGTGGAATTCGGCACCGTGAACGTGTACCGACGGCTGCGTTCCTCGCTGGAAGCCTTGGTGAAATTCCATACATCGACCCTGTCCGGCCAACTGGCCAAAGCCGCGTTCAAACTCCTCCCCGCGCCGCTTCTGGATTGCGGATTCTCGTTAAACCTGGGAGACACCCTGTATCTGGTAGCCCAAAAACGCGCTGACCAGCATCCTGCCAAATGATCCGCGGCACCTAACCGCTCGTCGCGTCGCCCGTTTTCGTGAGAAGATCCAGTTTCAGACCGCTTGGCAAGTCGCGCAGTCTTCGGCACGCGCCTGAGTGCGGGGGGACCGAGTTTCCGCAGGAGCATCCTTGCGCCTTCGGGTGCAACTTTCGGAGCCAATACCAGCAGATTCATCCAGGAGCTGAAGGCCAGGCGATTTTGCCGCCAGTAAAGTTTCATTCGATTATCTGAAAGATTTGTTCACGCCGCTGCCAGCCGCCGGTCTCGTTCAACTTTCCGGATTCAACTTCTGCGCCATGTCGGGTGCGTGCTCCCCAGCCGGACATGCTGCTTTGCGGCGGAAGCGGCGTCTGCTACGATGCCGCAAATGGCTCTGGAAGAAGGAAGCAGCGTGCCGTCCGCCCGGGGGATGCTCGACTGGGAATTGCCTTGCGCGTTGCGGATTGTGTTACTCGGCCTCGTGGTGGCGATTCCCGTCGGATATGTATTCGGGCATTACTCTCCGCAGACGGGATTTACCCGCCTGATCTTGTTCGGGGAAGACGTTTACCCGCGAGTCATGCCCGAGGTGAAGGCGTGTCAACCCGCGGTGGTCCCGAACGCTGGCTACGACGCACAGTGGTATTGTCAGGTGGCCATTGACCCGACACTGCGAAATCCCCATCTGAAGGACGGACTCGATCTTCCGGAGTATCGTTCGACGAGGATCCTGTTGCCGGCACTGGCTTATGTGGGCGGGGCGGGGAATCCCTGCCGCATCATTCAGGTCTTTGGCGTCCTCAACTTGCTGTTCTGGCTGCTGTTGGTGTTCGGCATGGTTCGCTACTTGCGTCCGAGCACGGTACGAGAGTACCTGTGCGTGGTCGCTGCCGTGCTGACGTCCGGCGCGATGTTCTCCGTGGCACGTTCCCTCACGGATTTGCCTGCCGCCACGCTGGCGTTCTACAGCGCCGCGCTCAGCGGGACTGCGGCCGCCGCAACGATGGCGCTGGCGTTGCTGACCAAGGAGACGTTTGTGCTCAGTTTGCCGCGGCTGATGTGGCCGCTGAACCGTGATCGACCGGCGATCGGAGGAATGGCCGCGCAACTGGCGGTGGCGGTGCTGCCGCTGGCCGTGTGGTACTTATACACGCATTTGCATTTCGGGTTTCAAAAGTTCGATGTGCCGAACACGAGCTGGCCGGGGGCGGGGTTGGTCGATTACCTGCGGCGGGCGTGGCACCATTGGTACCCGAACAGAATTCTCAGCCCACGATTGTCCCAGGAGTTGCTCGCTCCGATTTCCTTGATCGTGCAGGTCGGCTACCTGTTGTGGCGACACGACTTCAAGTCACCGTACTGGCGAATGGGAATCGGGTTCGCCTTCGGCTTTCTCATCCTCAGCCCGGACGTGTTTATCGACCAGTACTCGTTCACCCGCGACGCCCTTCCTCTCACACTGGCTTTCAATATTGGGCTCATGAAGGAGAAGCGGGCACGGTTCCTCTTCTGGTTTATCGCTGGCAACGTGGGTCTCCTGTCCGGCACCCGGGAGATGTTGTTGTTTCTGAAGTGACCAGCCGTTCCGTCCCGGCGTGGTGGCCATGAGGAACCTGAGCCTGACAGCCCTCGCCAACTAGCTGTTCGCCGGGTCTCCCGGCTGTGCGATGAGGCCTCTCTTCAAATACTCCAACTGATCTTGCTGTCGTTGACAGGCACTTGGATATGGCGGGCCGAGTTTGTGCAGGAGCATCGTCATGCCGTTCGGCTTAACATGCGGAGCCAGTCTCAATAAATTGATCCAGTAGCTGAAGGCAAATTTCGCCCAACGCACCGGTAACGCCCCCCCCTCCCGCAATTGGTCCTCACCGCAGTGCCGCGCATAGGCAATGATCCAGCGTGGCGGGATTTGGCACGAGAAAAGGTCACTATCGTTGGCCACCACATGAGGGACGCGACGATTTTCCTGTGAACGAGAACATCTGAGAAGTCGCTCCGTCACATGGCTCGTGACAGTTTCCGGCTGACGGTGGGCAATCATCACCGGTATAATTCCGTGGTTCTGTGGTAGAATGCGGTTTCGAACGATGCGATGAAACCAGTCCTGCGTGGATTTCTTGAAGACCGGCAGAGCACCGATGGAACCACCATTTGGTTCAAGCGCGACGCGAGCATTCATTTGCCACGCGATTTCGAAGGGACCACCGCCACATTGGAGTTCACCTTCACGCCACCGCGCGACGGCGAGTCACAATTCCCTCCACCGCGGGTCGAGGTGCGGCTCGATGGAACGAAACTCGGCGTGATCGTGCCTTCAGCAGCGGGTTCCTTCCAGAAATCATTCGCTCTGCCGCCACCGGCATCGCGGAAGGGTGAATTGCGGTTGCGGCACGCACAAAGTTTGCTCCATGGTTGGTACGCCTGGCTCGGACGCGTTCTGGCAAATTTCTCCATTTTCCGTGGTGCGGTTGCCAAACTACAGAAATACCGTGATCGGACGATCCAGCGTTGCCTCGGAATTCGGCGCGTTCTAATTGACGACCAAGTCATCTGCGACTTCACAATTCCCGACCAACCGTACCTGCCCGGCGTCGGCGACAAGGAGTTGGATCTTGGCGCCAACGTGTGTGCTCACTTCTCCCTGAACAACGGCGTCAGTGAAGGCGCACGCGCTTCTTTGCGGTCGCTGCGCGCCGCGCAGATTCCGGCTCGCCAGATCGATGTGGACAAGCCGCTGCCGCCAGAGCGATGGCCCATCTCCGTGTTTCACGCGGATGCGCCACAGATGTCTTCTCTGGCCATTCGACATCCAACCTTGTTCGATCGTGGCCGGTATAGAATCGGATACTGGGCCTGGGAGTTGTCCGTTTTCCCGGGCATGTGGATGGACCACTTCAAACACGTCGACGAAGTCTGGGTCCCCTCCCGATTCACCTGGGAAACGATCAGCGCAAAGTCTCCGGTGCCGGTCCTGGTCATGCCACACGCGATCGATGTCCAGCCACCCCCGCAAGTCGACCGTGCCGAGTTCGACCTGCCACCGGGTTCGTATTTGTTCCTGATTATGTATGATTTGGACTCCTATCAGGAACGCAAGAATCCAAGGGCGGCAATCCACGCCTACCAGCAAGCCTTTACGCGCACGGAGGATGTGGGGTTGGTCATCAAGGTTCGTCACGGCCAACCGCACGCCGCCGCGCTCGATGAACTGCGGGCGCTGACCGACAATCTTCCGGGCATCCACCTCATCGATGAAACCTTCCCCCGGGAGAAACTGACACGCCTGCAAGCGGCCTGCGATTGCTGCGTGTCGCTACATCGCGCCGAAGGGTTTGGCCTGTGCCTCGTGGAGGCGATGGCGCTGGGCAAGCCGGTGATTGCCACCAACTGGTCCGCTCCATCGGAATTTCTTTCGACGGCCAATTCGATCCCGGTCGACTACAAACTGGTCACGCTGGACCGCGACCACGGCCCCTATCGAAAGGGTCAGACCTGGGCTGATCCCAGTATCGACCATGCGGCACAATCAATGAGAAGGCTCCTCAGTGACCGCGATCTCGGCGTTCGCCTCGGGCAGCAGGCGCAGCAGGCAATTCGCGAGCGGTTTTCACCCGCAGTGGTTGGCCGCCTGTATCGCACGCGCCTCGAGAACATCGCGCGCTGGCGGTTGGCCGATGCCGCCGACCACGCCCGATAGAAATCTAATATTGGAAAGAGTCCGACTCGGGTCGCGCCAGCCATTGGGCGAGCGTCTGCGCCTTCTCGTCCTTTGGCGACAGAATCGGGTTCGTCACCGGCCACGGGATGCCCAGGGCCGGGTCGCTCCATAGGATTCCCGACTCGGTCTTGGGATTATACGTGCCCGTGCACAGGTATTGAATGTCCGCCCTTTCGGACAGAACGCAGAATCCTCGGGCGAACCCGGCGGGCGCGTAAATCATCTTCATGTTCTCCACCGAGACAATCGCGCCGAAATGCTTTCCCAACGTGGGCGATCCCTTCCGGATATCCACTGCCACGAGATACGCTTCACCGAGGGTAACCCGCATGAGCTTGGCCATCGGCGGATCCCACTGGAAGTGCAGCCCGCGCACGACGTTTTTGACAGAGTGGGACTGGTTCCATTGCAGGAATGTTTCCGGAAGTCCCAGTTGCTTGAATCGGTCGGCGCGGTACACTTCGGTGAAGAAACCCCGCGCGTCCGAAAGAACATCGGGAATGACCAGCATGACGCCGGGGATCGGTGTCGTTTCAATCTTGGTTGGCATGTATGATTTTGTATCTCACAATTGATGACCTGCGGGCAGCGAGTGCACCGCCCCGCCAGTTTCCCGCACGAGCGTGCCCGTTTCATCACATCGAGCCCGTACTTGCAGGAAGGCGGCGGAATTGTTAGGAGTGTCCCTTGGATTTGCAAGATGAAAATCACCCCCACCAAATGGAAAGCAGCCACGGCAGGCCACGGCCTGGCATTCCCCCAATAAGACTCTCCCGTGCTTTATCTCGATGTCACCAGCTCCTGCAAGTCGCCGATGAACACCGGCGTTCAACGAATGGTGCGCGGTATGTTCGCGGGGATTGGTCGCCGCTTGCCGGTGACGCCGCTGCTTTGGAACCCGAAACTCAATTCGTATTGTCACCTCTCCGAATCCGAACTGCGATTCCTCACCGAGCCGTTCGCTCGTCATCGGGACGCGAGCGCCAAACCCGAGTCGCTCTCGGCCTCGTTCCCCTGGTCAAAGACCGTCCGCCACCTTCGACACAGGAAGCGCCGCGTGGCGTTGGATGCCGAGGCGAAGCTCACCGACATCCTCGTGGTCCCCGAGATTTTTCAGGACAACCGCATCCAGAGATTCCGCGCTTCGCCGGCGCGGTTCCCCGGCCGAAGCTACGCCGTCTTCCACGATGCGATCGCGTTGCGTCTGCCCGAGATGATGGCGCCCGAGCGTCAACGCAACTTTCCCGATTACATTTGCGCCCTTGCCAGCCTCGATAAGGTCTTTTGCGTTTCCCGCGAAGTTGAAGCCGACTTGCACTTTTACTGGAACTCTCATGGCGTGACGCCCGCGGCAACCGCTGTCCTCGGTTGGCCCACCGATTTCGGAGAACCGCGCCCCACCGTGTTGCCCAATTTCGACGCCAAACGAATCCTGTGCGTCGCCACGCTGGAGCGCCGCAAGAACCATCTCAAGTTGTTGGAAGCAGCGGAAAAACTTTGGTCGGAGGGCCTGAACTTCCGTCTGTTCCTTGTTGGCCGGATGACGGCTGACTGGGGCGCGACCGTCCTTTCCCAGGTGGATCGTCTGGTGAAGCGCGGTCGCCCGTTGAAATGGCTGCGACACGTCAGCGATCACGCCCTTCATCAGGCGTATCGCGACTGCTCGTTCACGGTGTATCCGTCGCTCCGTGAAGGCTTCGGTCTGCCGATTCTCGAAAGCCTGTGGCACGGACGACCTTGCGTCTGCGGCGCCAACGGGGCTCTTGGCGAGGTCTCGGCCGGCGGTGGTTGCCTGCCCGTGGCCTGTGCCGACACGGAGTCGTTGGCCGACGGGATGCGCCAATTGCTGGTGAATGCCGACTTGTACGATCATCTGTTCGCCGAAGCCAGCCGCCGCAGCTTCCGCTCCTGGGACGATTACACGAATGACCTGCTCCGCGAAATTGGCGCTGCCTGACGAGCCACGGCTGCTCATCGCACGACCCGACCGCGTCGGTGACGTGATCATTTCCACCTCCTGCATCACGCCCATTCGCCAATTCTTCCCGCGCGGTGCGCTGTACTTCTACGCGGCGGAACGAATGCGATCGTTGTTGGAGGGACATCCCAACCTCGATGGCTTTCTCTCCGACCCATCGCGAATCGGACCGCTCCATCTCGACGCCGTGGTTCATCTCCATCCCGATGCCGCGAGCTATCGGGGGGCGCGCGACGCGAACGTGCCGGTTCGGATCGGATACCAACGGCGGTTCCTGACCAGGTATCTCACGCATTCGCTGCCCGACCGTCGATCCGAAGGTGTCAAACACGAAGCGGCGTACAACTTCGATCTCTTGAAGCTCGTCGGCCTGCCGCAGCCGGAGCATCTCACGCCGAACGTGCATCTTCCCGTGTCCGCGCGCGATTCACTCCGTGCGAAATTGCCGTGGCCATTGGAGTCAACAGCGTTTGCCGTATTGAATCCATCGGCCCATTCACCGATTGCCCGTTGGCCGGCCGAACAGTTCCTGCGCCTGGCGGACTGGTTGGAGCAGGAATTGAATCTCCGGCCGGTATTCGTGGGAGCGGAAGCCGCTGACTCTCGGGCCACGCAGAGAGCCGGCCATCTCAATCTGGCCGGGCATACGAATCTCGCCGAATTGGGCTGGCTCCTGAAGCATGCGCGGGTGTCGATCACGCGCGACACGGGGCCGAGCCATCTTGCCGCCGCGATGGGGTGTCCCGTGGTCGTCATTTTCGGGCGAACCGCGCCGCTGTATGGCCCGACACGCTGGCGGCCATTGACCGAGAAAGCGATTATCGTTACGAAACCCGTTCCTCGCAAGCGCTGGGAATCCCGAGACAGCCATTGGCAGCGCTCCTTTGCCGCGATCACCGTGGAGGAAGTGACGGCGGCCGTCCGGCAAATCCTGGCGTCAACTGGCGGCGTTTGCTAGCGCTCACACTATAAGGTCAACATACGTGCCCCAACCGGCGAAAATTCCCACCGCGTTAGAACAGGGCCCCCAGGGTTTTCCAGAGTCCCCAACACAACCCGACGTTGCCTGCAATGAACCACACGGCAAACCGCCAGTCCTCTTCCTTCCTCATCGCGATATTGAACGCCACTGCCAACGGAATCACGTCGCGTGTGAACGAGAGTTGTTCAACAAACACATCGGGACTGAGCAGCAGATACGAGAAGACAAAACCAATGCCCATTTGCCAGTACGGTGACTTGACGTCGCGGCGCAGCAACAGATAACACGCCTGCACGATCAGGGAAATCGGCGCCAACAGGTCCGCGGTCAATCGCGGGCTGAGCATCCGCTTCGGATACCATTGGTGCCATGCTCGCACCAGATAATCGGCCAGCCCGACCCCCGGCCAACTCGTGTTCGGCACGTCCGTCTTGGTGAACCCCAATCGGAGGTGTGCGTACAGGTACCATGCGGCCACGGGGACCAGCACAATCACAAGTCGCGCCGCGATTTCTCCGGCCTTCTTGTGCGTCGGCCAACACACGGACGGCAGCGCGAGGAAATATGTCTCCTTGGTCAGTAACATCAGTACGGCCGCCGCGACTGCGCTGGTTCCGCTGAGACTCGCGGCGTAAAACGCGAGCGTTGCGGCGGGTAAATCCACCAGCGATCGATGCAACGAAAACAAGGCGCCGGACGTCATGACCGCGGCGAAGATGCACAGGAAATCCTGGATCGTCCGCGGTTTCAGGAACCAAACCATTCCGCCCAACAGCAACAACCAAAAGCCCAGGTTCAACAACGCATATACTTGGATGATCGCGCACGGTTGGCCCAAACCACCGACATAGGCCAGCCACGGCAGGAAGATCCGCGTGGCTCGGTAGGCAGGGATGTCGAGGGCGTCCTGCAACTCTTGGCGATTCAGGAGCAACGGGTCGGTCGCCACCTGACAATAGAATTGCCCGTCATACCCTTCCTTAGACGTCACCGCCAACCCGCACGCTTTGACCTGCGGCAGGGCCTGTCCGACGGAACCTGATCCAAAGCACAACAACCGGCTGAACCTGGTTTCCGACGAGTAGCTTTTCAGCACATACCCGGCGGGTATGGCTGCCATCAAGCACAACAACAGAATTCGAAACGCGCGGGGAAGGTCTCGACCCAGGATCGAAGTCATGACAAGTGGTCCACTGACGGCACTCTACTGAAATGCCATCGCCACTGCAACGACGGAGCCGCGCGACAAGGCAACGAGAAAGGCCGGTGCCGGCCGGGTCAGATAGCCTTTGACCTCACAATGAGCGTGAGGGCCTTCAGGCAGAGTTCCGTCGCCAGAAACGGCTTGGCGATCAGATCGTTGCCGCCGCTGCGGCACACATCGGCGCGATGCTCGAAGTCGCTGGCGCTCGTCACAAACAGGATCGGCGTCTTCTTGTAATTCGGCAGCGAGCGCAGCTTGGCGCACAATTCGACGCCCGTCATGCCGGGCATTTCGATATCGAGCACGATCAGGTCGAACTGCCATTCTTGCGCGACGCTGAATGCCGCGCCCGGGTCCGACAATGCCTGCGATTTCAGGTTGGCCTTTTCCAGCGCGTTCATGACCGCTCGCAGGGCAATCTGCTGGTCGTCAACCGCCAGGGCCCGCGACATGACGAGGTCCACCTCGCGGCCATCGCCATCGAACAACGCGCAGAGCAAATCAACGGTCTGCGCCATCGTGCGTTGGACGGAGTGGTTGAGGCAATCGGGCTTGTCCACCAACTGACGGAGCAATTGCTCGAAGGCGGCCACCACGCGCGCGATGGTGGGAAGCCTCGTCAAAATCGGACTGCTGCCCAATGCCTGTACCCGGTCAAACAACTCCTGCAGCTCGGGCCCGTCGCCGGGATTTTTCGCCACGGCTTGCAGCGCCAGGCGGATCGGCACCATGGCCGGACGCGCTTCCTCCAGAGAACTCTTGCGCACTTCGGCCCGCAACTCATCATTTCTTGTCGTCGGCTGATCCGCCACGCTCATTGGTTTGCTCCTTTGGTAAAAATCTGGTCACACGGGAAATTTGTCATGGGCGACGTTGTGAAGAAGCCATGGACGGCTCGGGGTGAAGGGACACGGTGGGCGCGAATTGCGGTCGGATTGCAGGTTCTGTCGCCAGAGTTGCGGTCGGCGACATTATTGCCGCTAGCGCGGCTGTCGCGCGCGCAACCGTGCAGGGGTTCTTCGGTTCCGAGCCGTCCAAAATCTTGTTGCTTGTCTCTCATATTCAGGACTTGCCGTCGTCGTACCCTGCATCCGTCGTGCCGGATTTCACTTCAGAGCTTCACAAGCCCGTTTGTCACCCAACTCTCAGGGATGCAACCAATCGGGGTAACGTTTTTGGCCGGACGGCCAAGGAGTCGAGGAGTACTTGGACAATTCTGTCAACAAAACACGGTTTCAGTTCCAGAATCTCATGAGGTCTTGGCGTGTACGCGCTGGTAAGTTCTGTCAGAACGGCGAAAGAATTGGCCGTCAAAGTCAACGCCGTTGTTGTTACCGGTAAAATTTCTGCGTACCGCCAAGAATCTCGCGGCATTGGCAGGTCTTCCTTGACGAAATCACCCCGTGGCAGGTAAGGAAAACGGTGTCGAACGATTCCTTGAGGCGAGAATGCAACCAACACTGCTGGTCATGGCCGCGGGCATGGGCAGCCGCTACGGCGGCTTGAAGCAAATCGATCCCGTTGGTCCCAACGGCGAGACGATCATTGATTATTCGGTGTACGACGCGGTGCGGGCGGGGTTTGCGCGACTCGTGTTCATCATTCGCCGCGACATCGAGGTGCCCTTCCGCGACGCGATTGGCAGCCGGTTTGAAACGCGGATCGCTGTCGATTACGTTTTCCAGGAACTCGCCAGCCTTCCACAAGGATTCACCGTTCCCGAAGGACGCACGAAACCGTGGGGCACGACCCATGCCATCCTCCAAGCCGAGGAAGCGCTGAATGAACCGTTCGCGGTAATCAACGCCGACGACTTTTACGGGCGCGAATCCTTCCAGGTCATGGGCGGCTTTCTGCGCGCGGGCGGCGGTGATTACTCGATGGTCGGGTACACCCTGCGCAACACCTTGTCGGAACACGGCAGCGTGTCCCGCGGCGTGTGCGAGTGCGGTGGCCAGGATTTTTTACAGGCGATCACGGAATTGACCAAGGTGGAGAAGCAGGGTCGGGGGGCGCAGGCCGGCGGCCGCGTCCTGACCGGCGATGAACTCGTATCGATGAACTTCTGGGGGTTCACGCCGTTGGTATTTGCGCAATTGCGCGAGCGCTTCTATGAGTTCATGCGGCGGCACGGGCAGGAACAGAAGAGCGAGTGTTACATCCCGACAACGGTCAACGAGTTGGTCGCCGCGGGCGTCACCCGCGTGAAAGTGTTGCGCACGCCATCGTCCTGGTTTGGCGTCACCTACCAGGAAGACAAACCCCGCGTCACTGCCGGCATTCGCGGGCTCATCGCCAGTTGTGATTACCCGCAGAAACTGTGGGAGTAGCGGAGCGAATTGATCGAGCACCTCAGGACGCTGTGACGCCGGGGGACGCCGCCGGTTTCAATTCGTTGAGTCGCGCGGCGGCTTGCTCCCATTTGGCAATCGCGCGGGCGAGGTTATCCGTGACGTGACTCAATTCACGATTGATCGCCACCGCGCGGCCCGGTTTTTCGTAGGTCTCGGGCTTTTCCAGTTCGGTGGCCAATTCCCTCTGCGCCTGTTCGAGTCGGGCGATCTCCTTTTCGAGATGACCCACGATCTGTTCCTGAGCGCGCCGCTCGCGCGACCGGACCTGGCGTGCTTCGGCTTCCATGCGTTTCTGTTCGCGGGCCTTCGTCCGTGGAGAATCCACCGCGGGCGCAACGGGAGCGACGGCCTGCGCAGCGGCGGCGGTGGCAGCCGACTTATCGAGGTAATATTGGTAATCGCCATGATAATGCGTGAGCTGGCCGTTGTTCACATGCAACACGTGCCGGGCGAGCTGGCGAATGAAATAGACATCGTGGCTGATAAAGATCAGCGTGCCTTCAAATGACCCGAGCGCCCCGATCAGGGCATCAATGCTGGCCATGTCGAGGTGCGTGGTCGGTTCATCCATCAACAAAAGGTTGGGCGGATCGAGCAGCAGTTTGACCAGCGCCAGCCGACTTTTCTCGCCGCCGCTGAGCACGCCGACCGACTTGAACACGTCATCGCCGCGAAACAGAAACGAACCGAGCACGGTTCGGGCGAATTCCTCCGAGATGCGCTGGGGCGTATTGAGCGCTTCCTGCAACACCGTGCGCTCAGGATTGAGCATCTCCACGCGATACTGCGCGTAGTAACCGACTTTCGCGTTCAACCCCAACTCGCGCGTGCCTTTCTGGACGTCGAGCACGCCCGCGAGGAGCTTGAGCAATGTGGACTTACCCGCGCCGTTCGGGCCGACCAGGACGATGCGCTGGCCGCGCTCGGCGTGAAAATTCATGCCACGATACACGACGGTGTGGCCATACGCGTGGTGGATGTCCTTGAGTGTGACGACACGCAACCCGCTGCGTTGGGGTTGCGGGAAGCGGAATTTGATCTTTCGCGCCTCGTTGACCGGCGCTTCGATCTTGTCCATGCGCTCAATCTGCTTGAGCTTCGCCTGGGCCTGGGAGGCTTTGCTGGCTTTTGCCCGGAACCGGTCGGCGAACTCTTGCAGGCGTTGGATGTCGCGTTGCTGGTTCTTGTAGGCGGCGAGCAATTGTTCCGACTGGGCTTCGCGCTGGATGAGGTACTCGTCGTAGTTGCCGCGATAGCGGAGGAGTCGGCTCTGGCGAATCTCCACAATGCTGCCGACAAGCTCGTTCAGGAATTCGCGGTCGTGTGAAATCAACAGGACGGCGCCGGGATACGTCCGGAGGTATTCCTGGAACCACTGCAGGGCTTCGAGGTCGAGATGGTTTGTCGGTTCATCGAGCAACAACAGATCGGGCTGTTGAACGAGCAACCGCGCCAGATACGCGCGCATCACCCATCCGCCGCTCATCGCCTTCAATTGCCGGTCAAAGTCGCGTTCGCGAAATGCCAACCCGCGCAGGATCGTCTTGGCCTTTGGTTCGAGTTGATACCCGCCGAGGGCGTCGAACCGGGTCTGCACATCATGGAAGTCGTGCGATTCAGTGTCGTGGCCGCCCTCGAATGCCTTCAGGCGACGCTGCAACTCCGCCATCTCGGGCGTAATCGCCGTCGCCAACTCCAAGACCGTCTCTTCGCTGACCGGCGCGGTCTCCTGTGGCAAGTGCCCGAGTGTTCCGTTCCGTTCGATGGTCACTTCGCCGACATCCGCCGAGTCGTGACCAAGAATGAGCGAGAACAAGGTCGACTTACCCGCGCCGTTTGGCCCGACCAATCCGATGCGGTCGCCACGGTTGACCTGCAGCGACGCGTCCTCGAACAGCACGCGCGCTCCAAACGCCTTGGTCATTCCCGAGATCGTCAACATAAGAACCGCACAAGCTACTGGCGACAGCGGAAGCACGCAAGGTCGAATTCCGCCAAAAACCTGACCAGCGTGGGCAAATGACAACAGCGTGCACAGTCCGACGAAAACCATGCGAGATTTTTGTCGTGCGATGACCGCCGGCCGGAACCGCAAGATTCCAGTGGTTTTGCGGGCGTTTTGTGCGAATGTATTCTGCGGTTACCACTGGACCGAGGCTGTCGCTCAGAGTCGAGCACGCGCGTTGCTGTAGCTGACCATATGGAAATGGATACCATGCCGCCAATTTCGCCATCTTCGGACAAACGACCCTTGTCGGTTCCACACGGATCGCCCGCGCCACATTTGAATCGGAACCCGAAGGCGGCGCGGCAATTCGCCGAAGCCCATCGGGGCCGATTGTACGAAGGCATCGCGTCCGTGGACCTCGGTCTGCGCTCGGAAGAACTCGAACTCCATTTTGTCGGGATGCCGCTGCGGTACTGGCCGCGCGTGGACGCGGCGACGTTGCGGTGGCACCTGGACATCATTCATGAATTTATCGACGGTCTCGCGCGCAGCGATGCGATGCTGGCGCCCCCCGTGGTTCGCTGGCGGCACTTGCCGGATCGGGGATTTTCCGAAGTGGTCGTCTGCACGTGGGACCGTCTGGGATTACTGGCGAAGATCGCGGGATCGTTCGCGGCGGTGGGACTGAACATCGTGCGCGCGGACATCTACACGCGGGCGGACAACGTCGTGCTCGACATTTTCCAGGTGTGCGACGAGCAGGTCCGTCACGTCCAGGACATCTCGCGGTTGAAACAGATGGAACATTTGCTGACGGTCGCCCTCAGCCCGAATGGCAGCGGCGAACAGGCCCTGCGTACCTGGATGCAGCACGCGAGCGAGCCGTCGGCCGCGGACCTCGCCAAGACCGCCGGCACGTCTCTGGTGTCGATCGACAACGAACGCTCGGATGATTACACGGTGCTCGAGATTTTAGCGGCTGACCGCGTCGGATTGCTGCACGACATTTTGGAAGCGATTTCCGCGGGCGACGTGGACATCGCCCACGCCATCATCGTCACCGAGGAAGGCGAAGCTGCCGACGTGTTTTTCCTCACCGGCACCGATGGTAAGAAGATCTGCGATGCGAAGCGGCTGGAACAGATTCGAGAAGCCGTGCTGGCCGCGCTGGGGTAGCGCGGCGAAACACCTCATTTCAATGGCCCGGCCCGTCGCTGTGCGAACGGGCCTGGACAAGCTTACGCATCAACTTTTCGCGCCGTCGGCGTCCGACGCGCTCGCCGAAAATCATGTACGACTGCGGCAGTGAGCAGGGCGAATATAACAATCCAAACCGATACCGTCATTATGGAATGCTCCGTGTCAGACAAGAAAAACAAGTAGATGCTGATCAACAACCAACTCACTGCCCACAAAAGCGCAGCGAAGCTTGATAAGTAGGGCCCGTGTACGGGCCCGTTCCAGCGCATTTTGGCTCTAGCAGCCGGTCTCAGTGCTCGGAAGAGCCATACTCCCGTGCCCGCCAGAAAAAGCACGCCGAGAAGATGGTTCGTCTTCATACGCCGTCAGCCAACCTAGCAAAGGGACAAAGCCAGCGGCAAGAGGCAACTTGCAATGCTGTTCTGTCCGCTTGAGCAGAATAGGACGGGATTCCCGACGAGTCAACTTGGTTTGCGGCGAAGGGCGCGGTCGGGAGACCTGCGCCGAACAACAGCGGCGTGAAACCCTGCGGGCTTCGCGCCCTACAGTTACGGAAGCGGTGCACCCGTCCGAACGCGGGCCGAAGCCCGCGGCTACATCGCGCGACCTCGCGGACTATTCGTAGTAGTGGTAGTTCACATCCGGGAAGATGTTGTCGCGCCACTCGATGGAGGCGAGCCAGGGTTCGTCGATGTGGTGGGACTTGATCTGGTCGTAGAGGCGCGTGAAGCGCAGGATGTGGTCCTTCGTCCGTTTCACGGCGTAGGGGACCATCGTGCCGGTCTTCATGATGAACGCCCAATCGCTGGACTGGGCGAGCAGGAGTTCGCGAGCGGCCTGTTTGAGTCCGCGCTGCGTGAGGTGGTCGCCATTCTTGTAGTTGCGGGCGAGTTCGGTCATGCGTTGCGCGGCCACGTGCAGGTGCGGGTAAATCCACGCGTTGGAACCTTCGAGCCAGACTTCCCAGTAACCTTTGTTGCCCCAGCTTGAGGCGCTCGGCTCGATGATTTGTTGCGTCGAGTGATCGCGCAGATATTCGGTCGGCGTGGTGAGCTTGAACACGTTCTGGTCGAACGCGACTTTCCGCGTAAAATAGTTGATGAAGTCCGGCCCCTCGAACCACCAGTGACCGTAGAGTTCCGCGTCGTACGGCGAGATGATCAGTGGCGGGCGTTTCATGATGCCGTGAAGATGTTCGACCTGTTTCTCGCGGTTGAACATGAAATTGCCCGCGTGGGACGCGGCCTTTTCCATCGCCCAATGGCGGTTGTACGGCTCCTTGTTCGGCGTTTTGCCGGTGATGCGATAGTACTTCACGCCCGTGAAACAGCGGATGCCGTCGGGATGGATGTAGGGCTTGATGTAGTCGTACTCGAGGTCAAACCCGACATCGCGGTAGAAATCGCGGTAGTCAGCGTCGCCGGGATAACCTTCCTCCGAACTCCACACCTGCTTCGAGGACTCGACATCGCGTCCGAACGCCGCGACCGCCGAGTTTGTGAACACCGGCGCGTAAATGCCGTAGCGCGGACGCGGATGGCCGAACATGATGCCATGCGAGTCCATGATGAACCAGCGGATGTCGGCCTCCTGCAGGTACTTCTCGATGCCGGGCGCATAGGCGCACTCAGGCAGCCACATGCCGCGCGGATCGCAGCCGAAACACTGGCGGTAGTGATCGCGGGCGATCATGATCTGGGCGCGGATGGCTTCGGGATGCTCCATCATCAGGGGCAGGAACCCGTGGGTGGCGCCGCAGGTGATGATCTCGAGCTTGCCCATCTCCTGAAACTTGCGGAACGCGCCGACGAGATTGCGCCCGTAGCTGTCGCAAAACGTGGCGCGGGCCTCCTGAAAGCGATTGTGATAAAACCACGCGAGATCGTTGAACGCGCGGTCCCATTTCGTGCGTTCGATTTCTTTTTCGGTCAACTCGATGAGGTGGGTGATATGGCGGATGTAGCGTTCCTGGAGCAACGGGTCGAGAAGCATGGAACACAGGGGCGGCGTCAGCGACATGGTGAGGCGAAAATCGACGTTGTCGCGCACGAGGCCTTCCATCACCTTGATCATCGGGATGTACGTCTCGGTGATGGCTTCGTACAACCAGTCTTCCTCGAGGAAATCCTCGTACTCGGGATGGCGCACAAACGGCAGATGCGCGTGCAGAATGAGCGCTACATAACCTTGTGGCACGGCCTGGATTCCTTTCCGCGTTTCGGTTCCGCCCCAGAACCGTTGTGTTGCCCCGAATGAAACGTCCGGCCGCGCATTAGGCTGCCGCGGGCGACTTCAGGTGCGCCGGCTGTTTGACGCTGCCGACCTCACCCTTGGCCCGGCTCTGGCGCTCGAAGGTCAACTGCACCTCGCGCTTGTCGTCGCCCACTTTCGAGACCGCCACGACGGGCAGCTTGTATTGACCGTCGGGGAACGAATAATGGAACGAGAACGTGCCGTCGTTGCGCAGCTTGATGGGCTTGCCGTCGACGGTGACTTTCGCGTCGGGCTCGGTTGCGCCGTAAATGATCAACTCGGCGTTGACAACAAACCAGAATCCCTTCTGGGGCGCTGCCGACCAACTGGAACCGCTGGGGCTGAACGCGCTGAACATACCGGAGCTGAGTTCCTCCTGCATCCGGCGGCGCAGCCACTCCGAGATTTCGAACGACCCCATCTGGATGCGGCGGAAGAGATCGCCGCCGAGGATGCGCTCCAATTCGGCCGCCTGTTCGGCAGTCCACGGGCCGAGTTCCAGCCCGAGTTTGAAGGGGAACCGGAAGCCGGCGAGTTGGAGGCGATGCAGGGCATCGGCCAGCGCTTCGCCCGCGCGCATGTGGCCGCGAATGATCTCGAACAACTCGCGGAATGGAATATCAATCGGGATGGTGACGAACCGCGCCGTGGTATCGGGCGAGACCGCGTCCGGCGGTGTGGTAGCTTCGCGCGAGTGGCTGATGACGTGGAACTGGCCATCGTGGCGCCAGTAGCCGAGTTCGGCGCGGTAGGTGGTGGCCGCCTTGTTGACGGGAATGTACCAATTGCGCGAGTCGTGCCCGAGCGTGAGGACCTGAATCGGGTCGCCGTGGTTTTTCTCATATACGCGCAACAGCAGGCGACCATCGGAAGCCTGGCCACGGGAGTCGGCCATTTGTTGCCAACTCAAATCCCAGTAGGCGTAGAGCCAGTGCGGATCGCGCGCGGTGAGAAACAACCGACCGGTGCCATAGGAATCGGGCAACTCCCCGGGATGCTCCTCGTGAAATACCTGGCTCGGAGGTGGTGGGGCCGGTGAGACATCGAATTTGTGCGCGGAAAGCTCTGTGGACGGCTGAGTTGCGCCGTTGTCCTCGGCGGTCAAGGGCTTGGGTGACGGAGCGGCTTTGGCTTGACGCGCCAAGCGTGGCAACCGCGACTTGGCAGTGGCGGCGACTTTGGCGACGGCTGTCTCAGGTTCATCGGCGTCGGTGCGACGGCGAACCGCGCGGCGTTTGACCGCATCGGCGACTTTTCGGGCGAGAGTGCCGACACCCATCAGTTGTTTGGCGGCGGCTCCCTTGGGTCGCTGTTGGGCGTCGTGGATGCGGTCGGCGAGCTCTTCCTTGTTGAGCGTGGATACGCCCCGCAAACCAAGCCGTTGCGCGATTTTCAGCAGTTCGGTTTTTGTTTTCGCCAATAAATCTGCCTTGTTCACGACACATTTCCTCCTGCCTCGCGGACACGAGGCACACCCCGAAGTGCTCGGGGCAACTTTTCTCCAAGCGCACCGTAGCTTAGACTAGAAATTGCGGGAATGTAAAAGGATTTTTTGTGAAAATGGAACGGGAGCGCTGGCGGAGCCGGTTGTTTGTGGCCCAGAAGCAGTTACGTTGGTCTCTGGCATGGTGCGGGCGGGGACAAAATGTCGGTCCGGCAAGTCGCAGGAAAGCTTCTGAAAACGAGCCGTTCTTCCCGAAGCGGCACTAGCCCTGGGGGGCTTACTGACTGGCTCCCAGCCGCGTTAGCGCGCTTCTTGCCGGGGCAAAATCCGGTCGGAGCTTCAGTGCCTGCTGATAATGCTCAATGGCCTCCGGCACTCTACCCGCTTGCTCCAGGGCGATCCCCAAATTGTACCGCGCCTCGGGGAAATCGGGGTTGATCCGGAGGGCCTGCTCCAAGTGCTTGATCGCTTCCGGCATCCGGCCCGCCTGTCCCAGGGCGATCCCCAGATTGCAATGCGCCTCGGCGAAATCGGGTTTGATCCGGAGGGCCTGCTCCAAATGCCCGATTGCTTCCAAGTTTCTGCCCGACTGCTCCAAGACAACCCCCAAACCGTCGTGCGCCACCCAATTATCCCGGGTCACAGCCAGAGCGCGCCGAAACAGCGTTTCCGAATTCCTCCAGTACTGGACCTGAACCCTCGACAGTACCGCACAACCGGCCAGCACTGCCGCCGCCGCGACGCTGGCAATCACTTTCAAGTTCCGCCGCTCCATCGCGCGGGCCGGCACGCTTCAGCACAGCATGATGAACAACCCAGTCAACGGCAGATACGTATACCGGTCCGCCATGGACTGGCCTCCGACCTGCACCAATCCAATCGCCGGCACCAGCGTCCCCAGAAACCAGAACCACCCCACGGCCAGATACGGTTCGCGCCGCGCCCCGCGAATCACCAAGCTCGACACCGCCACGAGGATCGCGCCCGATACGATCACTGCTCCCGGCGACCACGCCCGATACGGATAATAAAACGCCAGCCCACTCGGCCAGACGGTCTTTTTCATGTACCGCGCGTACGACACCACCGCGTTGACCATCCGCGGCCCCAACGGCAGCCGCTCCAACGAACTAATCGCCCCTCCACTGTGCTGCGCCCAGATGGTCACGCCACACGACACCGCCGCCAGCGCAAAGAACGGAATCTTCTCCCAGACCAACTCGCCGAAGCGCAATTGGGCGTTATGACCGACAACTGACCGCGTCCACAGCGTCCGCCCCAGCGGCCAATAATCCAGCAGCAGCAGCACAAATGGCAGCGTCACCACCATCGGTTTCGCCATCAATCCCATCGCGTACCACCCAACCACCACGGCATAGCGCCACCACGTCGGCCGCTCCACATAGCGCACGTACCACCACATCGCCAGCATCCAGAACAACCCGCTCAGCACATCCTTCCGCTCCGCCACCCACGCCACCGACTGCACATGCAACGGATGCACGCCGAACACCGCCGCCACGCATGCGCTCCGCCACGTCGCCCCCGTCATGCGCCGCAACACCAAAAACAACAGCACCGTACTCGCCGTGTGCAACATCACATTCACCGCGTGATACCCGCCCGCGTTCATCCCGAAGCATTGGCAGTCCAACGCCAGCGACAGCCATGTCAGCGGAAACCAGTTCGAATCGTGAAACGCGGTGAACGCCCACACCGCGTCCGCAACGGTCAATCCCCCCCGCACATGCGGGTTCGCTGTCACATACAGGTCGTCATCGTGGGCGAGGAACCCGGCGTGTCCCACCGGCCAGTACACGGCGGTGATCAACACCACCAGGCACACGCAGATCAGGATGGCCTGTTGCCGTTGGCGAGATGTACTCATTCCCCAGAAAAAACACCGTATTCTACGCGCAGGACCGTCGATAAAAAACAAAAAAGGACCGCGGTGCGGTGCATGCGAAAGGCGGAGGCGGCGTAGCGCCTCGATCGGCTGGAGACAGCCGCACGCGGTCGTAGCGTATGCGGGTGACCGAGCATGCGTGCCCTCATGATTCGGATGTCAGGACACGGAAGGCGCGAGTAGCCGGTCACGTTGCGCGGCGGCGTCTTAGTTTGGCCTTGTCTACGGAAAGCGAGAGAGGCATCCTGTGATGCATGGTACTGAAAAGCCGCTTATGGCCGGCTGGGCTGTGGTTCAAACCCGATTTCGCTGAGGCGGCAGGACAGGCAGACACGATAGCGGACCATTCCGCGAATCGCGATGGCCCGCGGATACCGATCGATGTGACGTCCGCACATGAGCGCTAGCCCCGGACCGAAGCGGGCGGCGACTAGATGTCAGCCCGGCGAGTCGCCGGAAAGTTTCTGAATGCGAGCCGTTCCCACAAGCCCGGGGGGGCTTATTGACCGGCTCCCAGCCGTGTGAGCGCGCTTCTTGCCGGGGCAAAATCCGGTTGGAGCTTCAGTGCCTGTTGGTAGTGCTCAATGGCCTCCGCCGTGCGGCCCAGTTTCTCCAACGCCAGCCCCAGGTTGTAATGCGCCTCAGCAAGGTCGGGGGTGATCCGTAACGCGTTCTCAAAGTGCTCGATCGCTTCCGGAATTCTGCCCGCCTGCGTGAGGGCGATCCCGAGATTGTAATGTGCGTCAGCGAGATTCGGATTGAGCTCTAGCGCACGTTCCAGATGCTGGATCGCTTCCGGAATCCTGCCCGTCTGCGCCAAGTCGATCCCCAGATTGTTGTGCGCACTGGCGAGATCAGGGTTGATTTGTAGCGCGCGCTCCAAATGCTCGATGGCTTCCGGGACCCTGCCCACCCTCGCCAGGGCGAACCCTAACTCGTTATGTGCCTCTGCGTACTCCGGCCTGATCCGTAGCGCCTGCTCGAAATGTCCGATTGCCTCCTGTATCTCACCCTCCTGCCACAGGGCGACCCCCAGGTTGTAGTGCGCTTCGGCATGATCGGGTTTCAGACGCAGCGCTCGTTCCCAATGCTCGATCGCCTCCTGTGTTCTGCCCTGTTCTATCAGGGCAACTCCCAGGGCGTTGTGCGCATCGGTGTAATTGCCGTTGACCTGTAATGCCTGCTCATACTGTTGAACCGCCTCCTGTATGTGGCCCGTTCTCCAAAGCGCGACCCCCAAGTTGTAGTGCGCGTCCGCAAAATCCGGTTCGAGAAACACCGCTCGCTGATAATATTTGATCATCTCCTTCCAGTGGCCTACGCTTCCTAGCGCGATCCCCAACTCGAAGTCTGCCTCAGCACATCGTCCGACGCCCGCCAAGAGATTAAATCCGACAGAAAAAACCAAGAGCACACCCCAAACGCAGCGAGCGATACGACGGCGGACCGGCTGGTCAGCCAAAGCGCGCTCCACACTGAAGATGCCAGTCACAGCCAGCAGCACCAATGCGGGCAGGAACTCCACCTCGTAGCGATTGGTTGCACCACAGAAAAGACCCGAGGTCAGCGCGCAAATCCCGAAAAAGAAGGCCAGAACCGTCAGAAATCCGCGCAACAGGGAACAGGATTCCCTTGACCGCCCGCGCCACGCCAGCGGCGCGGCAACCGCCACCCACACCAGCGGAATATTGGTCATAACGCCGAATGGCTCGTCAACATTGGTGTAGCCAGACGGCAGGGGCGGCAGGACAATGTCGTGCACGAACGGGAACCGATGGCTCCAGCGTGCCGGCTCCAAGAAATAGATCCGGAGATTGAACCATAGATTGTGAATGCTGAAGGGATGCATTGTAAGCTGCCGGTATCCGGTTAACTGGTAGTGCCATCCGAATTCCAAGGGGTTGTCGAACCGCAGTTCGTTGTAAAGCATGAGTCCCAGCCCGACGACCAGAATCGGGCCGGTCGCCGCCAGCAGCGGTGTCCAGATTCTCTGGCGTTCTCGCCACGCCTGAGCCACGGGCATCAGCAAGATCACTGCGCCGAACAACAAGTTGGGCCGCGCTCCTACCGCGAGCCCATACGCCAAACTGGCCGCCGCCAGCCAGCCGGAACGCTCTCGGGACTCGTGCAACGACTTCCAAACCGCCGCGAGCGCCAGCATCGTCAGCGCATACCCACAACTGACGGCCACCTCTTTCGCTTCACATCGCGCCAATAAGAACGGCGTCAAGGTGGCCAAGCCGAGGGCGAGAGCGCCGGTTACCAGGACCACGATGCTGACGCTGGCAAAGTAGCGCCGACGAATAGCCCACAGCAGGCCAACGCTGGCCAAGAAACCCACCAGACAAAAGATCACTACGGCATCTTTCTGAGGCAGATAGCTGCCAGTCAACGCCACATAGGGCCAAAAGAGCAACAAAGCTGGCACCGGTCCAAAATAGAGATACAATTTTCCTTTGTAGTAGCTTATGTCGAGCAATGAGTAGGCCCCGTAAGCAGCCGGATCGTACGGATCGGCCAGTTGCGAGAGGCCGGGCGGCACGTCTTTTTTCAAGCTCAGTTGGCCGGCGCCAAAACTCTGCACGAGCAAGTTGTAGTAGTTGTCAGCCGGATTCAGACTCCACGATGTAACGAAACCTGGGTGGGCCGTGTACACGTAGACCGCAATGACCACCGCGCACACAGCAAACAATATTCTCCGCTCGTTTCTCATTGCGCGGCGGTTTCCTTCTGGCTCGAGAGCGGCACCAGTCCATTCTTGTAGCAAGCGAAGTAGAGTCGGGCAAGACTTTTCATGAATCGTCAACGGAACCACGCGACGTCAATCGCAGTCGGTGTCGGCATGGGGAAATGCGGCGGGCGTAGCGGTGGGGGCACTGAGCCACGGGTACGCCTATGCGCGTCGCCAGTGCGCCGATGATTCCCCTGCCGATGCACTGACACTGCCGAAAATGCCCCTGGCGGCCCGCAGTATGTGAAAACGGCTTCGCAGGTTTCGATTTGCGCCACGATCTCGACATGCGACGATGTGCTGGGCGTTGGAAATTCGGGACACGCGCACACTTCGGCGTGATCAGCACCTCATGCGCAATTGCGTTCTCAGTTTACGCGCTCGTGCCCACCGTCCAAAGTCCTTTTTCTACCAGCCGCGATCTTCACCGCCCCAGCCGCACCGATCAACGTGTGCGTCGATTGTCTGCGCAAGAGTGGAAGCAAATGGCGAATCTCTGCTGGGGGGTATGGGCTGTCGAGGCCCGCGACGTTTAAGGAGGTGGAGTTGGAAGATACTAGTGATTTGACTTGCCGTTTGGCCACCGGGTAGGGTTCTGCGCGCTAGGGAACCATGTATTAGTATTATATGAGACAAGGCTCGTCGACACAATGAACAACGCATGGAGATCACTGGCCGCCGTATGCCTGCTGGTCATCGGGATGTACGCGTACACCGCCCCGTTGGGCCGGTTGGAAGCGTCGAGCCTGAATGCGGCTGACACGTACTACAATTTATTGGTGCAGGGGTTTCGCGCCGGCCAACTCAACCTGAAAAA
>JBKQMH010000047.1:0-3766 GCA_052146795.1 Verrucomicrobiia bacterium
GTATTAGGGATAGGCATTTCATAAAGAAAATTCATTGTAAGGTTTGCCGAAATCTTATTCCTTATGTACAAGAAAGACTCAATCAAAAAGCAAAGGACTTAAATCCAAACAGTCCGTCATTTAAGCAGTCGTTAGACAACAGGTCTGTTCAGTTGAATGTCAAACAACAACCTGAACCAGTCATTCCAGTTACCGTAACTCCCCAAGTTACGCAGGCTGAGAAATAATTCTCAGATGGGCGTAGAGCTTGCCGAGTTCGCGTTGGATCACCGGATTGTCCGGGTCCTTGGATAATGCCTCGAGCTTCTCCTTGATGAGATTGGCAAGCATATCCTCGGCGCGGACGACACGAGATTCTTGTTCCAATGCAACGGATTCGTCCTTGTCCTTGAGGCTCTCGCGGAAGGACCCATCGCCTTCCCAACCGCCACCGGACATCGCGCCTTTGGCAGTCGCATCCTTGGCGCCCTGTTGTGCTTCGAAATCGTTCGGGTCGATCTGGAGCAGGTGATCGTAGGTTTCGCGGGCCAGATCGTGCTGTCCCGCCACGATATACGAGCGCGCCAGCCAGTGCAGGGCCTTGGTGTCTTTGGGATTGAGCCGGGTGTATGTCTCGAGTGTTTGAACAACCGTCTCCGGAAGCTGGGCGACCTCGGCGGCTTCGGCGAGAGTCATCAGAGCCTGCCCGTTCTTGGGGTCTTCCGACAACGCCTGTTCCGCGAGCGTCATCGCTTCGGTGGGATTCTTTTGCACAGCCATTTTGGCCTTCGCCAAGAGCGGCTGAAGCTTCGTGCCCACCAACATGCGCTTGAAGCCACCGGCGGACTCCGTCTTCTTCATTTGCGTGGCCCGCAGGTTCCGGCGCGCTTTGGTGTAGCCCGGCTCGATAGTCAGGCACTGGATGAACATCTCGATCGCATAATCGAGATTACCGCGTTCGACCGCTTGAATCGCCTTCTGGTAGAAGTCGTTGGCGACGCGATTGATATTGGTGCTATTTTTCTCTGCCATGGCTCGTTTTGAAGGTTACCACCACCGGGAAAATATCGCATGCCAGCCGTCGGGTCAATTGCTTTTCCCAATTCGGGCTTGGCCACGTGGTTGACAGGGGGTCGCGCTCTGCTAATATATTCCACTTGTAGGGACGTGCTCTCGGGTGGCTCCCTCTGGTCGGGAACCCTTTTTGAAGGAAAACGAGGAAATGATTGATCAAAAGGTCGCAAATGCTTCCGCGTCGTCTGGTGGCCAACAGCCCCAGCGTGGACGAAGAATTCAAGATGCCGTAATCCGGCTGGCGGGCAACTCACAGGACGGCATTCAGGCCATCGGCGGCTTTTTGGCGCGGTTGGCTGGCCGCACCGACAAGGACGTCATGACGTATATGACGATCCCGGCGACGATTTCGGGTGGCCCGAGCATTTACCAGGTACGTCTCGGCACGGGAGAAGTCCTGAGCGCGGGCGATGACGTGGACATTCTCGTTGCGTTCTACCAGCATTCGTACAACGACCACATCAACACCCTCCGCGACGGCGGCATCCTGATTTACGACGCGGACAACGTCAAACCCGATGAAAACCAGAAGCGATACCGGTCGGTCGGCGTGCACATCACGGGCCAGACCGTCGAGGCCATCGGTGGCACCGCAAAAGACAAGGGCAAAAACATGTTCGTGCTCGGATTGCTGGCGCGCATGTTTGACCTGGATGTGCCCAAGCTCGAATCAATGTTGCAGGCCTACTACAAGAGCAAGGGCGACGATGTCATCCGCAACGTCATCGGCGCGTTCAACGCGGGCTACGGCTACGACATCGGCCGGCTCACGGACACATTTGAATTTGTTCCTTCAACAAACAAGACAGGCCGCAAGCAAATTGTCACCGATGGAAACCAGGCCATCGCCTACGGGGCGCTGACGGCCGGCATCCGCTTTGGCGCGGGATATCCGATCACACCCTGGTCCAGCATCATGGAGATCCTGCGGGCCGAACTGCCCAAGTACGGTGGGATTTTTGTCCAAGCGGAAGACGAGCTGGCCGCGATCGCGATTGCCTGCGGCGCGTCATATTCGGGGCACCTATCACTCACGGGAACTTCCGGCCCCGGGCTCTCCCTCAAGACCGCAGCACTCGGTTGGGCCGTGATGGCCGAAATGCCGATTGTCATCATCGACGTCCAGCGCGGTGGCCCGAGCACCGGTCTGCCCACCAACGTCGAGCAGAGCGACCTGAACATCGCCTGTTTTGGCGGACACGGGGATTCCCCGCGCATCGTGCTGGCGCCCTCGTCCGTGGAAGACTGCTTCTACATCACGCTGGAAGCGGCGAAACTCGCGCGTGAATACAGTTGCCCGGCGATTATTTTGACCGACCAGGCGTTGGCGACACGATTCGAGACATGGGAGATGCCCGACATCGCGAAATTGGCGCAGGACCTGACTCCGAACTTCGCGGCGCGAGGACCGAATTACAAACCGTACGAAAACACCGTCGACGGCATCGCCCATCACGCCCCGCCGGGGACACCGATGCTCGACGGCAAATACCCCGTGGTGACCGGTTTGGAGCACGACGAGGCCGGCCATCCAGCCAGCCGTCCGGCCAACCACGTGATGATGGTGGCCAAGCGCCGTCGCAAGCTTCAGGTGTTGGCGTCTCGCCTGCCAAAGGCCGAGACCTACGGTCCACCCGAAGGCAACGTCCTGCTGGTCGGCTGGGGCTCATCGCAGGGTCCGATCCGCGAAGCAGTCGACAAAGCGCGTGCCGAGGGCGAAAGCGTCAGTGCGCTGAACATTCGGTACATTCAACCCTTGCAACCCGGCGTCGGCGAGATTATGGACGGGTTCAATCACGTTTTTGTAGTGGAGCTCAATGACGAGGGTCTGTACGGCTACGGCCAACTGGCGGGCATCCTCCGAGCACGATTCTGTAACGACAAGATCGTCGGAATCAACAAGACCGACGGCCTGCCGTTCAAGATCCGCGAGATTTTGAATGGCATGAACGAGAGACTTAAGAAAGCCCCCGAACCCGCCCTGGCGAACGCCTGATGTTCCTGAAGGAATCCTAATGATTGCAGAAGCAAAGAATCTGGAAGTCAAAGAAATCAAACTGACCGATCGTCCAAAGTACGCCAAGAAGGACCTTGTTGCGGACCATCCGACGTGGTGTCCCGGTTGCGGCGACTTCAGCATCCTCTCCATTTATTTCAAGATGATGGAGAAACTTCAAGTACCGCATGAGAGGATCACGAGCATTGCGGGAATCGGCTGCTCGTCGCGGTTCCCGTACTTTGTGAACGCGTACGGCGTGCATTTTCTCCACGGACGCGCGGCGGCGTTTGCCACGGGCGTATCCCTCATGCGCCCCGACCTGCATGTCTTCGTGTTCGGCGGCGACGGCGACGCCTTTTCCATCGGCGGCAACCACCTGACCCATGCCGCCCGCAAAAACGTCAAGATGACCTACGTCATCATGGATAATTTCGTGTACGGGCTTACCAAGAAGCAGACGTCGCCGACGTCGCCCGTGGGATTCAAATCGAAGACCGACCCGACGGGCGCCATCGATCATCCGATTAACCCAATGAAGCAGCTCATTGCGGCAGGCGCGACGTTTATTGCCCGTTCCCACTCGCATTTGCCGAATCACGTGATGGAAATGATGGAGAAGGCCATGCAGCACGATGGGTTCTCGGTCATCGAGTGTCTGAGTGAATGCACGGAGTTTTATCCTGGGGCGTTCGATGCCGCCAACCCCCGCAAGGG
>JBKQMH010000048.1:0-28377 GCA_052146795.1 Verrucomicrobiia bacterium
TGCCGGCCGGGTGTTCGCCCAGGAAGCCGGCGCCGCTGACTCGGTCAAGACAAGGACGCTCTGGGAAATGCTCCAAGCTGGCGGGCCCCTCCTGCTGGTTCTGGCTCTGTTATCGGTCATCACGGCCACGCTGATCATCGAACGGTTTCTCTATTACCGCAGCGTCGGGGGAAGCGCCGGGGAATTACTCCATAAGATCAAGCAGGGCGTGACATTGTCGGACATGCTTGAGGCGACCAACAACGTATCGGGCGTCGCCGGGCGAGTGATGCGGGCGACGATTCAGGCGGCTCGCGATGGCCATAAACCCGATGAGATCGAAGACCTTGCACAAAGCGCGGTGACCAAGGAACTCATCTCCCTGGAGAAGCATCTGCCGTTGCTTGATTCGATGGTGACCATGTGTCCGCTCATCGGATTGCTGGGCACCACGATCGGGATGATCCATTCTTTCAGCGTTGTCGCAGCCATCGGTATGAGTGACCCCACCAAACTGGCTGGCGGCATCTCCGAGGCGTTGATCAACACGGCCGCGGGTCTTGCCGTGGCCATCCCGGCCCTGTTCGCCTACAATTACTTTTCCGGCAAGAAGGAGGTCATCTTGATGAGCATGGAAAAGAGCCTCACCGAATTGATCGTACTCCTCAAGTCCCCCATTCCTCAGTAGGCTCGACCAATGAAGGTCAAGCGTCGCAACATCCGGCGTGCGCGCATCGAGATCATCCCGATGATTGATACGATTGTCATCCTGCTGATCTTCTACATGAGTTTCTCGCGTTTTGCCGAAGTGGAACGCCAGGCTGGGATCAAACTACCCATTGCGCTTGTCGGCGATCCGTTTGAGAAGCTGCCCAATCAAATCATCGTCAACATGTCTTCGTCCGACAGCGTAACCATCGACGGCCAACCCTACAAGCTCAACGACCTTCCCGATTTCCTGCGTCGCCTGCAGTCCACGCACCCCAGCATGAACTCGCTGATCCTTCGGGGCAACCGGGCGATGACCTACAAAGACCTCAGCGCATTCATGACAGTCTGCTCCCAAGCCGGCATTGCTGATGTCGCATTCGCTACGGTTCCCAAATGAAACTGAAGCGCCATATCATCAAGCGGGCGCGTATTGAGATCATCCCGATGATCGACACGATTCTCATGCTATTGGTGTTCTACATGTGCTTCTCCACATTCAGCAAGAGGGAGAAGCGCTTCAGTGCCAAACTGCCTTTGGTGAACTCCGCCCCTGCCCCAGCGCAACTCCCACTCGATATTGTGCTCCACGTGAAAGACCAGAACAACATCGTCGTCAACGGCGCCACCACGTTTGATATTCCTGGGCTTCGCGACGCGATGATGCAACTGGCCGCGGCCGGGCAGGACGCTACCATCATCATCGAGGCTGACCCCAACTCCAGTTACCAAGACGTCGTCAGCGCATTGGACGTGTGCGCCCAAGCACACCTGACCAAGGTCGCCTTGCGCCCACTTCCGGACAAAGTGGTTTCAGCTCAATGACTCCATCATTCCACATGCGCCGCTCCCTGAGCATGCTGGTAGCCCTGCTTGTGCCGATGTATCTAACCCTGCAATCGCCCGCACAAGACCCGGAATCACCGACGGCGAAGGCTTATCAGAATGCCAAGGCACTTTACGACAACGGCAAGGTCGCGGAAGCGCTGGCGGCGTTGCAAATGTTCGAAGGCCAGTACCGGTTCAGCGCGGCAGTCCCACAGGTGATATATCTTCAGGGTTGGTGCTGGGCCCAGCTGCAGAAGTATCACGAGGCCATCAACACCTTCGATCGCCTGATCAAGGGCTATCCCGCCGCCCCCATGATCCCTGACGCGATTTTGAAACAGGCGGAGTGTTATCGGGAGTTGAAGAATTACCCGACAGCGCTGGAGTTGTATCACGAATTTGAAGCGAAGTACCCGAGCCATGAGATGTTGTCGCGTGCCATGCTCGGCGCGGCGTGGACGCTGCACAAGCAAGGAGATCCAACTTCGGCACAGGGGATTGCTCAGAAAGTCCGCACCCAGTTTGCTGACGATCCAGTCACGGTCCTAGACGCGCAGTTTCTCACCGCCCAAAGCCTGATGGCGGGGAAACAGTACGATGCCGCCCTTCGCATCTACGACCAAATCCCTCTGGATGCGAATACTGTGCGCTCCTCGGAGGGCTTCTTCCTGGCGGGCGAGACCCTGTTCGAGGCGGGGCGATGGACCGATGCCATTGCCTGCTATAAACGAGTGCAACCACGAACCAGTCTGATCGAATACCTCCGGCGCCAGGTCAATGACCTTCAATCACAGCAGGCGAGCTACGCTCAGCGGGGAGCACTTCTGACCTATGAGAGGCGCTTGAACGATCTCCGCCAGCTTGAGGCCAGATGTGAAACCGGACCCGACTTGGGCGCATCGGCTCTGTTTCGCGTCGCCACCTGCTACCAATCACTGGGTCGTCCCGAGGAGGCGTCTGCCGCATACCACGAGTTTCTCGCACTCCATCCGAGCGACAAGTTGGCCGAGCAAGCCCATGTCGGGTTGATTCGGGACCTGATCGAACGGCATCGATTCGACGAGGCCGCGGGCGCGGTCGAGAAATTTCAAACTCGGTATCCACACAGTGCGTTCGCCAATGACGTCCAATTACTCGAAGCCGAAGCCCTTTTCGCCTCGGGCAAGATTCCAGAAGCGCTCGACCGCTTCCAGAAGCTGGCCGCGTCGAACCCTCGATTGCCAATTCTCGAGACCGCGGACTTTCGGATTGGCGACGGCTACTACACCCTCCACGACTTCGAGCGCGCACGAGACAGTTTCCTGGCCTTCGTGCAACAGCACCCCACCAGCAAGATGATGCCGGATGCATTGTTCCGACTCGGACGGTGCTGCTTCGAGATCTCTCAGAAGGTAGGCGATCGAGCCATCGCTCGCGCGAACCTCGCTGACGCCGTCAAGGTTTACGAGCAACTGCGCGCGACCTACCCTTCCAACGCCTTGATCCCCGAAGTCACCTTCCAACTCGGCTACCTCAACGCCCGCCTCGCAGCCCAAGATGGTGATCCAACGGGCAAACCGAGTGCCACAGCACACATCGAGAAGGCGGTCGCGTCGTTCCAAGAATTTGTCACCCGCTGGCCTGAGAACCCTCTCGCGGCGGAAGCTCTCTATCAACTTGCGCGCAATCAATTCGGTCTGGGGCGTTTCGACAAGGCCATTAGCTCCTACCTGAAACTCGTCGAGGGATTCCCGGATAGCACGTTCACGCCGCTTGCCGCATATGAAATCGCCAACTGTTACGGGGCGGAAAGCAAGCCGGCAGAAATGGTGGCACAGTTCCGCAACTTCGTGACGCGCTATCCAAACCACCCGCGCGCCGGCAGCGCTCTTTACTCGATCGCTTGGCAAATGGAACGCGACATGAAGACAGACGAAGCCCTCGCGGCGTATCGCGACGTCACGGCGCGGGCCTTGTCGGCGGTTGACGTGACGATGGACTTGCGCCAAGCGGCTATCGCTTCCGAAATGCGTATTGCCGCTATTCTTGAAGCCCGTGGGGATGTGGCCGATGCTGTGGCGGGTGGCGAAAGACTCCTCGAGAAATTTCGCGACGATCCCACGACAGTAAATGCCATGGTTGCCCAGATTGCCGAAGCATACCGTACCGCGAGACAATTCAATGTTGCATACGCTCGTCTCGACCACCTAGCTGCTGAGTATCCACGAAACGATAGTATCCGCATTGCCACGAGTACGGGCACCATCGAGCTGGCGCTGGCCGAGGGTGATTCGGCGCGCGCGTATGATGCCGCGCTGAAACTGCTTGGCAACCCCGAGAAGGACCATCTACCGTCAGTCACCTACATCGCCATCGGCGACGCCCTTCTCCGTCGGGGACAGTTCATGCAAGCCAAGCAAGCGTACAAAAACTCACTCACGCTTTATCCGGACGACATGCTCACCACACCACGGGCCCGACTTGGTTTGGGGGAAACCGAACTGGCGATGAATCGACTCGATGACGCCGAAGAGATCTTCGGTCAGATGGTCTCGAACACCCCACCGGGGGCGCTTCGTGTTCGCGCTGAGTTGGGCCTTGCCAAAGTCCAACTTGCCCGTGGCAGGGGCGGAGATCCGCAGAATTCGCACAACGCGAAAGCGATTGGACTTCTCACCGCGGTCATGGTTGGCGAGACGGGTGAAAGCGCGGGTGAAGCCGCCTACCTGCTAGGCAACTGCTATTTTTCGTTTAGCGGCGACGAACGGCAAAACAAGAAAACCGCGTTGGCATACTATCTCCGTGCGTCGCTGTTGATGAGCGGCCCGCATGGCGAGGAGGCGGCATTTCGCAGCGGGCAATGCGACAAGGCGCTCGGCAATCCGCAAGTAGCGCGACGTGCATTTGGAGCTTATCTGCGGCGATTTCCCAATGGCCTGTTTGCTGCCGATGCGAAGAAGGAGTTGGAATCCCTGCCCGCCCAACCGCGCCAGTCCTGACGGATGAAGGCCTTCATCAAATTCCTGACATGGTTGGCGGCAAACACACGTCTCCTGTACGCTTTTCTCGTTGCTCTGCTGATACACGTCACGTTGATCGCGGCGTTCGGCTGGATCAAGATTGGAGCCAATCGCCCGAGAATCGTTGCATCATTCGACGCGGGTGTGCTCCCGCCGCCTACCGCCGACAAGGACGCGCAAAGCCCGAACGTCGCCTCCCACGAGTTCGACTACAATGGCCCGACGCTCGGCGCGGGTGGCGGTACGGGTGGAAATGGTCCCGGTGGCGTCCCAACAGCTGGTGGCGGCACGGCCGAATCCTACCAGGCGCACCTCACGACTTCATCCGCACAAGTCGGTCTGGAGTCGATAGCTGATGTGATCGGGGTCGTGAGTGACGGCGCAATAGCGATTGCGCGACCCGAGGGTGGTCCAACCGGCGTGGGTTTGACAGCCCCGGGCGGCCTCGGTGACACCGCGATTGGCACCGCCGGAATCAACGGACCGGGCGGCGGCATTTTGGGAGCGCGCATGGGGCCACAGCGCGCCAGCAATCTCAACCAGTACAACGGCAGCCCTGAAACCGAACGCGCGGTCGTGGCCGGATTGCGGTGGCTCAAGACACACCAGGAAGCGAATGGTTCGTGGCGATGTGGCGGGAGTACTGCTGCCGGCACTGCCTTGGCCACGCTGGCCTTTCTCGGGCACGGGGAGACACCCGACTCCGCTGAGTTCGGTGATACTGTCAGCAGAGCACTGGACTATTTGTCGCTCCACGTGGGCCGCGATGGGCTCGTTTCCGATGCATCGCAAGATTATATCGGCGGTGACTCCCAAGGCCTGGTGGCTCTCGCGCTTGCGGAAGGGTATGCGGTGACGCAATCCCCCGTGTTGCGCGATCCGCTGGAACGGGCGTTGAACGCGATCATTCGGGGACAATCGGTCGCCAAGGCCAATGCCCAACATGTTGGCGGATGGCGCTATCGTTCCTCGTCCGACGATTCGGATGTCTCGGTCACGGGATGGATGATCATGGCACTGGCGTCGGCTCGGGCGGCCGGGCTAAATGTTCCACAGGCAGTTTGCGACAAGGCCGCACAATTTCTCTGGAACATGCATGACGTGAAGAACCCCGGCTTCGGTTATCAAACGCCGGAGCGTTCGCCGTCCATGACCGCCATCGGCGTGTTCAGCCAGCAGCTCCTTGGCAATGGCAAGGACCAGCGCATCCAGCCCGCTCTTGACTATCTCCGGGAGCAGAAGGTCGAATGGGACAAAACCCAAGGAGATTATGTCCTCTATGGTTGGTATTACATCACGCAGGCGATGTTCCAGGCTGGTGGTTCGTACTGGCAGTACTGGAACCGGGAAATTCGCGACACACTCATCAAAAAGCAACTCGGTGACGGTCGGTGGATGCCGCCCCCCAACAGCACGATGGAAACCCGAGAACTCGCCGCGACACCCGCCTACTCCACCGCACTCGGCGCGTTGATCCTCGAAGTGTATTACCGCCTGCCGCCGATGGATCGACTGAGCGAACAGGGTAAAAACGCGACTTCCGCGCCCCACTAGGACCGCCAGAAGCTTCGAGGGTTCGCAGAGAGCCTGCGGTGCTGGCTAGGGTTTCCGTGCGCCCGGCTGGCACTCGGGTTTGTCCTTCCCGAGCGGCTCTTTCTTGGCGGTGATGTTGGCCGCGCCCGCGAGCTTGTCGCGGTTTTCTGCGATGAATGGCTTCCACTTCTCCGGCACATCGCTTTCCGTAAAGATTGCCTCCACCGGGCAGACCGGCACACAAGCCGTGCAGTCGATGCATTCGTCCGGGTGAATGTACAACCGATCATCGACTTCGTAGAAACAATTCACGGGACAAACTTCCACGCAATCGGTGTACTTGCAGCCGACACAGGGTTCACACACAATGTGTGCCATAATCTATCTCCTCTTCTTCATTGAAATCCCGGCGGTGAAACTGAGCACGTCCTTGGTGATATGCTATACTGCGACCGGTGAACGTTGCCAAGAGTAAACTGATGGCGCGCTGTCGCGCCATTTTACGGCGATTGCGGGCCGCCCACCCGGAGGCGCGTTGCGCCTTGCATCATCGGAACCCGCTCCAACTCCTCATCGCCACCATCCTCAGCGCCCAATGCACCGACCAACGTGTCAATCTTGTCACGCCGGCCCTGTTTCGGCGTTACCACAGTGCCGCCGATTTCGCGACGGCGCGGCCGGCGGAACTTGAGGCCATCATTCGCAGCACCGGTTTTTTTCGGAACAAGGCGCGTTCGATTCGGAATTGCTGCCAGAGCCTCGTCGCGGAATACAGCGGCCGGGTGCCCGACACGCTCGGCGAACTGATCCAACTGGACGGCATCGGACGCAAGACCGCCAACGTGGTGCTGGGTGTCGCCTACCGCAAGGCCGAAGGCATCGTCGTGGACACGCACGTTTCACGGCTCACGCGCCGCATGGGGCTGACTCGCCAGACGACGCCCGAAAAGATTGAGCAGGCCCTCATGAAAATTGTCCCGCACCGGGATTGGATCGATTTCTCACATCTGCTGATCTGGCACGGACGAGAACGTTGCACCGCCCGCAAACCCGATTGCATCCAATGTGAAATCGCGGACGTTTGTCCAAGGATAGGAGTCAAACCATGAAAGAACCCAGTGAAGGCGACCGAGCCCCGGCATTCAAGGAGCTCGGCGCGAACAAGGGCAGGACTGTTGTTCTGTATTTTTACCCCAAGGACGACACCCCCGGTTGCACCACCGAGGCGTGCGAACTGCGGGATGCGCACAAGCAAATCGCCAACAAGAACGCCGTCGTGCTCGGGGTGAGTCCCGACTCGGCCAAATCACACGAGAAATTCGCCACGAAATTCAATCTGCCGTTTACGCTCGTTCCCGACGAGGACCACAAAATCTGCGAGGCGTACGGCGTTTGGAAAGAGAAGTCCATGTACGGCAGGAAATACATGGGCGTCGAACGCACCACGTTTATTATCGGACCCGACGGAACCATCACAAAGATTTTTCGCAAGGTCAAACCTGCCGGCCACGCTGAAGAAGTGCTGGCAGCCGTCTGAGCACCCGCTGGCCTGAGCGTCCGATGAAGGCCATTATCACAGGCGCACGCGGGACAGTGGGGTCCGCGTTGTCAAACCATCTGACCGCGAAGGGTCACCAAGTTGTCGCGTGGGATCGCGCGGTCGTGCCGATTGATCGGTATCCGCCGATGGAGGATTTCGTCCGGCAGGAACAACCGGACGTTCTCTTCCACCTAGCGATTGCATCCCGATCCACGGGCGTGGCGAATGAATCCTGGCTCGTGAATTATGAATGGGCCAGCGAATTGGCATGGATCACGGGGCACCTCGGGGTGCGCTTCGTATTCACAAGCTCGGTCATGGTGTTCTCGGATAACGCCAAGGGCCCATTCACGGTTGACTCGAAGCCCGACGCCACGAAGGGCTACGGTTATAAAAAGCGCATGGCTGAACAGCGCGTGTTTTTTCAGAACCCCGATGCCGTCGTTGCGCGGCTTGGCTGGCAGATTGGCGACGCGGCCGGCTCCAACAACATGATCGATTTCTTTGAGAAACGTGCCGCCGCGGATGGGCATGTTCCGGCCAGCCGTCAATGGTTTCCTGCCTGTTCCTTCGTCCTCGATACTGTCGCAGCCCTGTCGTGGCTCGCCACCGCGGCTCCCGGGCTCTACTTGATCGACTCAAACACGCGCTGGAATTTCCACGAGATCGCTTCCGCCCTCAACGAAAAGCATGGTCGACACTGGAACATCGTCGCGAACGATGATTTCGTATTTGACCAGCGTATGGTTGACCCGCGCGTTCCCATTCCGTCGCTGCAGTGCTCGCTCCCAACGCTTTCTTAAAACTGTTTGTCGGCTCTAGAAGATCCTGAATAGACAGCTACGGCAGGCGGTGCGTTTCTTTCACGAGCTTCGCGAACATCTGGGTCTTGTGGAGGAGATGCGGGTCTTTATCGAGTTCGGCGACGGTCTTATCGAGGCGATAGGACCAGTTGCCTTCGCTGACGGCGCCGGGAACGTTGAACCGGCCCTCCGTGCCAAACACGTCGGTGATCATGAACACGGCGAGCCACGAATTCGAGTTCAGCACCCCGTGCAGGATGAGCTTGTGAATCTCATCGTTGAATGCACGCGGCGGCGCTTGGTGATCCGCACCGCAATACTCCATCCAACGCGTGAGATCCTTGTACGCCTCTTCCGATTGGTGACGCGCGTTCCCATCCTGGCTGTTCTTGCCAGCGTCGACCTTCTCCCACAACTCACGCCACATCTTGGCGATCGGATCATGGTCGTGCGTCGCCGGTGTCGCGAGTGAGAGCCGCGGGTATGTCTTGCCGTCCACAAACGAGAGATTCTTCTCGCGCAGGAAATGCGGAATCTTGTAGCCGGGGATTTTCAGGTGTTCGAGGGCGATCGGAACATACGGGGGAACAACCCCGAGGTCTTCGGCGACAACGGCTGTATCGCCCGCGGCCGCCAGCACCATCGCCAGCAACTCCTCGCCCTGTTTTTGGTTGAACTTCGCGCCGTCGGGCGTGACGTCGGCGTACGGCTGGAAATGCGGCATCCGTCCGCCCGTCTGCTTCGCTGCTTCCTCCTCGGTCAGGGGCAGGAATTTGTCGTTGTACTTCGGCTGCCACGGGAACGAGTAGATGCGGAAGAAGCCGAGCACGTGGTCGATCCGGAACAGATGGAAGGTCTTGTGGATATTCCCACAGCGAATGCGCCACCAGTCATGGTTGCGCTCGCGTGACACGTCCCATTTGTAGAGCGGGATGCCCCAGTTCTGGCCCCATTTTTCGGTGAACGGATCGACCTTGAAATTTTTTTCGGGCGGACAGCCGCCGCTCCAGTCGAGGTTGAAGATGGCGCGGTTGCCCCAAACGTCGGAACTGTAGCGATTGACGCCGAAGGGGATGTCCCCCATCAGGTAGACCTTGCTGCGCGTGCCGTGTTCCTTGATTTTCGTCCACTGGTCGTACGCAACCCATTGCATGTACGCGCAAAACAGGATCCGCTCGGCGTACTCGTCGCGTTGCTTGGTCGGCAGCGAGAGGAACCATGACCACGCTTTCTTCGGGTTCTGCCGGTCCAGTGGCCATTCATCCCAGGTCGGCCAGTTGTGATAATCCTCCATCAACACCCGGAACATGGCGTAGTCGGAAATCCAGTCGCCATTCTCAGCAAGGAACGCGCGGAAGGCCTCGCTGCGCTCGCTCTTTCTGTTCCAGTGTTTGACGAGGAACGCATCGAACGCCGCGCGCAAGAGAGACCGCTTCAGTTCTTTCACCTTGGTGTATTTCACCGGGCCGGCGCGGAGTTCCTTGAGCAATTCGGGGTTCGCGATCTCCTTGAACTTCGCGGCTGACAAATCGGGAATGTGCTCGGGCGAGATGGCGATGGTCGTCGGATCGAGCGCCATCGAACTGATGGCGTTGTACGGCGAATTGTCGTCGCTCGTCTCGTTGATCGGCAACACCTGCAAGATGCCGATCCCATGCTTGTGACACCAATCGATCATCTCGTGCACACCCTCGGTGTCGCCAATGCCGAGATCGTTTTCCGTGCGGATCGAGAAGACAGGACAGAGAATGCCTGCCAGCTTTTTCTCGGGAGACAGTTTCATTTACAGTTTCGCGACCTTGACGTCGAAGATGTCCTGGTCCTTCTTGATTTCGGCGAGGACGTCGTCGCCGGGGGCGCTGTCGAGGTTGAGGACGGTGAGGGCCTGGCCGCCGGCTTTGTCGCGGCCGAGAGACATGCTGGCGATGTTGACGCCGTGCTTGCCCATGATCGAGCCGATCCAGCCAACAATGCCGGGCCGGTCCTTGTTGCGCATCATGAACAGCACGCCGGTGGGCACGGCTTCGACGGGCATGTCGTTGATGCGGACGATGCGGGGATTGTTGGCCGAACCGTAGAACGTGCCCGATAAGCTCGCGGACTGGCCGTCCACAAACACGCGCACGTTGATCAATTCCGCATAATCGATGGGCTCGCTGCTCTTCACTTCCCCGACGCGAATGCCGAGCGTTTGCGCGATCACGGGCGCGTTGACGTAATTCACGTCGCCGCCCTGCGCGTTTTCGAGGAATCCTTTCAAGACCGCGCGGCTAATCGGCCCGCTCTCCAATTCACCCGCTTTGCCGCAGAACTCGATGACGAGCCGCTCGACGCGCGGCGGAGCGATCTGCGCGAGCAGCCGCCCCATTTTCTCGCCGAAAGTCAGGTACGGCTGCAGCACCGCGAGCACTTTGGCGTCGATGGTCGGCATGTTCACCGCGTTGCGGATGGTGCCACCCGCTAGAACGTCGGCAATCTGCTCGGCCACTTCGACACCGACCGATTCCTGCGCTTCCGTTGTCGACGCGGCCAGGTGCGGGGTCATGACCACCGTGTCCAGTTCCCGTAACGGCAACTCCTTTGGCGGTTCCTGTTCGTAGACATCCAACGCGGCGCCGGCGACCTTGCCGCTTTTGACGGCGTCGTACAAATCCTTCTCGTTAATGATGCCGCCGCGGGCGCAATTGATCAGCCGCACGCCATCCTTCATCTTCGCAATGGCGTCCTTGTTGATCATGCCCCGGGTCTGGTCGGTCATCGGGACATGGACCGTGATGAAATCGGAACGGGCATAGATTTCGTCGAGTTCGACGACCTCGACCTGCAACGCCTTCGCGCGGCTCAGGCTCAAAAAGGGATCGTAGGCCAGCACGCGCATGCCGAACGCAATCGCGCGGCGGGCCACTTCGGTGCCGATGCGTCCCATGCCGATGACCCCGAGCGTCTTGTTGTACAACTCGACGCCCTCGAAGGATTTGCGGTCCCACTTCCCCGCTTTCATCGTGGCGTGGGCTTGCGGGATGCTGCGCGCCAGCGCCATCATCATCGAAAATGTGTGTTCCGCTGTGGAAACCGTGTTACCGCCGGGCGTATTCATGACAATGATGCCACGGCGCGTGGCGGCGTCCACGTCGACGTTGTCCACGCCAACGCCCGCGCGACCGACGACGCGCAGTTTCCTGGCGGCTTCGATGACGCGCTTGGTGACCTTCGTCTGGCTGCGGACGATTAGCGCGTCATACTCGCCGATGATCTCGCAGAGCTGGTCTTCCTTGAGGCCCGTCTCTACGTCCACTTGAAAGGATGGATTCTTACGCAGCATTTCCACGCCCCGCTCGGATATGGGGTCGGCAACAAGTATTTTCATGGTCATAATGATGCGAAACGCGGCGGTTGCTTTTGGCATCCAATTTGCGATGTTAGCGCCCGATGCACAAGGAAAAATCATGAGAGAGGTGAGGCTGTACACGCGCCAATGGTGCGGGTGGTGTGTCGAGGCCAAGGAGTATTTGAAGGCGCATGACATCCCGTTCCAAGAGATCGACGTAGGGCGTGACCCTGCTGCCAACGAAGAAATGCAACGGTTATCGGGCCAGCGTTACGTGCCGACCAAACATGGTATCCGCATTGGGCAGGTTCATTCGCGGCGCATTGTAAACCCCTCCCGTAGTCAGCATCTCAAACAGGATGCTTTTCGTTACGAGACGCTAGCGCTCTCGTGCTCTGGCAACTACGACGCGGACTCCGCGCATTCCACGCCCGTCTCGTCTACTGGCGTCGCACCATTCCAATGCTCCTCGAAACGCGCCCACTTCTCACTTGGATTATCATCAACTGAAAGCTGCGCATCGCTGTCGCCTATGCCTGAGATTGAATGGTCAATCCGATAAACATTTGCAGCATCGAACAAAATCCAGCGCGGATGTTGCGGTTTCGGGTCGAAAGTCCTCATCTCACATTGAGGACGCGCTTTCTTGTATGAACAGTACGCTTTTAGCGTTGCCGCGTCCCTCGCCGCTGCTTTCCTTGTAAGAATTCTGACCGAGACATGGGGACAGGTTTCTTCGAGAATCTGAAACAGTGTCGGCTTGATATAGCCGTCTTGGATACACACCTCCCTCTTCACCTGTCGGAAGATGTTCTTCACCAACTCCAAGCCCCTTTTCTTGTCGCCGGCTTTGATGAATGTTTCGCCGGGCACATGGGCTTGCGCAGATTTCCCGCTTTGGTCCGGCCAAATGTAAAAGCAGACTTCGTCAGGAGATTCTTGTTCAGGTTGCACTGAAACATCGCTGTGCAACCACGGCACACTGCGCAAGATGGAGAAGGTGGTCTTCATTTGAGCAAGCTTGAACACCCAAGCCTTCGCGCCGGGCTGAATCCACGGCTCAGGGTGCGCCTCAAGAAATTGGGTAGTGGCCCGCGGCGCAGGCATGCCCTGTCGGTGATAACCCGCCACCGCAATAACAAGCTTCACGCATTCCGCCTCCCATGTTCGCGGCGGCAGTTCCTTCCAGTTGAAACCCGCATAACCCGGTACTGTAAATCCGCGGATTACATACATGCAGTTAAGCCCCCCCCTCCCTTCGCTTCACATGAACTTTCTGCGCTTGAACGCCTTGATATCCGAAGCGCTGAGTTCAAACCATTCACCGTTCTTCCATTGCGACTCAAACCGTTTGTGCCAGTAGGCTTCAATTCCCACAGGATCGTCCGTGCGAATCTGGTGCACGAGATTCGCCTTTTCAGGAAGCTGGATCGCTAGTTCATACTCGCGACGCCCGGAAGCGTTGCTACTCCCAATCTTGTAGTGGCGGCCAGACTTGATGAGATAAACAAACCCGATCTCTTCGGTTTCTCCGGAATCCTCCTCGGGCTGCAACTCGTCGGCGTTTGGTCCTGCTTTACATAAAGGAAGAACATCGTCGAAGCCTTCATGTGTTCGACAGTACTCCGCGACTTTGGAAACCAACTGGCTCTTTGAGCCGAGGCTGCCAAAAACACTATGGCTCGGAAAATCCTTGTCGCTACGAGCTTTCATGCGCAGATCCCCGGAGACCGGGAAACGGCCAAGTTCTCTCGTAAGAGCAATGAGCTTCGCGATAATCCACTCAGCGTCGTAAGCCTCGTTATACTGATTCGGCATAAAGCCAGCTTCGCGAACAGCGTCGCCCCAGCGAACCCAATACTTGCCATGCCAGTCCGATTGCTTGATTCCAGTTTCTGCAAAGAATCTCTGCGTTCCAAGGGGAACTCCGCCGTTTGCCTTTGCGGTGCGCTTGATCTCCTCCAAAATCTGCTCCCTTTTCATACAAACTTAAAAAGGATTACACTCCATCGCGCAGCAATGGTCAATCGCGTTTTGGCAATATCCGCACCCCGCGACCAACAGCACAAAACGACAAAGACCCCCAAGCGTCGCTAAAATCGACCGTTCATCCGCTCTACTCCCAACGCTCAAAATAAAGGAGTAGAGCCGATGAACAAAGATCAACGTTGGACAAGAGCAGTGATGGAGCGGGACAGTTGGATGTGCCAGAACTGCGGCACGACAAAACACCTCGACGCCGCGCACATCGTGGGCAAACATGTCAATCCATCGACTCCGAAAACTGCTGAAAGAACTTGTCACCTCGAACCTCTCACGTCATGTTGTGCATCTTATTGATAGCAAGGAAGAACCATGGGAGATGTGAAGCTGTACACGCGCCAATGGTGCGGATGGTGTCTCGATGCCAAGGAGTATTTGAAGGCGCATGACATCGCGTTCCAAGAGATTGACGTGGGCCGCGACCCCGCTGCCGACGAGGAAATGCAACGGTTATCGGGTCAGCGTTACGTGCCGACCATTGTGATCGACGGCCACGTGCTGGCCAATTTCGATACCAAACAGCTCGAAGGGTTCCTCGCCAAGCTCAGCCCCGAAAGCCTTCGGGGTTAATGCTTCATCCAACTGACCAGCCACACGATGCCATGAGTGGACACGCACGCGGCGGCGGCAGCTAACAGATCGTCCAGCACGATCCCGATCCCGCCGGAAAAATCCTGCGCGTCGCGAATGGGGGACGGCTTCCAGATATCGAAGAGCCGGAACATCGCGAATCCCACGGCGACCTGCCACCAGCTTGTTCCCAGCCCGATTAGCGCGAGCGGCATGGCCACGATCTCGTCGATGACCACGCTGGATGGATCGGGATGGTGCATGATGTCGGACGCTTCGCCCGCGCACCAGACTGCAAATCCGATGGCCAGCACCAGAAACACGACCCGCAGCCACAGGTGATGTTCCTGGTTCAGTGCCCACCAGAACCCGACGCCGACGACCGAGCCGGCCGTGCCCGGCGCGACCGGCAGATAGCCGACGCCGAACCCGGTGGCCAGAAATTTGATCAGTCGCTCACGCATCGCGGAAGAAAAACTGCCCGTTCTTGAAAAAGTAGATGATGCCCGAGATCAGCGTCAGGCTGACGGTGATCAGCATCAGTGTGAAGGCCACGCGGGAAAACGCGACATTGAACTGGTCATAATCGACGCCGAAGCAATTCCAGTCCTCGCGCACTGCCAGACCGATCAGGATTACGATAATCGTGACCATTTGGGACACGGTCTTATGCTTGCCGAGCCCTTCGGCCCGCAAGACCGCGCCCTGTTGGCCGGCCACCAGCCGCAACCCTGTCACCAGAAAATCGCGCGCGACGATCACCAGCGTCATCCAAGCCTGCACCAACGGCACGCTGGCGCCACGATAGCTCGGCTGCTCGATGAAACAGATGAATGCGGCGGTCGTGAGGACCTTGTCGGCGAGTGGGTCCATCAAAGCGCCGAACGCCGTCTCAATCTTGTATCGGCGGGCGTACCAGCCGTCCCACCAATCGGTCAGGCTGGCGATGATAAAGATAACCAGGGCCGTCGTTTTCCCAAACGGGAAGTGGGCGAGTACCAGACCGTGAGGCGGCAAGAGCAGGGCCATGACGAAAACCACTGTCAGGCCGATTCGCGCGACGGTGAGCCGGTTGGGCAGGTTCATTCGCGGCGCATTGTAAACCCCTCCCGCCGCAAAACAAGCCCGCCGTGGGCGGGCAAGCCCGTAACGGTGGTTTCTATAAGGGCTTGACCGAGATTGGAGATTGCGTATAATTGGGCTGGTTGATTAATTGGCGACACGGAACAAGTGGGTCGAAGAACCCACTTTTTTGTTCCCCGGATGGGGTGTGCCGCCCGAGGATAAAGAACGCTTATGAACGGCGAATTGATAGTAGCGGTGGAATATTTTCATCGCGAGAAGGGCATCGACAAGGAAGTCCTGTTCCAAGCCGTCGAGTCGGCGTTGCTACAGGCTTCCAAGAGGAGTGTCGGTCCCGCCAACGACCTGCGTATCGAGATCGACCGCAAGACCGGCAACATCCGCGCCCTCGCCAAGCAATTGGTGGTCGAGAACGTCGTCAACAAGCAAGATGAAATCTCGTTAACGGACGCCCGCCGCCGCGCGCCGAACATCCAACTCGGGGAAAGCATCGAAGTTGAGGTCACCCCGCAGAATTTTGGGCGGATTGCCGCCCAGACGGCCAAACAGGCGATGCTGCAGCGCATTCGGCAGGTTGAGAAGAACATGGTGTTCGAGGAGTTCAAGGGACGCGGCGGCGACATCCTGTCGGGCACCGTGCGACGCTTCGAGCGCAGCGACGTCATCATCGACCTGGGCAAGATTGAAGGTATCATGCCCAGCCGCGAGCGCGTCCCGACGGAGGAATACCAGCCCGGTGACCGCATTCGCGCGTATACACTGAGCGTCGACAACGCGATCCATGGTCCCGAGATCATTCTGTCCCGCAGCCATCCTGATTTTGTCCGCAAGCTCTTTGAACTCGAAGTTTCGGAAATCGCCGACAAAACCGTGGAGATCAAGGCCATCGCCCGCGAGGCGGGCTTTCGGACCAAGATTGCCGTCCTGTCGCATGACGAAAAGGTTGATCCAGTTGGTGCTTGCGTGGGCATGCGCGGGATGCGTGTGAAGAACATCGTGCGCGAACTCAGCGGAGAAAAGATCGACATCATTCGCTGGGACCCGAACGTTCGCCAGTACGTCACCTTTGCCCTCGCCCCCGCCAAGCTAAAGAATCTCGTCATTGACGAAGCCCGCCATTCCGTGAAGATTATTGTGGATCCAGACCAATTATCACTGGCGATTGGCAAGAAAGGGCAGAACGCGCGGCTGACGGCCAAGCTGACCGGATGGAACATCGAGATCGAGAAGGAAGAATCCGCCGAGCTGGGTTTCGAGGAGAAAGTCAAGCGGGCCGTCGAAGAGATGGCGGCGATCCCCGGGATTGAGCGCGAGGCCGCCGAGAGCCTGGTCAAGGGCGGGTTCCATTCGCTCGAGGGCCTATTATCGGCGGATTTGAATGATTTGACGGACATATTGGGGGGTCCCGAAAAGGCCGCGGCGGTACAACAAGCGGCGAACGCGGAGCAGGAGCGTCGCGAGGCAGCGCAACCGTCGGAGGGTGACAAACCGTCGTAATGAGTATTCGGGTACACGATCTGGCCAAGCGGTGCGGCTTGTCGAACAAGGACATGATCGACAAGTTGCACGCCATGAATTATCCCGTCAAGAGTCACTCCAGCACGGTCGACAAGATCACCGCCGAATCGATCGAGAAGGAGTACGGGTATGTTCCGCCGCCCCCTCCGGCACCGGAACCAATCGCAGCGCGGGCTTCCCCGGCTGCGGCCCCTGCGCCGGAGACCGCCGAGAAGACGGGGGCCGCGACGGCGGTTGCCACTTTGCCACCTCCACCCGTGGGTATCGAACCGTCGAAGGTCATTGTCGAACCTGCCAAACTGCCGGTGGCGAAAGTGGCAACGAGTGCGGTGGTTTCACCGCCACCACCAGTAATTCCGCCCAAGTCTCCGCCCGCCGCTGTGCCGCCGAAGCCGACACCGAGGTCGCAGCCAACGGTGAAGATTACAACAGCTCCGCGGCCAACACCGCCGCTTGCGCCGGCCCCCAAGCCCGCACCGTTGCCAGCGGGACCGGCACAGCCGGCCTTTATTGTTGATGACAAGGGCAACAAGGTTATCCAGATGAAGCCGCCGGTCGTGGTACGCGACCTGGCGCAGCGCATGGGCGTGAAATCGCACGTGCTGTTGTCCGAGATGATGGAGATGAACGTTTTTGCCAATCTCACCGAGACCGTCGGGGAAGACATTGCCCGCAAGATTTGCGAGCGGCACGGGTTCCTCTTCGAGTTGGAAAAGCGCGAGCGTGGGGCTGGTATCGTTCACGCCCAACCCCGGAAGGTCGAACCCTTGGAAGTCGGCGAACAAGCGACCGATCTGAAGCCGCGCCCGCCCGTGGTCACGGTGATGGGCCACGTCGACCACGGGAAGACCTCGCTGCTCGACGCGATCCGCAAGACGGATGTCGCCGCCCATGAAAGCGGGGGCATCACCCAGCACATCGGCGCCAGTGTGGTCTCGCTTCCGGGCGGCAAGACCATCACGTTCCTTGACACCCCCGGCCACGAGGCATTCACGAAAATGCGGGCCCGGGGCGCCAACGTCACGGACATCGCCGTGCTGGTGGTGGCCGCCGATGATGGCATTATGCCCCAGACGATCGAAGCCATCAGCCACGCCAAAGCGGCGCAGGTCCCGATTCTCGTCGCCATTAACAAGTGCGACCTGCCGACGGCGAACCCGGATCGCGTCAAGAAACAGTTGCAGGAACATGGTCTGAATGCGGAATCGTGGGGTGGCGACACTATCACCGTCGACGTTTCGGCGACCACGAAAAAGGGCGTCGACACGTTGTTGGAGATGATTTTGTTGCAAGCCGAGATCATGGAACTGAAAGCGAGCCCGAAGGTGCCGGCGAAAGGCAACGTGATCGAAGCGCAAATCGAGCCCGGCTTGGGACCAACGGCCACGGTCCTCGTGCGCAAGGGAACACTCCACGTGGGCGACGGCATCGTGTGCGGTCCTTTCTGGGCAAAGATTCGCGCGCTGGTCAACGACAAGGGCCACCGCATCAAGGAAGCGCCGCCCTCGACGCCCGTCAAGATCGTCGGGCTCTCCGGCCTGCCCGAGGCCGGCCTCGAGTTCAACGTCATGAAGACCGACAAGGAGGCGCGCGCCCTCAGCGAACAACGCCAGCAGGACGCCCGCGGATCAACGACGGCGCAACCGCGTGGTTCACGGCTCGAAGACCTGATGACCCAGATCGAGGATGGCGAAATGAAGAAGCTGCGCATCGTACTCAAGGCCGATGTGCAAGGCTCCCTGGAAGCCATCGCGGATTCTCTGCGCAAGCTGAAGAGCGAGAAGATCGAACTGGACATTCTCCATGGCGCGGTCGGGAGCATCACGGAAAACGATGTCCTGCTCGCCAGCGCCTCGGAAGCCGTCATCATCGGGTTTCGGGTCAAGACCGAGAGCGGCGTCACCGATACGGCCAAACACGCGAACGTGCAGATCAAGTTGTACACCATCATCTATGAATTGATCGAGCAAGTGGAAGAATCGATGGAAGGTCTGTTGGAGCCGGAATCGAAGGAAGCCGTTATCGGTCATGCCGAAGTCCGCAAGGTGTTCGAGCTTTCCAAGGGGCCGCCGGTGGCCGGGTGTGTGGTCACGGATGGTCGAATCGCGCGCAGTGCCCGCGTGAGGTTGTTACGACGCAAAGCCGTCCAGTATGAGGGCCGGATTTCGAGCCTCAAGCATTTCCAGGATGACGTGCGCGAGGCCAAGGCCGGTTCCGAATGCGGGTTGCGTCTGGAGAATTTTCCGGGAATCCAGGAAGGCGACGTCCTGGAGTGCTATACGGTCGAGAAGGTCGCAGCGAGTTTGTAACCCAATCACTCAACCGCCCAACACGGAGGACGAAACACGGAATGATTTCGGACGTGCCGGCCTTTCTACTCTTCCCCTGGGCCACGATCACCATGAGCAGTCACCGAATTGAACGAGTCTCCGAATTGGTCAAACGCGAGGTCAGCGAGGTCGTGCAGGGATTGAACCTGGCCGACTGTGGTTTCATTACGATCACGGCGGCGGAAGTCAGTCCCGATCTCAAGGATGGCCGGATCTACCTGAGCGTGATCGGTTCGGCGGAGCAGAAGCAACGCGCCCTGGACGTGCTGGAGCGCCAGCATGGCCACATCCAATACGAATTGGCGCACCGCATCGTGTTGAAATACACGCCGCGGTTGAAGTTTGTACTCGATGAAACCGAGGCGCGGGCCAGCCACATCGAGCATTTGCTCGACGAACTCGAAGGCGACAAGCCCGATGAGTGATGTCGTTCAACAGATCAGCGACTTGTTACGCAGCCAGAGCACGTTCCTGGTGCTGACCCATTACCGGCCCGATGGCGACGCCGTGGGCTCGCAACTGGCGCTCCTGTTGATGTTGAAGGGTCTGGGCAAGACGGTCGAAGCCTGGAATGACGACGAGGTGCCGACGAAGTTTCGCTTTCTCCCCTCCAGCGATCTCATCACGCGCCCGCCCGCCGAGCCGAAGGACTTCGATGTGGTCATCGCCATCGACACGTCCACCTGGCAGCGGGTTGGTTCGGCCGCCCAGCGAATTCGCAATCGAAAATACTTCATCAATATCGACCACCACATCAGCAATGAGAAATTCGCCGAGATCAATTGGATCGTTCCGGAAGCCCCCGCGGCGGGACAGATCGCCTTCGATTTGTTGAAGCAGGGTGGGTTCAAACTGACGCGCGATATTGCGACCTGCCTGTTCGCCGCGATCTCGACCGACACGGGTTCGTTCAGTTATAGCAGCACGACGGCGGAATCACTGCGGGTCGCTGCCGAATTGGTCGACACGGGAATCAACGTCGGCGAAATCTGCCGGCATGTCTACGAGAGCTATCCGTACGCGCGGCTGATGCTGCTGCAGAAGGCCCTGGCGCAACTCCAGTTGGCCGACCACAAGCGCATCGCCTACACCTGGGTCACCACGGAAATGTTCGAGGAGTCGGGCGCCAAACGCGAGGACACGGAAGGCTTGATCGATTACGCTCGCGCCATCGAGGGTGTCATCGTGGCGATTCTCTTCGAAGAGATGGCCGAACCGGGCAAGTTCCGCATCAGCCTTCGCTCGAAGCACCCGAAGATCGATGTCAACTCCGTCGCTCGCCGTTTCGGCGGTGGTGGGCACCGCGAGGCGGCGGGCGCACGCTTTACCGGCGAGCCGCGGGAGATCGAGCGCAAGGTGCTGGCGGCGGTGAGCGAAGCGCTGGCGGCGGCCAGGTTGTAGGTTCCAGCTTATGCAACCGCAACTGACACCGTTCGATGGCGTCCTGCTGGTGGACAAACCGACAGGGATGACCTCCCACGACGTGGTGGACCGGGTGCGACGCCATTTCGGGTTCCGGAAGGTCGGCCATTGCGGCACATTGGATCCCGCCGCGACGGGCCTGCTGATCCTCGTGCTGGAACGCGCCACCAAGCTGCAGGACCGGCTGATGTCCGACGACAAAGCGTATGAAGGGACGATGTTGCTCGGGATTTCCACGGATTCGCAGGATGCGGATGGGGAAATCATCGCCGAAAAGCCGGTGCCGTCTCTGACGGAGAACGACATCGAGGGAGTATTCGCCAAATTCCGGGGTGATCTTCAACAGGTGCCGCCAATGGTCAGCGCGGTCAAACATCAGGGTACGCCGCTGTACAAGCTGGCGCGCAAAGGCAAGACGGTGGAGCGTCAACCGCGATTGATACACATCTATGACCTGCGGGTGATCGCACTCGCGCTGCCGAGCATCCAGTTCCGCGTCGCCTGCACGAAGGGGACGTACGTGCGAACGCTGTGCTCGGACATCGGGGACTTGCTCGGCTGCGGCGCGCATCTCCACGATTTGCGGCGAACGCGGTCCGGCGACTTTGACATCAGCGAGGCGCATTCCCTCGACGACATTTTGAAACAGACGCGCGAACAGTTGAAGGCGTGCATCATTCCCATCTTGAAGTTCATCGGCTCCAATGCTGCGTAATGCAGGTATTTCGCACATTTGAAGAATTGGCCGGGCGTCCTCAAAAGGTCTGCCTGGCGATCGGCGTATTCGATGGTGTCCATCTCGGACATCAACAGGTAATCGGCCGGGCGCGGGACGACGCCCGAGCCAGCGGCGGAACGTCGGTGGTGCTGACGTTCGATCCGCACCCGATGCGTGTGCTCCAGCCGCAGAAAGCGCCGCTGTTGCTGACTTCCACTGAGCATAAGCTCGCGCTGATTGGAAAACTCGGGGCCGATGCCTGCCTGCTGGTCACGTTTGACAAACCGTTCTCACTGACACCGCCCGAGCAATTTATTGAGACAGTCGCGCGCCACACCCACCCTCTTCAGGAGATTTGCGTCGGCACCCGCTTCCGGTTCGGGCACGATCGGACCGGTGATGTGCGCCTCATGGAAGCGCTGGCGCCGAAGTACGGTTTTGTCGCGAAGGAGATCAAATCGGTCAAGCTGGGCGACGAAATGATCAGCTCGACCGCGATTCGGCAACACGTATTGCACGGCCGGCTCGATCGCGCCGCGGCGATGTTGGGACGACCGTTTTCGATCCTCGGCACGGTCGAGCCAGGCGACCAGCGCGGACGTCAACTCGGTTTTCCAACGGCCAATCTGGATCCGCACGACGAGGTGTTGCCCCCCGACGGCGTGTATGCCGTGCGAGTGATCATCGGCGCGGAGCGGCTCGGCGGCGTGGTGAACATCGGGGTCCGTCCCACGTTTGTGGGAGCGCAACCGCGTCGCGTGCTGGAGGTCCACATCCTGGATTTCGCCCGCGATCTTTACGCGCAGGACATCAAGGTCTGTTTCCTATCGAAATTGCGCGATGAGCAGAAGTTTGTCTCGGTGGACGCGCTCAAGAAGCAAATCGTTGCGGATATCGAGGCGGCGCGCAAGGTTTTCGGGTCGCAGCCCTGACCGAGGATGCTGTCTACGGCAGAAGCAAGTTGAGGAGATTGATGGCTGGAACAATGGCGGTGCGCTGGCCCGGGAAGAGCCATCCGTATCTGCCGTCCCCCACTTCCGCGATTGTCCTGGCTCCCTGAACTCCCGCCTCCGCGATATCGAGACTCGCGCGCTGTGATTCTTCCCAGGCGGATTCGCTGCGGTAATTGGATTGTGCGAGGGCCAACACCATGTTCTGCAACTCGTCGGCGTCGAGCCAGAGCTCGGCGCAGGGGTCACAGCGATTGATCTGGATCGCGGCGATGCCCATGTAGCCGTACTTGTCCATTGTCTTGTGGCAGTCGGGACAATTCAGCGCCGCCGCATTTTGCCATCCTTCCGGGGCGCGGAATGAGGTGGCCTCGGCCGTCTCCTGCGATACGGCGTGCCAACTGTTTTCGAGAACGCCAATCAGGTCGGTATGCCGGATGAGCATCCCCTTGCAGTCGCGACAACAACGGAAGGCAATATCGTCCAGTTGCTGGTCTTCGAGCGGTTTCGCGCAGCGCGGGCAGTTCGCGCTCATACCTTCCTCCCGAACTTCTTCTCCAACTCGGCGTAGGACATTTGGATCATGGTCGGGCGACCGTCTCAACCGTTGCTTAACTTTTGTTCACTGCCAGCCGTCGAGCTTCTTAATCGCACTGCTTAAATCCAGGACCTCAATCGGGCAATCAGCCCAGTCGTGTGTCCAGCAAACGACAAGATCGCAACCGGTCACCGGATGTTTGTGCTTACGGTAATCCGACGAAGCGTACTCATATTCGATCAGGCACTGCACGAAGGTTTCACGGGCACCGGGGCGGGAACGCCGCGCCTCGCAATCCGGAAACGCGCTGCGGTTTCCGATAATCTCAAAGCCAAGGTCATGGGCAACAGCGCCGAACATCTGGACAACATCGTGTTCACATGTCGGGGTATAGACAAAAGCCCGGAAGTTGAGGGTTCGTCCTTGTCGATGAGGCTGCGCTTGACGGGTGTCGGGGCTCGATGCGCCTCCTGTAGGAAGCCGCAAAAGCTCGGTCTGAAGCAACGTTTTGATCGCTGGTGGCATTCGAGTATGATTTGAGAATAGATGCTCAATTGCAGCACGCTTGAATGCGCCGTAGCCGCCAGGTTTGCCGGACCCGAAAGTATGGGAGACATGTCGAGATCGACGCGTGAGTTGGATGATTGTCGGGATACGGCCAAGATCGACGCACGCGCCAAGAAAGTCATCGGCTAGAGTGGAGATGGGAACCTCACGTATAAAGTTTGGAGAAGGCGTCAGACCTGCCGCTTCCAATGCCGCGTGCCACGTTTCAAATACGCGCACGATGCGGAAAGCGCTTACGTTGCCGCGGTGAGCGTCGAATTCCGATGTCGTCAGGTGTGAACGCCCGAGCATTTGTGCGACCCGCTGCAGCTCTTGAATGCACTCTTCTTTTGTAAGAGGTCTCTGGCGTTCGGCGGCGGTGGTAGAAGTCAAGCCGGCGGTCGCGAGTGCGCTGGGCCAACCGCCAAAGCGCCTACTCACGATCCCTGCACTAATCCGTGCGTAGTTGTTGTACTGTGCGGACGAAAGCGCAGTTGCGCCCAGGAGCGACGCGACGCGTTTGAGTTCGTCGACGCACTCTTCGGGCGTGGGTCCGAGTTTCCGCGGCTGTTCCGCGACCGAGCAGCCATGATCAATCCCAGCCGCTCGACACGCATCACTCCAGTTATCGAAGTGTTTGTCAACTGCCCAGCTAGAAAGACCAGAGTATTTCAAGAAGGTCCTCCGCGGGAGCCTGACGAGATCCAAGGCGCGCGCAGCGGCAGCGATCATGTCGGTAAGTGCCTGCTTCGATAAGGGCGGCGTTTGATCAGCCATCGGACAAATCCTTACCGCCGAACGCAATCATGGTCAACTCTATCATTGGGGCCTATCCATTTCCCCCTCATCGGCCCCTTAACCCATGCGGTCAGCGTTTGTCTTTATTGAGACGCTCTCAAGCTTTCTCATAGTTCTCGCCCCGCTCATACCTTCCTCCCGAACTTCTTCTCCAACTCGGCGTAGGACATTTGGATCATAGTCGGGCGACCGTGGGGACAGGTGTACGGCAGCTCGCACTGGTGAAGTTGCTGGAGCAACGCGCGCAACTCCTCGCCGCGCAACGGGTCGTGGGCTTTCACGGCGTGACGGCACACGGTGGTGGCGATCTTGTCCTCGGTCAATCGCCGGGCGTGGATCTCTTCGCCCGTTTGGCGCAGCTCGTCGATGATGTTGCGAAAGGTCTGGGCGAGGTTGGCGGTCGGGAAATACGGCGGCAACGCGTCGACCAGAAACGTTTTCTCGCCGAACTCGCTGACACCGATGCCCAGTTTGTGCAACGTCTTCTGGTTGGCGTGGAGGAACGCCGCATCGCGGGCATCGAGTTCAAGCGTCAGCGGCAGCAGGAGTTTTTGCGCGGGGGCGGAATCGGTCTCGAATTCCCGGAGCATTTTCTCGAACAAGACGCGTTCGTGCGCGGCGTGCTGATCCATCAGGACAAGGCCTTCGGGCGATTCGATAAGCACGTAGAGCTGGCCGATCACGCCGAGAATCCGCCACGAACCTTCCTCGGTGCGGACTTCGGCGGGCGGTGGGGCGGCGGCCATGCCCTCGACGCGATCCCGGGGCACGTTCAGCAAGTTGGATTGTTGTGAGGGCGGCGACGCCGGGGTCTCGCCCCGCAACGCCAATGGCGGCGCGGGCGACCAATGGGGTCGCGGACCAACAATGCGTTGCTGGGTCTGCGGCCAGCCTTCCCGTTGCACCGGATGAAGTCCGGCCGTCACCGGTTCCAGTGCGGCGCGCGCGGCGTCGATCACGCATTGGCGCACGGCGGCTTCATCGCGGAAGCGAACTTCACGTTTGGCGGGATGAATGTTGACGTCGACCAACTCGGGATCGATGTCGATGAACAGGAATGTTACCGGGAATTTCCCCTTCATCAGGGCGGTGTGATAGCCTTCGAGGAGCGCGTAGTTGATCCCCTTGCTTTCGACGGGGCGCTGATTGACGAAGAGATGCTGTTGACGGCGGTCCGCGCGGCTGACGCCCGGTTTGCCGATGAAACCCGTGACGCGGACATCGCCCTGGGACAACTCGACGGCGAGGAGTTCCTCGACGAGTTGCGCGCCGTAAAGTTCCCGGAGGCGACCGGCCAGGGCGTTGGTCGGCGCGAGGTTGAAAATTTCGCGGCCATCGACGACGAGCTTGAACGCGACGTTGGGATGCGCGAGCGCGCAGAGCGTGACGATGTGCTCGATGTGCGCGGTCTCGGTGGGGATCGAGCGCAGGAATTTGCGGCGGGCGGGCAGGTTGAAGAACAGGTTGCGCACTTCCACGACGGTCCCCTCCGCCGCGCCCATGTCGGCGACGGACAAGATTTTTCCGCCGGCCATTTCGATTTGCGTGCCGCTCAACGTGCCCCGTTCGCGGCTGGTGAGCGTGAACCGCGAGACCGCGGCGATGCTCGGAATGGCTTCGCCGCGAAACCCGAGCGAGGTGATGCTGTGCAGGTCTTCGGCCCTGGAAATTTTGCTGGTGGCATGACGTTCGAGGGCGAGAAGCGCGTCGTCGCGGCTCATGCCGAACCCGTCGTCGGCGACATTGATGAGCGAGCGACCGCCGTTCTTGGTGGTGACCGTGACGCGTCGGGCTTCGGCGTCGAGTGAGTTCTCGACCAATTCTTTCACGACCGAGGCGGGCCGTTCGACCACCTCGCCCGCGGCGATCTGGTTGGCGACCTGCTCGGAGAGAAGACGAATCCGGTTCACGGGCGGATTATAGCGGACGGTGGAGCCGGTGAAAGCGGGAAAACGGGGCTGAGCCCTTTTATTGTACGTCGATCCACAACGGCCACACCCGATTCCATCAACGCTGACTGATCAAGTAGAGCGAATACTCCTCATCCGCGATTACGGGTCGAAACTCCGCGAGCAGCGACATCTTCTTGCGTTGCTCCGTCGGCGGCCCTGACAGAGAATGAAGACTGCCATCCGGGCCCAGCCACGCGATCGTCAGTGGCTGCTGCATAATGCCGTCGGGCGAGATTTTCAACCGGCCCCACCAGATCAGGATCGTATCCCCGTGCGCTTTCAGGGCCATCTGCGCCACGGACTGCAAGAGCTCCTGCGCGGAAAGATCATGTCGAGCGCTGGTCTCGCAGGAGAATGTCCCAAACCGCTCGCTATCGGGGTAATAAATGGGTTGATCCAGATAGGCCGTCACGGGAATAACATACCCTTCCGGGCTCCCAATAATCAGCAGATTCGTATAGCCGTGTTGTCGAATGAAGTCCGCGGCTTGTTTGCTGGCGGAGAACGGTACCATCAGATGGATCGTCCACGCATACGCGCCTGCAACGACCTGAATGGCCAGGATCGATGGAAGAAAGAAACGCTCCATCGGCACGAGTAGATTTGCGGAGGATGACCGCGGCTTCTGGTCGCGACCCCCTGTGAGCCCGCACCATAAGCACGCAAGATACAGGATAAAATAAAGTCCGGCATGCCGCACCACGGCCTCGGAGACCACGAAATGAAACAACAGCATCAGTCCCGTCCCGAGCAAGTACCACGTGAGGGCCATCGGGCTTCGCCGAAGCGTCCAAACCGACAACGCCAGCAAGCCGAGAGACAAGGTCGCACCCAATGCCAATGTTTGAGGCAATGCGTGAGGTGCAGAATCCAACAGGAAATTCGATCCCCATATCAGGTTCAGAAAATGAGGTGATCCCCCGATCAGCGTCAGCAAATGAGGGAATGGCCTGGGGATCGGGACATAGGCGCGCCACACATCGCCGAGCGCCGCGGCGAAACTGGAGACTGACAGGGGGCGCGGCCAACGTTGGAAGACCACCGCGTCCTTGGGATGGAGCAGCTGAAACGCGTCACCGATCAGGGCGGCGCACAGAATCACGCCACTGACGATCAACGCTGGTTTCTGCGTGGCCCACAACTCTCCCACGTCCCGGCGACGGATGTGCTCCAACACTGATGCCGCCACAAACGAGAACGCGATGATCGTTGCCAGCAGGTTGAGGTTGCAGAGCAGGAACAGAATCACCGCTTGGGCAACGAAACTGTCCTTGCGCCGGTCGCAGACGGCGCACAAACTGAACATCAAAAGCCCGGTCCAGACGTATTCCCGCGCGATCAGGCAGTATTCGAAGATGGCGAAATATCCAAAGCAATAGAGGGCCTTCTGCACCCGGGTAAACGGGCCAAACCGAACCAGTACCCAGATGCCGCCAGTCGCCAGCGCGAGGTGCAACCATTGCATCGACTGGCAGTTGTGGGTGAATCTCGACAGAATCCACAGGACAACGTGCCAGAGCATAAAATGCGGGTCGTATCGCGCCAGCAGGTATTCATCGCGCAGGGAGTTGCTGAATCTGGCCATCAGCCACGTATAGACCTCATCGCGCCACATTGGGTGATGCAGGATGCCGATTATTCCCAGCACAACGAATGCGGCCACCAGCGAATAGCAAAACACCGCCTCGCCCTTGACCACAGCCTGCGGATTGGATGGTCTCGACTTCACGTCACGCAACCGGCTTCGGTCTAGGTGCGCTCGACCATCGGTACGACCTGCTTCTCGGCAATCACGACGGCACTGTAGCGAACATTGAAACCTGTTGGCAATCCACCTTCCAAGCTCCGCACAAGCTAGAAAACACGTTGCCGTCGAAATGCCGTGCGATTGGTGGATGAATCGTGTGTGGTCGTTTCACGTTAACGGCGGGGTTGAAGAAGGCGGCGAACCGGCTTGGTGCGCCGGGGGCGGCGGGCTACGGAGGCGGATACATAAGAATCTTAGGTATCATGATGTGGCGGGGGAGGTCGGGAGGCATCAAGTGAAGTGGGGACGGAATTTGGAACAGATGCCGGTGATCCTGACGCGGGATGCGGAGGCGGCGTGGTTGGACCCGAAGACGGAGGACCCGGGGAAGTTGTTGCCGTTGTTGAAGCAGTATCCGGCGGGGGAGATGGAGTATTCGCTGAC
>JBKQMH010000049.1:0-2824 GCA_052146795.1 Verrucomicrobiia bacterium
ATACCTTCTGCCTGGACAAGTCCGGATGAGCAACCAGCAACCCTCGCGGCCCTCTTTGCCGCACACCATCCGCCGGCTTTCGGTGCCGATCCTGCTGTTCTGGATAGCGCTCGCTGCCGTAACGAATATTGCGGTGCCGAAGTTGGAGGAGGTTGGAAAGACACATAACGTGGCGCTGAATTCACCCGATGCGCCGTCGCTGAAGGCGACCAAACGCATCGGTCAAGTGTTTCATGAATTCGATACCGACAGTACGGCCATGATCGTCTTGGAAGGTGATCAGCCGCTCGGCGCGGACGCCCACCGGTTTTACGACTCGCTGATCCGCAAGCTCGAGCAGGACAAGAAGCACGTCGAGCATGTCCAGGACTACTGGGGGGACACCCTGACCGCGGCGGGATCGCAGAGCACCGACGGCAAAGCCGCGTATGTTCAGGTGAACCTTGCCGGTAATCAAGGCTCGGCGTTAGCCAACGGATCTGTTGGCGCCGTTCGCGAAATCGTTGACCACACGCAACCACCGGCGGGTGTCAAGGCCTATGTCACCGGCCCGGCGCCGCTCATCTCGGATCAGTTCGACGTGGGCAGCAAGGGAACCTTAAAGGTCACCGCGATAACTGTCGGCGTAATCGCGGTGATGTTGCTTTTCGTTTACCGCTCCGTCCTCACCATGATCCTCGTGCTACTAACGGTCCTTATCGAGATGGCCGCCGCTCGGGGAATCGTCGCCTTTCTTGGGAATGCCGGGATCATAGGGCTGTCGACATACTCGACGAATCTTCTTACGCTGCTGGTTATCGCCGCCGGAACGGACTACGCGATATTTCTCGTCGGACGCTACCAAGAAGCACGCGGGACCGGCGAGGATTCCGAAACCGCCTTCTACACCATGTTTCACGGAACAGCCCACATTGTCTTGGGTTCAGGCCTGACCGTCGCCGGCGCGGTGTTTTGCCTCACCTTCACTCGGCTGCCTTATTTTCAAAGCCTGGGCGTTCCCGCTGCAATAGGCATCCTTGTTGCGCTTTTCGCCGCGCTTACCCTGGGTCCGGCTGTACTTACCTTGGGCGCTGCCGTGGGCCTCTTCGACCCCAAGCGCAACATGAGAACCCGCGGATGGCGGCGCATCGGCACGGCCGTTGTCCGCTGGCCCGGCCCCGTTCTTGCCCTCGCGGTTGCGCTGGCCCTCGTGGGTCTGCTCGCGCTGGCTGGATACAAGACGAGTTACGACAATCGCCCCTACTTGCCCGCCAGCACCCCGGCCAATATCGGTTACGCGGCGGCCGAGCGGCATTTTTCCCGGGCCCGGTTGGAGCCCGAATTGCTGATGATCGAGACCGATCACGACATGCGTAATCCGGCCGACATGCTCATCTTGGACAGGGTGGCCAAGGCGGTGTTTCATGTACCCGGCATCGCCCAGGTGCAGGCCATTACCAGACCTTTGGGAACCCCGATCGACCACAGCTCGCTCGCGTTTCAGATCAGTGCGCAAAGCGCCGGTCAGCAGGAAAACCTGACCTACCAGAGAGATCGCGCGGACGACGTGCTGAGGCAGGCCGGTGAACTCGCGAAAACGATCAACATTTTGAAGCAGCAGTATGTCCTGCAGCAGCAGCTCGCCGCCACTACTCACAGCGAGACCGAAAGCTTTCACGACACGCTCGCCACGATCAAAGACCTGCGCGACAAGATCGCGAATTTCGACGACTTCTTCAGGCCGATTCGTAGCTATTTCTATTGGGAAAAGCATTGCTACGATATCCCGGTCTGCTTTGCGCTCAGGTCCGTATTCGATGCACTCGACGGTATCGACCGGCTCACTGAAAGATTCGAAGACCTCACGGCTACCCTGGATAGACTCGACGCGCTCCAGCCGAAACTGGTGGGGCTGATACCGGCACAGATCGCGAGCCAGGAGACCAATCACGAATTGTCGTTGGCGAACTACGCGACCCTGTCCGGCATTTACGCACAGACGGCGGCGGCGATCGAAAACGCGACGGCGCTGGGCCGAGCGTTTGACGCCGCAAAAAACGATGACACCTTCTACCTGCCTCCCGAGGTTTTCAACAACCCCGACTTCGAGCGCGGCCTGAAATTGTTCCTCTCGCCTGACGGCAAGGCAGCTCGCATGATCATCACCCACGAAGGTGATCCCGCGACCCCCGAGGGCATCTCACACATAGACCCGATCAAGAAGGCCGCGCACGAAGCCCTGAAGGGCACGCCCATGGCCGACGCCCGGATCTATCTGGGTGGCACCGCGGCGACGTACAAGGACATCCAAGACGGCGCCAAGTACGACCTGATGATCGTCGGGCTAGCCGCACTCAGCCTTATTTTGCTGATCATGATGATCATCACGCGAAGTCTGGTTGCCGCGCTCGTCATTGTGGGCACGGTAGCTCTTTCGCTGGGCGCCTCTTTCGGGCTGTCCGTGCTGGTTTGGCAGTACATGTTCGGCATCAAACTGTATTGGGTTGTGCTTGCGCTGGCCGTTATCCTGCTCTTGGCAGTGGGATCCGACTACAACCTGCTGTTGATCTCCCGATTCAAGGAAGAAATCCGTGCCGGCATAAAGACCGGCATCATCCGCGCGATGGCCGGCTCCGGCTCGGTGGTCACATCTGCCGGCCTCGTTTTCGCCGTCACCATGTGCGCGTTCGTGTTCAGCGGGTTTCAAGTCCTCGGTCAAATAGGGACCACCATCGGCCTTGGGCTGTTGTTCGACACCCTGATCGTGCGTTCGTTCATGATGCCATCCATCGCAGCACTGATGGGACGCTGGTTCTGGTGGCCGCAGCGCGTGCGGACGCGCCCC
>JBKQMH010000050.1:0-15622 GCA_052146795.1 Verrucomicrobiia bacterium
GCGGGGACGGGGAGGCCCGACGGGGTCAGTCTTACGCGGGTTTGTGATAGCGGTTGCCCTGCTGTTTGGGATGTGCGCGTTGACGCTTGCGTTGTGCTGCTGGGTTACACTTCGCTATGAGGTGGACTTCCTGCCGTCGCTGGTACTGCTGGCGGTGATTGGCATCTTGAGTTTCGAGCGCGCCCTGGCCCCGACCTCGGAGTCGGGGCAGGCTTGCCGGCCGCTCTGGCGGCGTGCGGCGCGCTGGGGCTATGGACTCCTGCTGGTCTTCTCGGTGGCATTTAACCTGTTAGCGAGCGTTCAGGGATGTGCCGAGGCGGACAGCGACCTGGGGGTACAACTACAGGAATTGGGCCAGGTGCAGGAGGCGATTCGGCACTACGAGCAGGCACTGCGCCTCTATCCCGATTTGTACGATGCGCACAAGAACCTGGGAAACGCAATGCTGCAATCGGGCAGGATTCAGGAAGCAATTGGGCATTATGAGCAGGCGCTGCGCATCAAGCCCGTCTACTTCGAAGCGCACAATAACCTCGGCAACGCCCTGCTGCAATCGGGCAGGATTCAGGAGGCAATTGGGCATTATGAGCAGGCGCTGCGCATCGAGCCCACCTTCTTCGAACCGCACAACAACCTCGGCAACGCCCTGCTGCAATCGGGCAGAATTCAGGAGGCTATCGAACAGTACAAAGCGGCGTTGCTAATCAACCCCGATTTTGCCGACGCACACTGCAATCTGGGAAATGTCTTCTTGCAGGAGGGTAAGATCGAGGAAGCTGTCGCACACTTCGAGCAAGCCCTGCGGATCAACCCCGATTTGGTCGAGGCGCACAACAGCCTCGGGGCCGCTTTGTATCAGACCGGCAGGCGCGAAGAGGCTATTGAACACTTCCTGCGGGCGCTGGCGATCAAACCCGACTTGGCCGACGCGCATAACAATCTGGGGACCGCTTTGGCGGAAATGGGTAAGATCGAACAAGCCATCGCACACTACGAGCAGGCGCTACGGATCAGACCCGATTTCGCCGAGGCGCACTGCAATCTGGGAAACGCTTTGGAGCAAGCGGGCAGAGTGCCGGAGGCGATACTGCACTACAAGCAGGCGTTGAAGCTCCGGCCAGACCTCACTGCGGCCCGAAACGCGCTGGCGCGACTGCAAGCTGGCCGGTAAGCCCGCAACCTTGCATCTCAGCCCGAAGACGATTCAGGCGCACCACGGGCGTATCAAGGACAAACTGCGGTTGCGCGACGCCAACGAATTGATGCGCGAAGCGATTTGCTGGGTCGAGGGAGCCGGCATACGGAACCGCCAAACGACCCGCCAACCTCCCGCCGCAACGATCCATAACGGGCACACCCGATTCCATCAAGGCTTACTGATTAAGTAGAGCGAATAGTCCTCATCCGCGATCACCTTTTGAAAAGCCACAAGCCGCGATATCTTAATGCGTTGCTCCGTCGCCCGCCCTGACCGAGAATCCTTACTGCCATCCAGGCTCAGCCACGCACTCGTCAGTGGCTGCGTAGTGCCGTTGTCTGGGATTGTTAACAGGCCGTACCAGACCAGAAGCGTATCCCCGTGTGCTTTCATGGCCATCTGTGCCACAGACTGCAAGACCTCCGGCACGGATAGATCATGTCGGGCGCTGTTCTCAACGGAGAACGTCCCGTACCTCTCGCTCTCAGGGTAATAAATGGGCTTATCGAGATAAGCAGTCACCGGAATAACTATTCCCTTCCGGGCTCCCAATAATCAGCAGATTCGCATAACCGTGTCGTCGAATGAAGTCCGCGGCCAGTTTGCTGGTGGAAAAAGGCGTCATCAGATGCAGCGTCCACGCATACGCGCCTGCAACCACCTGAATGGCCAGGATCGACGGAAGAAAGAGACGCTCCATTCGCTCGGGTAGAGTTGCTGAGGATGACCGCGGCTTCTGGCCCTGACCCCTTGTAAACCCGCACCATAAGCACGCAAGATACAGTATAAAATACAGGCCGGCATGCCGCACCACGGCCTCGGAGACCACGAAATGAAACAGCAGCATCAGGCCGGTCCCGAACAAGTACCATGTGACGGCCATCGGGCTCCGCCGAAGTGTCCAAACCGACAGCGCCAGCAAACCGAGAGATACGGTCGCACCCAATGCCAATGTTTGAGGTGCACGATCCAACAGGAAATTCGATCCCCATACCAGCCTCACCAACGGAGGGAAATGAGGGAATGGCCTGGGGATGGGGACATAGGCGCACCACACGTCGCAAAGCGCCGCGACAAAAGTCGAGTCTGTCATGGGGAGCGGCCAATGCTGGAAGTTCGTCGCGTCTTTCGGCTTGATCGACTGAAGCCCGTCACTGATCAAGGCCGCGCACAGAATTGCGCAACCGAGGATCAACGCTCGTTTCCGCGTGGCCCACAACTCTCCCACGTCTCGGCGACGGACGTGCTCCACCACCGATGCCGCCACAAACGAGACGGCGACGATCGTCGCCAACGCGTTGATGTTGCAGAGCAGGAACAGGATCACCGCTTGGGCCACGTAGCTGTCCTTGCGCCACTCGCGCACGGCGCACAAACTGAATAGCAACAGCACGATGCAGATGTACTCCCGCGCGATCAAGCAGTACTCGAACACCGCGAAGTATCCAAAACAATAGAGGGCCTTCTGCACCCGGGTAAACGGGCTGAACCGAACCAATACCCAGACGCTGCCAGTCGCCAGCGCGAGGTGCAGCCATTGCATCGCTTGGCAGTTGTGGGTGAATCTCGACAGAATCCACAGCACAACGTGCCAGAGCATAAAATGGGCGTCGTATCGTGCCGTCAGGTACAGATCACGCAAGGAGTTGCTGAATCTTGCTATCAGCCACGGATAGACTTCATCGCGCCACATCGCATGATGCAGGACCCCGATCACTCCCAGGACCACGAATGCGCCCACCAGCGAATAGCAAAACAGCGCCTCGCCTCGGACCACAGCCTGCAGATTGGATGGTCTCGACTTCACCCCGTCAATTTCGGTTGCTCGAAGTAAAACATACCCCATTCAAACCAGCAAGAGATCCGGAAGAACTACCTGCCAATTCCCAACACGTCCGTTTGATCTGTTTCTTCCGGACAAAAGGGAACGCGAATTACACTACCATCGAAATTCAACCTCTCCCGTCTTGAATCCAAATCCGTTTGACAACGGCGCGCGGGTTCGCCTAGCGTGCCGGTCGATGCCAGCAAAAACGCCAACACCGATCTCCCCGTCTACGACGCGCCTCGGCTGGATTGGCACCGGCGTCATGGGACTGTCGATGTGCGGGCATTTGCTCGGCAAAGGCTACACTGTCACCGTTCACAATCGGACCAAACCCAAGGCGCAACCGCTGCTGGACAACGGCGCACAATGGTGCGATTCGCCCCGCGCCGTCGCCGTGCAATCGGACGTCATCTTCACCATGGTCGGCTACCCGCGCGACGTGCGCGAAGTCTACTTCAGCGACGATGGCGTGCTCGCGGGCGTGACGCCTGGCCGCGTCGTCATCGACATGACCACCACCAACCCGAGTTTGTCGAAACAGATTTACGCCGCCGCCAAAGCCAAAGAAGTCCAGGCGATTGACGCTCCCGTCTCCGGCGGCGACGTCGGCGCGCGCAACGCCACGCTCTCGATCATGGTCGGCGGCGACGTGGATGCCGTTGGGCGCGCGTTGCCCCTGCTCCAGGTTCTCGGTAAGACCATCGTGCACCAGGGCGGCGCCGGCGCGGGTCAACACGCCAAGATGTGCAACCAGATCGTCATCGCTGGCACCATGATCGGCGTGTGCGAAAGCCTGCTCTACGGCGCCAAAGCCGGGCTCAACCTCGAAACCATGCTCCAATCCGTTCGTCCCGGCGCGGCCGGTTGCTGGACGCTCGACAATCTTGCGCCGCGCATTCTGCAGCGCAACTTCGCGCCGGGTTTCCTCGTCGACCATTTCGTCAAGGACATGGAGATCGCCCTCGCTGAAGCCGAACGCATGAAACTCACCCTGCCGGGCCTGAAGCTGGTGCACGAACTCTACCGCGCCGTCCAGGCCCAGGGCCACGGCAAGAGCGGCACCCACGCGCTCTATCTCGCCCTCGAAGCCAAGTCGAAGAAACGCCCATAACCAGCGCCCACGCCTATGCACTAACGGCGAAAGCGCTTGCCAACTTTTCCAACTCCACTTGCCGCCGCCTCGCCACCGCATAACGTCGCGAAAACCGCAACCGGGGCCGAATCTCCCGCCCCGCCGATGGCACCGGGACGACAACCCCCAGCTTCTCCAGCGCGAACACCGCCGCGCCGCGCAACGATGCTTCCGCCTCGCTGCACACGATCAGGCGGCGACCAAGCACGTCCGCCAGAAGCTGCAACTCGGCGGGCGATTTCTCGATTCCGCCGGAAACCACGAACCATTGTGCCGGGAGTTGTTCCGCGATCTGCGCCAGTCGCTGAAACACGGCTTCTTGCGTCGCCCGCAAAATGTCCAGCGCGGACGTGGCCTGCGTCAGCCCGGCAATCGCCCCGCGCAAATCTTCCGGCCAGGTCGGCGCGCGTTCACTCGTCCAAAACGGCAACACGATAAGTCCATGGTCCGCGCCGGAATGCGCCGCCAGTGCGCGCTCCAGCACGTCGGGATCGTCCGGCAGATCCAGTTCGCGCAGGCACCACGCGCGCAGGTTGCCGGCATTGCTCACCGCGCCACCGATGAGCACCCGCGCGGCGTCAACGCGATAACAGAACAATCCAAACGGCGCCCGTGCGCGCCTTGTACGCCGCATCACGCGAACCGCCGCGCTCGTCCCGAAATTGAGCGCCGCCAGGTCCGTGCTCGTCGTGCCCGAGCCAAGATTGCTCGCCGCCCCATCGCCAATCGCCGGAAACACCAAGGCATCGTGCAGTTCGGGGAACTTCCGTCGAACGTGCCCCGACAATACCAGTGGCTCTTCCGACAGGGGGTTGAGCGCCTGCGGCGAAAGTCGACAGCGCCGCAATATTTCCGCGTCCCATTGCAGCGTCGATACATTGAACAACCCGGTTCCGCTGGCCATGGCGTAGCTGCATCCCGCCTCGCCGCAAAGTTCGAGATGCAGCCATTCCGCGGGCGACATCCATCTCGTCACGCGGGCGAAGAGTTTCGGTCGCGTGCGACGCAACCACAGCAATTTGGCCGGCCAGTACGACGACCGCAACATGCACCCCGTCCGCGCGTGGATGGCCCGTTCGGAAAATTCCCTCCGCAACCGCGCCGCCTCCGCGTGACACCGCGAATCGGCCCAGGTGTAGATCGGGGTCAACGCCCGGCCCCGCTCATCCGCGCCGAGCAAACTGTGCCAGAAGCAGGACGTGCCGACCGCCATGATCCGACGCGACCGCAATGAGCGGCCGGCCCGATGGGATCGCAGTGTCCTGGTCAGGCATCGGAGAAACGTTTGCCGCAGCGTTTGCGGATCGAGTTCCGCGCCGCCATCGGGCGTCACCCGCACCGGATACTTTTCCTGCGCGGTCGTTTGGACACTCCGCCGTGCCCGCGCGTCAAAGAGCGCCGTGCGCAGCGACGATGTGCCGATGTCGATGGCCAAGACCAGCGGAGACGATGCGTTGCCCGGGCGTCGGTGGTTCACGTTGGACATCTACCCAACCATTTTTCGGTGAAAAAGTCGAATTCTTCGGCTCGCCGATTTTTCGTTGCCGAGTCCGTGTCGTGCGCCACGATCTGCTTCCCATTGGCCTTCCTTGTCGCAAAGCAGTGGATGCAACTGTCCCCTAGGTTGCTGGGAAACTTCTTGAGTTAAGGGTGGCGTTGGTTATAAATCAGAGAGAACGCAGTCGGCACGGACACTGGTTTCATAGCGTGAGGCAGGAACGTATCAAGTGTGTTTTCCGAGCAGACCATCAATATTGATTCTCCATCGTTGTCTCGCCAACGACTCGCTTCCAGCCCGGGTTTTCCCTGCAACAAACGGGTTTTCAGAATGGAGATTCGACGCCTGTTTCGCCAAGATGGTCCGTGATCTCGTGACGTATTCCACTTGTTCTCACCAGAACCCCGTGGAGTTGGAAGCCGACAATCCAGTTATGCCGCCGAATTGTTATCGACCGGGAACCGAGTCTCGTGGGATCCGGTTCTTTAGAAGGACAGGCGGCCAGTGAGGCGCACCGGTTTGCCTCGCAAGTTGTGGCCTCTGATTTGTGGTCTTGTCCTGCTTGCCCTCCCCATGGAGGGACAAGAACTGGCGGCTCCTCCGCTGCAGCTACCAGTCGAGCCGGCCAAACATTTATCCGTACCCCGTCTGTATGTGCGTGAGTTTCGGTTTGAAGGCAACAAGGTGTTTTCCTCACGGGAGCTCGCGAAAGTCACTGCGGGTTACGTCGGGCGGGAAATCAGCAGTTTGGAACTGGAGGATGCCCGGCGCGCGGTTACGGAGTATTACGTCAGTCGCGGGTATATTGATTCGGGCGCGGTTTTGCCCGACCAGAATCCTCAAGACGGAGTGGTTATCATCCGGATTACCGAGGGCACACTGAGCGCCATGAGAATCACGGGGAATAAATGGCTTCGAGAAAGCTACATCCGGGACAGTTTACAGAGATGGTCGGGTCCACCGCTGAACATGAACGATTTGAAGGAGGGGCTTCAATTGTTGCGGCAGAACCCAAACATCGCCCAGGTCAACGCGGAACTCAGACCCGACGCGGATCCCGGGACAAGCATTCTGGATATCCATGTCCAGGACGAGAATCCGTTTCGGTTGGGGCTTCAGGTGGACAACGACCGACCGCCGAGCGTCGGGGCTGGGGAGATTCTGCTGGTGGCGGGAGATGCCAGCCTGACAGGCCACAGCGACCCCTTGGACGTTTCGTACGGCATCGCTGAGGGAGGATATCACGGCTTCAAATTCTCCGATTTCAATGACGTTTCCGCCTCGTACCTGATACCACTCACGATCTACGACACAACTCTCCGGATCTATGGCAGCAAAAACGACTACACGGTCATTGAGGAGCCGTTCAACCCGCTGGACATTACGAGCGAGTCGTATCGCGTCGGCGTGACGTTGCGCCAGCCACTGTACGAAACCTCGAGTCGGGAACTGGCCCTGGCCGTCACCTTCGAGCGGGAGCACAGCGAAACGTTTTTGTTGGGGATTCCATATGATATCACGCCCGGGTCAGTCAACGGCATCACCGACATCACGGCGCTGCGCATCGTTCAGGAATGGATCGACCGCAGCCAGAAGCAGGTGCTGGCATTGCGGTCTACTTTCAGCGTGGGACTGGACGCCTTCGGCGTGACGGACGACGGCTCGGATCGAAACGCTCATTTCTTCACATGGTTGGGGCAGGCCCAGTATGTGCGCCGGCTTTTCAACACGCCCAACCAATTGGTCCTGCGCGTCAACGGTCAGGTAACCCCTCGACCGCTGTTGGCGTTGGAGCAATTCACCTTGGGGGGCGCCGACAGCGTTCGAGGCTATCTGGTCGACCAGATCGTCAGGGATGACGGGGTCTTCAGTTCGGTCGAACTTCGGGTGCCGGTGGTGTTCAACGGACTGGGGGCCCCGATCGTGCAGTTTGCTCCCTTCTTCGATTTCGGCGGAGCATGGAACGTAGGGGCGAGCACGCCCCCGCCGACCACAATCTCAAGCGCCGGCGTGGGCGTGTTGTTCAGTCCGAACGAGCACCTGAATGCCCAGCTTTACTGGGGTTACGCCTTCCGCAAGTTTGCCAACGCCAATGATGACCTGCAGGATCTCGGCATCACTTTCAAGGTGAGCTACGAGGCGTTTTGAGAGATGGCGCTCGACCTTTCTGATCCGCGCCGTCCTTCCTAGTCGCTTGCGGTCTGCGAAGCGGCATACATCGCGGCATTGGTCAACCCCACCTGTTCCAGCAATGCCGCGCGTCCTTCCTGCAGTGCCTTGTCTTTCGGTCGTGCTTCGATCAGGGCGGACAGCGCCGTCAATGTATCGAGCCAGACGCCTTCCTCGGCGTAGACGGACGGCAAATTCTCCGCAGCGGCATTCTCGAGTCGCGATCGCAACGACGGGGAGGGTTCCACACGTTTGATCCAGCCGCTCGCAACGACATCCTTCGAGCGATTCTCCGGATCGACGACGAGGGCCACGACCCACTCGTATTCAACGCCGGGCAAGAGCTTGACGTTGTGCTCGGCCAGATTCAATCGTTGAATCCCAGCCGCTCGAGAGTCGGGAAGCCGAACCAGGAGCAACGGCTGAATGGTGTTGTCCGCCAGGAGCGTCAGCTCGAACGGAACGTCCGCGGGCTGCGATTGATACCAGAACAGGGAGGGTTGTTCCTGAACGGTAAGGCCCGTGTGATCCGGGGCCAGAACCGTCAGGCAAACCAGGGAAACCCCACTGCCGCGCGAGCCTCCGTCAATGCGAACCGCAGGGGCACCGCGCAGTGGTGGTTTGTACACGATTTTTGTCCTGACCGGGGTGACTGGCGGGGGAGGCGGTTCTTGTTTGGTCGGTTCGACCTCCTTGGTTTTCTCGGTGGAAACCGCGGGTGGAGTCTGGTTGGTAACTTCCCCGGAATACAACAGGCACGGAACCATAACGCCCAGCGCTGTCATCCAGAACCAGCGGTTTGCCGCGTTACATTTCATGTAAAGGTTGCTCCTGTGCCACGGCCTCGCGCATAACACGGTAGATCGTAACCTTTTCGGCCTTTCCTTTCAAAGGCAAAATACCGACCAGCTTGGTGTGAAACTGGTTGTCCAACAGTTTGTAGGTGGTTTCGCCTATCAGGATCCGGCAGTACGCGTTTCCCGATTCGCCGTCCGCCAAATCCTTGTCAAAACTTTCCAGGCGCGAAGCGGTGTTTACGGTATCGCCAACCACGGCATATTCCATGCGGTCGGCGCTGCCCAGACTTCCCGCCATCAACGGGCCCGTATAGATACCCACGCGCATGCTGCCCATTTGCATGCCCTTCTCGCTCCATTGCTTGTTGAGGCGCAGCAACGCTTTTTCCATCGCAAGCGCGCAGCGAACGGCATTGATCGCATCCTGTTTAATCTCGCGTTCCGTCGTCCGGATCAGGGGAACCCCAAACACCGCCATGACGGAATCCCCGAAATATTTGTGAACAACACCGCCGTTGTCGATGACAGCCCGGGTGTTGGCGTTCATGTATTCATTCAACCAATCCATAACACCGGACGGGCCCAGTTGCTCCGACAGCGAAGAATATCCCTTCAAATCCGTGAAGAGCACGGTGGCGGTCACCTCCTGAGCGCGGAGTTTTCCGCCCTCGAGAAACGCATCTCGCTGGGCCCAGATCGTCTCGGCGACCTCGCGGGAGACATGTTTCGAAAACAGGCTCATGATCGATCCGCGCTGCGTCTTTTCGTAATACGAAGCGTAGGAAACGACCACGACGGCGGACACGAGGAAGGCCGTCCCCGGCGTAGCCGAAAGAATCCACAATCCAGCGCGAAAGCTCCACCACGCGCAAGCACCCAGGGCCAGAAGACAGGCACTGGTCAATAGCACGAACTTCCACGGAGATCGCACCGAATAGCCGAGGGCTGTCCCCAGCAGGCACCAAACGAAAACCCAGATTGACTCTTTCCAGTCCGGCCAGACCTCCAGAGGCCGATTGCCCTCCAACGCGGCCCGCAGCAACTGGCTCAACATCTGGGCGTGGACCTCGACCCCGCGGTGCTGGTATTCGATCGGGGTGACAAAGTAATCCATGGCGTACTCGGCGGTGACTCCGAGTATCACGACTTTATCGCGGAGCGCCCCCGGCGGGATTTGGCCAGTGAGCGCCTCAGTCAACGTATACGATTGGAAGTTCTTCGGGCCCTTGAAATCCAGGAGCATTTGATACCCGCCGGCATTCGCGTTCACGTATGCTCCGTCGTTCTTTTCAAACGGACGGAAAACAGTCGTGCCAAGACGAAGATTGCCCTCCGTCTCAAACGGAACACCCTTGGAGAGTGAATAGAGCAAAGCGAGCTGCAGAGTTAGAGATGGGAATGAGTCCGTCCCGTCGTACAAGTACAGCAGACCCCGCCGGACGATCTTGTCGATTTGGTAATCCGGCGTGAAGGAGTTAATGCCAAGCCGCTCCGGGTATGGTTTCAGGGCCGGCGGAGGCGCAATGCCATGGTGTTGCGCGTCCCCTGGGTTCCAGATACAGATGATATTGTTGTTGCTCAGGAGAACGTCGTTCAACCGGGTAAGCTGACTGCCGTTCTTGGGGACGGGCAGATTACGGTACATATCGACGCCGATGGCCGTTGGACCCTGTTTTTCAAGGATTTCGAGCAATCTGGCGAGATCGGCATCCCACAGGGGCCAATCTCCCAATTTGGGGTTGGAAATGTCATTCTCGGTGATCTTAATCAGAACAATGCGTGGATCATCCGGCGCGTTCTTCGCCCGCCAGCGGAGAAACGTGTCATAAACGCGAAGTTCCGCCCCTTGGAACATACCCAGTCCGCGAGCAGTCCAGACGGCGCCACATGCCAGGACGCCGATGAGCAGACTCACCAATTTCGGCGATGAACGGATTTTGTGTGACAAACTCACCATCGGCGCTTTCGCTTACAGCCAGTTTCCAATCAATAGGTACGGAGCCCAGTAACACGGGTGGTGATACCGTCGATCCGCCAGCATTTTCTGCTGCGCCAATTGCAACGCCCTGGCTTTCGAAATCGACCGGTCGCCCGCCAATTGGGTGTAAAACTCGGACATCAAGGTCGCACTGGCTTGGTCGTTCACGAACCAGAGGGTGGCCAGAGCGCTGCGAGCGCCGGCTTTGACGGCCACACCGGCCAGGCCGAGCGCGGCGCGGTCGTCTCCAGCCGCCGTCTGGCAGGCGCTCAGGGTGAGAAGTTCGACCGGTTCCCGGCGGAACTGGCTCGGGCGAATCAAGTGTTCCAGATCGTCCATGGTCAACTTGTTGTCGTACGTCAGGACGAAAGTCTTGCTGCAGTCGTGCTCAAATTGCCCATGGGACGCGATGTGAACGATGGAATATTGCCCCTCGCCAAATGCTTTTTCGAGCGTCGCGTCCAGGAAGGTCTTGTTGAACAGTTCTTCCCCTGGATACAACACGCGCAAACGTTGAAGTTCGATCGGCACGTAATCCAGGGGAGGGAATCCCCGCACTGCTTGGGATAACCCCGCGATCAACACCTGCCCTCGGTCACGTCGGCCCGACCTTGGCGCCGTCAACGTAAGGCCGGGGGTCACAGCCACGGAAAAGTCCTGGATTAAAAATCTTTCACCGTCTTGCAGGGCGGCCAGGGGGACGGTTTGCAGGGCTCCATCGGGCACAAAGACCAGCGTCTGGATCTGGTGGCGCGCGAGTTCGTCTTTGAGGGGACGAATCAGCCAATCATACAGGTGTCGCGCCTGTTCGAGATACTCGTAGGTCGTGCGTTTTTCCAGGTTCTTTCGAAATCGTTGCACTTCGGCGGTCAGTTCTTCTGATCCGACAGCGGCTTTGAACCGCTCCAGACCCGTGGAGAAGCCAACCAGAATCTCCGTGCGGTCGCGCAACGGGATGATGTAGATCACCGCGGCATCGGGAGAAACCTTTTCGAGAGGCGTTTTCTTGGTGAGACAATCACACTGATCCTGAAAGTAATCCTCCAATTCAGCGGACTTGAGTTGCTCCACGACGCCACGCGCCGCCACGAGGTTCGTCTGGATCTGATCGGGGTCGCTCAAGGTGTCCGTCCGCCGCAACAACAAGTCGGCCAATTCATAGTAGACCCGGCCAATGGCTTCTCGGGGCGATGCCGGACCGGGACCATTGGCGTAGGTCAGGTAAAGATCATTGCGAATGGGCTGCAGGGACTGGATGGCGCGGCGGTAAGCGGCGATGGCTTCCTCTGTCTGACCGAGCACCCTGAGCAAGCGCCCGGTTTGCCATTCCCACTGGTAGAGCGCCTCGGTGGCCTGGGTCTTCTGCGCCAGAAACGCCGCCCGGCGCGTCAGCTCCAGCGCTTCCCCATAGCGCGCATCCTGTTCGTAGAGCCCGCCCAATCCTCCCAAGGCGTAGGTCGTCGCCCGGTCATCACCGATATTCCGCGCGACCTGAATCGCGGCGTTGTACGCGTTCGTGGCGCTGGTGTAGAGCGTGTCACGCGATCCAAGCCGTCGCTGCAGTAACTGCTGGTAGGTCTTGGCGCAGACAATCATCGTAAAGGCTTTTTCGTGGCCGTCGGGAGCCTGACGGGCCTCTTCCATGGCGGCATCATTCATACTGGCGGCATCGGACACGACCGTACCGCGGGTCACGGTGGACGCGGCGTTGCTGAGTGCTTTCGCAGCCTGCAATCGGTCATGCGTCAGGCGGGCCGACGACGCGCTTTCCAGATACGCCTCCAGCGCGTCTCCGAGCCTGTCCTGGGCGGCCAGCAGATTACCCAAATCGTTTTGAATCGCCGCGGCAGCCTTCAGATCCTGATCGGCCAGCGCCAGGGTGAGGGCCTCACGAAGAGTGGCTTCGGCGAAATCGGGGCGCTGCGTGTGGGAATAGGCTTCGCCCAAATTACCTTTGGCCAGAATGATTCGCCGCCGATCTTTGGCAACGGTAGCAAGACTCACGGCATCATTGAGCAGTCGGATGGCGTCACTGAATTGTCCAACGGCTTCATAGGTGGCGGCGAGACGGATCTGGGCGTCGATTTCATGCGGGGTGTCATGGCGCGCGCGATAGAATTGCACGGCTTTTTCCCAATGGGGGATCGCCTGATCGAACACGCCTTTCTCAAAGGCCGCCAATCCCTCCGCCGTTTCCTTCCGTCCAATGTCCGCGTCATCTTGTCCCGTGGTACTCCCGCGGCAAATGCCTGCCGCAAACGTAACAATGGCAAGGGTCGCGACGCAGACATACCCTCGCCACAACCAAAAACGCCAGGGATGGAAGTCCAAACCGGGCCTGGTAGTCCGTATGGTCATCGTGAAGTTGCTGGTAAACAACAAGGCGCCGTTGTGACGGCGGCCAAAATCTTGCTACCGCTTCCCTTCATCAATCGGTGGTAATCCCAAGCTCGGCAAAACGCCCGATGGCTGCAACGGCACACCGCCCCTGCCGACTACGAAAAAGCTGCTGACGACGCCGGCCAACTTGACCCCGCAGTAGGGCTGAAGTTGCGACTCGGCATCCAGGAGCGACGCGGATAGTGGAACCACGATCCCTGTCAAATCAACATTCGGTGATCGGATTTCGACCGTGCCATTCTCCGCCCCCGATGCGTCAATAAGGCCTTCCGACTGGAGGAAACCTTTGGAGACGAAGGTGATGTTGCCTCCCTGACCTTTCGGGGCATTGGCGATAACGTCAGCCTGATCCAAGGTTACCAACGGTGCGTTGGCCGTCCCGGTTCCCGCGTTTCCCGTCGGACCGGCGACCAGGATGTCGCCGCCGTTTCCGCTGGCGGATTGGGCGTTCAACGTGCTGTCCAGAAGATAGACGGAGCTTACCGGCTCCAGAGTGATGTCCCCGCCCTTTCCGCTTCCCGCGCTGCTGGAAATCGTGCTGTTGTTCAGGACCACGGACTGGGGGTCAACCGTGACATTGCCGCCCTGGCTACCCGCCGAGGCATCCAGTTTGCTGTTCAGCAAGTAGACCATCGACGGAGCAGTCAGGGTGATGTTGCCGCCATCTTGAGACGCTTGGGCGGTGATTTGGCTGTCGGTCACGCGGATGTTCCCGTCGGACACCGCGTTGATGTCGCCAGCGTTATCGTTGGCGGACGATACGCTGATGACACTGGCATCCGCCAGCTGAATGGTCTGTGCGGCGGTGATCGCGATTCCACCTGCCTGTCCGTTTTGGCTGGAGCACGTAATCAAGGCGTGATTGTCGAGCGCCAACGCCCCGGCATTGATGGTGATGTTACCCCCGGCGCTGGCGCCGAGGACGGAAGCCGAGATGTCCGCGCCATTCAATAGCTCCAACAAGGGCGTGGTGATGGTGATGCTTCCCGCCGGGGCGTCTCCTCCGCCAGACGGATTGCCCGCGGCAATCTCCGCCAGTCCGGGCGATCCGTCGAACTGCACACCGTTCAGTATGAGCGACGTCGTCGCGCTAAGATTGATATTTCCCCCCGGCCCCAAACCAGAGGTTTGGGCGTTGATTAGGGAAGAACTCTGAATGGCGATCGTGTCGGCGTTTACGGTGATGTCACCACCCCCTCCGCCGGCGGAGGTGGCCGCGCTGAGTTCCGAGCCATTCGCCAGTGTCAGCGCGCGGGTTTGAATCTGGATGCCGCCTCCCTGGCCTCCTCCAGAGGTCATCGCTTGGATTCCCGTGAACAGGGGCGAGGTTTCTCCGTCCAATTGAACGGAGTCGGCAACAATATTGACACTGCCTCCCGCCCCGCCACCTCGCGTGCTCGCGGAGATCTCCCCGCCGTTGACGATCTGCAGGCTGAGCAGCCCGCTTAACGGACGGATGACAACGTTGCCGGCGGCGCCGCTGGCCGGATCAGCCAACTGGGAACTGACGGCAATTTCCGTCACGGGCGCGCCCGGGCCCTGGGCGTTTTGGGCGTCGATACCTATCGTGTTGGCATCCACGGTGACATTGCCGCCGTTGCCTGTGCCGTCCGTCGCGGCGGATACCTGCCCGCCGTTTACTATCTGAACGGTCGGGGCCGTAATAACGATATTGCCACCGGGGCTGCCCCCCAGGACGGAAGTCGAGATGTCCGCGCCGTTCAGCACTTCCACCAAGGGAGCGGTGATAGCGATGTTTCCCGCCGGGGCGTTTCCTTCCACGCCGAAGGGGTTGCTCGCCGCGATCTCCGCGAATCCGGGCGAGCCGTCGGCCTGTTGTCCGTCCACAATGACTGAGGTCGTCGCCGTTAGATTGATGTTTCCCCCCGGCCCCAGCCCAAACGTCTGCGACTCGATCGAGGAAGAAGTTTGGACGGCGATCGTGTCGGCGTTTACTGTGATGTCGCCGCCGCCCCCGCTGCCGAAGGTGGTCGCGCTGATTTGTGAGCCATTCGCCAGTGTCAGCGCGCGGGTCTGAATCTGGATGTCGCCGCCCTGGCCTGGGCCAAAGGTCATGGCTTCGATTCCCGTGAACTGGGAGGACGTTTGTGCATCCAATTCGATCGAGTCGGCAACGATATTGATACTGCCGCCCGCCCCGTTGCCATCCGTCTCCGCGGACACTTGCGCGCCATTGACGATCTGCAGGCTGAGCGCTCCTCCGCTCATCGGTTGAATGACGATGCTACCAGCATTGCCGCCGGGGTTGTTCAAGCTGCTGACAGAGATTCCGGTGATCGAGGAGCCGAACCCCTGCGCGCTTTGGGCGTCGAGATCAATCGTGTCGGCATTGATCGTTACGTTGCCGCCGTTGCCCATGCCGCCCGTGGCCGCGGAGATTCGCGCCCCATTCAGTATATCGAGGGTCGGGGTCGTAATGCTGATGTTCCCACCGTTTCCGCTCCCGGTCGCTTCGGTGTCGGAGAGAATTCCAGATACGGTATTTCCCTCGGCGTTGAGAGTGATCGCACCTGCCGTGATGCTGAGTGCTCCTCCATTTCCAGAGCCGGACGTATCGGTGGTAATCGCCCCGCCATTCACCGTCAAGTCGCCCGTCACGTT
>JBKQMH010000051.1:0-41368 GCA_052146795.1 Verrucomicrobiia bacterium
AACTTACCCACGCCGCCCGTCGCGCCCTGAGCCGCATGCGCCGTCGCCCCACGCTGGTTCAATCCTTCTGGAAACAAGCCGAACTGTTTTGAGTCAAACTGTCACTATATTATGCGAATATCAATAACAGCGCGGTCCCCCCATGGCGGAGCAAGCGCGGTCACATGTGGAGCCGCAGGGGACGGGGCGGACAACATTGACGGCGCGAGCGAGCCATACACTGGAAGCGCAAGGCACACCAAGTGTGGTGATAGCAAATAGCGCAACCATCCGGTTTCCGTTTTCCCTGGCCGCCAGTTCCAGCAAAGTGACACGCGATGTAGGAAGGCGGTCGGTGCCGATGGACGGAGCGGCGGGCGGAACGGGCGCATAGTCGTTCCTGCCGAGCGCGACTGGAAGCGGCACGGATCGCAGATGAACCAGCACCGTCGTGGCGCGCGAGAGAGGCAGCGGAACGAAATGAGTGGAGTCGGCCACCGGCACGGGCCAGGGCGGTGACAACCAGCCTCGTATATGCCGTGTTGCGGCAAGGAGTCGTTCGCGACCCCCGCTCAGGCCCACAATCCTGAATAGCGTGCGTACGTCACGAGGCCGCCGCGTGATTGTGGAAAGCCTATGCCGAAGAGCACGGCGACGTCGATATCGTCTTCCGTCGCGACGATATGTTCGTCCAGGCAACGCTTCGCCTCGGCAATCATCACGCCCATCAAACGCTTCTGAATCGCGCCAGAGTCCATGCTCTTGCCCCGTGTCAACCTCAATTGCCTGTTCGCCCGCAAGCGCTTGCCCCCATACGTGTAGAATCCCGCCGCGCCCTTGCGTCCTTGCAATCCGCTCTGGTACATCTGCTGCAACATCGGCATGACAATCATTCGGTCGCGAAATGCTGTGGCTAATTGGCTCGACACATCCACGATTGCGTCGATACCCATTTCGTCGATGAGCCGCAGTGGACCCAGTGACCAGCCGAAATCCAGCATCGCCTCGTCAATCGCCTCGATGCCGACGCCCTCGCCCACCATCAGGACAGCCTCGTTCAGGTAAGTCGTCAACAGTCGGTTCACCAGAAATCCTGGTGCACTTTTCGCGACGACTGGATACTTTTTGATTTGCGCGACGAAGGCGGCGGCGATGGCCAGCGTCTCGGGCGATGTGTCTGCCCCGCGAACCAATTCTACCAGTTCGCGCTCCTGTACCGGATCGAACAATTGAATGCCGACGACCTGTTTGGGGCGGGAGGTGGCCAACGCCCAAGGTTCGATAGGCGTCGCCACCACGTGCACCGCCAGAATACAGCCGCGTCGTAACGCACCGTCCAGTTCGTGCGCCATCGGCGGCCACGCTTCGGTGGGAGTCCGTGCCGCTTCGATGATGATCTTGCACTTGTCAAATCCTTTGGCGTCGTCGATCGATTGCAACCGATCCAAGCCATCCTGCAGTTCTGTTTCTGACAACTTTAGTCCTTTGAGTTGCTCCGTATACAACAGTTCGATCCGTCGCATCAGGCCCGGCTGCTCTTCTGTCTTGGGTGAGTAAAGCCGCACGATGATGCCGTGGCGACTGCACCATTGCGCGAGACGGGCACCGGCCGCTCCGGCGGCGATCACGCCCACTTCCGGCACTGCCTTTAGGGGAGTTCGGGGTCGACCGGAGGGGCCGAATCCGAGCAACTTCGTATAACGATCTGTGCTGCGGAGGTGGAGCATGCGCGGTAGGTTCTTGCATTCCTCGGAGGTCACCGCTTCGGCGAACAAGCGGGCGGTGATCCGCCGCCGGTCTTCGGTCTTGCGCGTGGCCAACACCGTTTCTATGGCTTTGATCGCGGCCAACTGCGTCCGAACGGGTAGGTTGCCCATCTGTTGCACTACCAGAGGCAGCAGGCGCAGATACGCAGGCTGGGCCACGGTGTCGCTACTGCCCGGATTGACTTGGGCTATCCAGCGCGCCAAGCGATAGGCCAGCGTTCGCATCGGCCAAATCCGCTTCCACGCCGGTGCCTCTTGTTGCCTCAATTGGCTCTCGCCTGTCGCCAAGCTCCTGGCCAGCTCGCGCAACTCCGAAGCCTTTACCACCGCGTCCACAAGCCCCATCCGCCGCGCAGCCGAAGGGAGAATTGCCCCGGCGAGTATGATCATCTGCAAGGCCTGCCACACGCCAATCAGCTTTGGCAGCCGATAGGTCGCGCCCCAAGCAGGGATGGCACCGACTCTCACGTCGGTCAGCGACAACACCGTATGCGGACTGTCTGTTGCCACCCGGTAGCGGCAAGCCAAGGCGAACTCAAGGCCCCCGCACGTACATCGCCCGTCAATCGCAGCCACAGTCGGCACAGGCAGCGCGGCGACCTGATCGAAGAGCCTTTGTCCTGTAAGAGAAAACTCCTCAGCAGTCTTCGGGTCGCCGAGTTTGGGCAGTTCAGCGGGATCCAATCCTCCCAGAAACATGTCCTTCTTGGCGCTGATGAACACCACGCCGCGCGGGGGCCGAGCGGTGAGGTTGTTGACGATGCTCTCAAGCTGCCGCACCTCGGGTGGATTGAGCAGATTGTATTTTTGACGCCAATTGTTGAATATCACCCAAGCAACACCGTCGCGGTCGCTCTGAACGTCTATCATATTCATTATCTTCCCCTACTCAATTCGCCCAGTGTCGCCGCGAATGGAAGTTGCGTCGCAATTTCACTCGTGGCCTGTCGCCGCTCACCGACAAAAGCTTATACTGCGCGGTTGTGTACTGACCAAACGTTTTTTTGGTCACGATCAAGGCGACGCTGAAATTTCTGGCTTTGTGAAATTTTTCACTTTGTGCTTGCAAGTGATGAACAAATTTGTTAGGCAACCTTCTTGAACTAGGCGACGTGGTTGCGGACGTGGCAGCTATCGCAACTACATTCCAAACGCTGAAGCCCGTAGCGAGGCAGGGGGAATCGGATGATCACTGAAGTCACCGACGTAGAGCGAGGGAATCAATAAGCCGTTTCACTGACCGGGAGAACTATCCCCATATTTCTTTTCACTTTTTACGGGCAGCCAAGGAGTACTCAGCGGAAGCACACAAACCGCGATGGCGAGGAAGTTCTTGTCAGGCAGAGTAACGCGACGTAGAGGAAGAACCGAATGACATACGTGTAGAAGAAACAGAAACAATATAGCGTAGCTTCGGCTACGGTCTTGTTAGAAAACCGCGAATTTTTGTCACCAGGCCGACCGAGCACGCGCCCGAAAGGGCGCGGCTCGTGTGTACTCTGGTGACGGGCGCTTCGCGGTGCCTCTAACAGGGGTGCGCTGAGTTCGCGCCCCTTTTATCTCCGTAGTCGGCAACTGAACCGGGAGAAACATGCGATTATGACTACTACGAGTGAGTTTGTCAGACGAACGGGGTGCCCCGCGCATTCGGGAATGTGTCGAGAAAGACGCGCAAGGTGTTTTTTCTACCCGATCTTAGTTTTTTTGGTGTTACTGTCCGCCCGTGTGATTGCGCAGGATTGCGCCATTGCGACGAATCCAGCAGACTTGGCCCAGCAGGCGTTCAGTGGGGACCACAGCCTGTGGCTGCCCAACGAGCCATGGCACTGGCAAGCGTATTCGCTCGATGGCGGGCTACCTTTCTTCGTGGATTGTTCGGCGGTGCCGTGTAGCGCTCTGCTCCCAGCATCCACCAATCTCAACGGGGTCGACATCTTCTCCATCGACTTGGCGAAGAACGTCTTGACGGGCGAGATTCTTTTCCAGTCCTCCTGGTCGACGGACGTTATCGCCCGCGTTGAGGCACCAAGTGGCTACCAGCCCGGCACGGCTTCAGAGGACCGTGGCGTTTGGTGGGAATGGCAACAATACACGAATTGTCTGGCTTGCTGGACAGACCCGGGCGCCCCAATCCTACCCCCAATCGTTACGCTCACAGTGCTCGTGGCCGACCTCCAAAACAAACCCGTCTGGGACGCGGCCGTCGCCGCGCAAGCGGCCGCTGCAGAAGCGGAGGCCGCAGCCGCGGCAGAAGCGCTATCTACGCCGAGCTTGGCAATGGACAGCGAAATGACGCTCCTGCCGATGGACAACAGCGACCCCTGTAGCATCACAAATGATGCTGACCCGTTCAGCATGATGTCCCTGTCGCCAGACGGTGGCGGGGCGATGGTCGCATCGTGGGCCAGTTGTCCAGACCACGTCTATATTGTCCAAGCCGAAAGCAGCCTGACCCCCACTTCGTCTTGGGCGGATGTGGCTTGGATGTGGGGAAGCAATCTCACAACAACTTGGTCGGATAGCAATGCTGTTGGCCAAACGCAAGGCTTCTATCGGGTGGTACGCGGTAACCCGAACACCCTCAACAACGGCATACCCTACGGCTGGGCGGTGACCTACGGTCTCGACCCTCTCGATCCCAATCTTGCCTTGGGAGACCCCGCCGGTGACGGCTTCTCCAATCTGGAGAAATACCTGCTCGGCTACACCCCGAACCAGTATTTGGTCGGGCCGCCGGGCGGCAGCGTAACCACGCTCCGCTACTACTACGACCAAGACGGGCGGCTGGTTGACGCCTTTTACACGACTGCGGGCGCGGAGACGTTCGCTCTGACGCCGGGCCACAACCTGCAACAAGATAACGCCCTCAGCCACTGACTTCCCGCGGAGAACTGACCATGAACACAAACAACGTGATACTCAAGCAGGTAAAACTTCTCGGTCTCATTCTTGCCGTCGGCATACTGCTCGGACGAAACGGGTCTGCCCAAACAAACGACTCAGGCGATCAATCGGGCTGGCATTCGCAAGTGGTGGTGTGGACCGACGACCCGTCCGTTTCCGGGGCGCAAGCGACCCCGCTGACACCCGTGGACATGAGCAGTGTCCCGTTGTTGTCGATTCCGAATGGAACCGGATCGTCCGGCTCGGACACTTATCAAGCCCAATCTGCCAGTGACAACGGCAGTGACGGCCTGGCGACCTCGGCGAATTTAATTCCAGAGATGGCCCAGGCGCTCCAATATGATCCAAGTCAGATTTACTTCTTCGTGCGCGACGAGATCGCTTTCGACCCGTACTACGGTCTCAAGAAAGGCCCCGAGAGGACCCTGCTGGACCGGCAGGGAAACGACACCGATCAGGCGTATCTTCTGATGGAGTTGCTGAATGCCAGCGGCATAACCGCTGACCTTCAAATGACGGCGGAATGCGACGGGTACACCAATGCGTCGAACATGGCCTCGTTTCCCATGAGTAGTTCGGACAATTATGACCTGCCGCACTGGCTCGGCGTCAGCAATGACATGAACACCGTCGTCAATACCCTCCTCGCTGGTGGCTACCCCTACGTGTACACAGGTTCTGGTAGCGTCAGCCTTCCCCACGTTTGGGTGCATGCCAACTTCTACGGGACGGACTATTACCTGGACCCCTCGTTCAAGCCGTCAATCGCAACAACCGGTATTAACATCAGCGGCCTGATCGGTTACAGCCGCTCCACTCTGTACAGCGACGCCGGCGGAACGACCACTGCCGATTACGTCCAGAACCTCAGCGAGACGGGTGTCACCAACTATCTGACCAGCTTGGCGCAGGCCCTGCGAGCCAATCTCTCGAATAGCTACCCCAACGCCAGTTGGGGCGACATCATGGGCAGTGCGACCATCGCGCCCGGGTTGGATTCGATGATGCGATTTGGCGAACCGGGTCTCTACTTGGAAGGGAGCAGCGTGCCCTCGTGTTCGCTACATTATTTCCAGATGGTGCAGGGGACGTGGACCAACACCCTCACGCTGGATCAAATTGCCAATCACAAGCTGTGGATCTCCTACACGAACCGGACGGGTTCCACCTACCCGGCGGCTCAACTCTGGTCCGACAGCACAATCCTGAGCACCGAATCCGGCACCTTTTCGACCAGCGCGGCCAGCCCCGCCATCACGATCTATCATCCTGACGGCGAGGATAACAACGGCAACGTGTTGTATTCCATTGATCGACAAACGTATTCTCTGACGCGCTCCAACCAGAATTCCTATGCCATCAGTGTCGGATTCGGCGCGGATGCTCCGGGTCGGATGGTGTCCTCTTCGTTCGGCGCCTTCGAGCAGTTGAATGCCACCGGGCTGGCAACGAATGATGTGCGCTTGCTCAGCAGCGGATTGCAGACCATTGGCCAGTCCTGGTTGCAGGAAACCGACCTGTACCGAGCGCTGACGTACCAACTGTTCGGCACGCGGATACTCACCCACCACCGGGTCGGTATCGCGGCCCAGGAAGCAAGCTACTACGTTGATTTGAGAAACGAATTCACCTCGGCGTTGGGAGCCAATCAGACGTTGGCCAATGTCGGCGTGGCCCATGCCTACTATCAGGCCAGTGCGATGGAGCACGGAGTCTTGGAGCAGTTGCAACACCTCAGCCGTCCAGCCGTCTCCACGGTCAGGGTGTTGCATCAGGCCAACCTCATCGGGTTGAAGATCTATCGGGCGACTTCCAGTAATTGGAATTCGGTGGTCAAACCAGCATTGACAGGCTACAGCACCCAGGACCTCAATACGTTTTATACCAACGCCGTCCTTGGAGGCCACGTCCTGATTCTGCCGCAGAGCGGCCAGGTCACCAACCTGCAATGGGTGGGGAAGGGATACGCCGATTGGTGGTTCAACGGAACCAATTCCGTCCTCAGCATGGTGATCGGCGGCGGCTACGACGGCGGATACGCCGAGCTGCTGTCGGGCATCGCCGTCAACACCGTTGATACAGTTGTCCAACAAACAGTCATCCCTCCCATCCAAACCTGGACTCTGACCAGCCGCGAGCCGGTGGACCTGCAATCCGGAGCCTACCTGAATGATTCGACTGACTTGTCATTTGACCCGCCGATGGGATTCCAGTTCACCCGCTCCTACAACTCCAAGGCGCGCAATCGCCTCAGTCCGCTCGGCTACGGCTGGACCCACAGCGGCAACATCACCGCTGCCGTTCATAGTGATTTCGCCGCGTGTCTCGGCAGCCGTACTCCCCAGGACGCCACCGCCGCCCTTGTGGCAGCAGTCGTCAACCAAGACCTGATCTCCACTGCCGTGACCAATACCTCGCCCCGCGATTGGGCGCTGGCGGCAGTGGTTGCCAATTGGGCCATGAGCCAGTTGACCGATCAATCCGTGTCGATTTCCATCGGGCAGAAGGTCATGACATTCAACCGTCAGCCGGATGGGTACTACACGCCGCCGCCGGGCATTACAACCTCGCTCAGCGGCACCAACGGCGCGTTTGTGGCGCAGGAACGGCTGGCCAACCACTACGTTTTCAACAGCCAAAATGTCGTCTCCTCCGTCACGGACCCGGATGGGAACCAGTTGACCTTCGCCTATTACACTGGCGGCACAAATCTGGCGAGTATCACTTGTTCCAGCTTCGGCAGTACCAAGGCCATGTACTTCAATTACACCGGCGGCAAACTGTCGTCGATCGCCGATGGCGCGGGAACCGTGACGTTTGGCTACACTACCGCTGGTGATCTGGGCACGGTGACGGACCCAGCCAACAACCCGTGGCAATTGGGCTATGACGGCAACCATCGGCTGGTCTCGCTGGTCGACCCGGAAGGGATCACCACGATCCAGAACTCATATAACAGCGCCGATCAAGTCACCAACCAGATCTCGGCGACAAGTCATCCGTGGAACTATTATACCGCAGGCAACGAGACCGTCGAGCAGAGTCCCTTGGGATTGCAAACCGATTATTACTATGACGATCAAGGCCGTTTGACCAGCGTGCAAACTGCGGATGGCGCACAGACCTCCACCAGCTACGACGGCCAGAACCACGTCATCCAAACCGTGGACGGCATGGGCAACACCAACAATATGGTGTACGACGGGAACAACAACTTGATCAGCAAGACGGAAGCCGTTGGCCGACCGGAACAGCGCACTACGATCAACGTGTACGACGGTCAGTCCCAATTGGTGGCCGTGACCAACGCGGCGGGTAACCCGACCACCATGCAGTACAATGCCACGCACCATCCAACGCTGATCACCGATGCCCTTGGCAACCAGCAAAGCTTCTCGTACCAAGGGAACGGACTGAAACAATGGTTCAGGATCACCTCCTCTGCCGGCGTGCCGCTCAATATAGGGACATACACTTACGATGGCTACGGATTCGCCAACACGGCCTGCCTGACCGATTCGGGGACGACGACGTACCACCACACCAGCCTTGGCGACCTGGGCAGTGTCACCGACCCGCTCGGCAAGACAACCACATACTTCTATGACCAGCGACGGTTGCTGATCAACACCGTCGATAACGTGGGGGGCAACCAGGGGAAGTCTTATTACAAAAACGGCCTGCTCAAGACACAAACTGACGCGCGTCAATTTACCACCACCTATTCGTATACGCTGGCGTATAAGAAGTTGACAGTGACTGCGCCCGACAGCGGGACAGTCAGTAATGCCTACGATATCGACGATCGGTTGGTCACGACCTGGACGCCGCGAGTGTACCCGACGTCTTTCTACCGGGACGGCGTGGGACGGGTGACAAATCAGGTGTCCACATACAACACGCAGCAGACCGGCTATGACCTGAATGGCAACGTGCTCGTGACGGTGGACGCAGTGCAAGACGCGACCTGGAATCAGTACGATGGTCTCAACCAGGTCGTCGAGCAATTTCGTCCATTGGGAAACGTGCTCTACGGGCACGATGCGTTGGGCAAGGTAACAAACACCGTTGACGAGTTGTCTCGGACTTGGCGCTCACAGTATGACGCTCTCGAACGGCTGACGGACAGCTACCGGCCTTCGAGCGCATTCGAGCAGTACAGTTACGACGGTCAGGGTAACCGGACCGGGTTTATCAACGCCGACAACCATCCGATGGAGTTCGTATTCGATTCCCAAAGTCGGCTCCGATTCGTGACCAATGCGGTCGGTCAGGTGATCATTTGTTTCTATGATAACGCGGGCAACCTCACGTCCCGTCAGGACCCAATGAACCGAACAACCAGCCTCTTTTACGATGGCTTGAATCGACTGACCAATACGGTCTATGCAGACGGGTCGTTTGCCCGGTTGGGCTATGATGCCGATTCCAATGTCGCCACGTCGCAGACAGCGCAGAGCGCGATGATTCTCGGCTACGACACTTGCGACCGGCTGAGCACCGTCAACGGGCAGATCGGTGGCGCGGCATGGTCGCTGAGTTACGGCAACGACAAGAGCGGCAACGTGACCAATCTGGTCTACCCCGGCGGCAAGGCCGTGCAGTATGTCTACGATCAGGAAGAACGGCTCCAGTCCGTCACGGACTGGAACAACAAACAGACCACGTTCAGCTACGATAATGCCGGACGGCTGACCGGAATCGGTTACGCCAATGGCACCAGCGCTACGTTTGGATATGATTCCGAGAATCGGGTCACGAGCCTCTATCACGCCGCGTCTGGTGGCGGCAGCCACTTTGTGGATCGGGGGATTCTCCGGAACGCGGTCGGGTACAAGACCCAGGAAAACATCAACGACGGGCTGAACCCGGTACCGACCACGAAGAAGAATAAACAGCAGACGTTTGACGCGGCGGACCGATTGCTCAGCAGCACCGATCAGTCTGGAAACACGACGACGAACGGTTTCAATGCGAACGGCGATTTGGTCTCGGTGTCCTCGACCTCGACGGTCAGTTACGCTTGGGACTGCGCCGACCGGCTCACGGCGATCACCAACGGGGCCACGGTCACGACGTACCTGTACGATGGCCAAGGCAATCGCATCGGACGGATCAGCGGCACAACGACCAACTACTTCGTGCTGAACTATCGGGCCGGATTGAAGAATGTGCTGGCCGAGTTGGATGCCGCGGGCAACGTGACCCGTTGGTACATCTGGGGGCCGAATGGGTTGGTATGCCAGATCGAATCCGACGGGGCTACGACACACTACTACCATGCTGATGAACAAGGCAGCACGCTTGCGTTGACTGACGGCAACGGCAACGTCAGCGACCAATTCGCCTACACTCCGTATGGCGAACTCAATGCGCGTACCGGCACTACCGGCACGCCGTATCAGTGGCTCGGCGGCTTTGCCGTGCGCGCCGATGACGGTCCAAACATCTACGCGATGCAGCGCCGGTTCTATTCCGCCGACGAGAAACGGTTCCTCTCCGCCGACCCCAGCGGCATCGACAGCTTCCCCAACCTCTACGCCTATGCCAATGCCAACCCGGCCTTCTTCACCGACCCGTTTGGATTGCAAGCTGCTGGGATGATCGATGGTGTCATTTACAACCCTTACACCGGCCAACCCTTGCCGAAGACGGGAACGCCTCCGCTTTGGGGGGAATTCGCCGGCGGCGTAGTTGTTGGCGGTGTTGGCGCTCTTGCGGTCGTTGCTGCAGCGCCGCTGGCTGTATCTGGACTGACGGCACTGGGAGTATCTGCAACTGCCGCTCAGGCAACTGTAACCGCAGGGATCGGCGTAACAGCACTAGCCGGATCTGCTGCAACCGGCATCAACACCTATAAGGCCGTGCAGGCGAACGACTGGAACACGGTCGCCTTCAATGCTGGTAGTGTGGTCGGCGGCCTTGCTGTTGGCGTGAGCGGTGGTGGGCGAGCACTGACAGAAGGAATACAAGGCAGTCCAAGCTCGGCCCCGGATACGTGGAACCCACTCACAATTCTGCAATATGAGTGGTCAGCCCGTTACCAAATCGATTATCCCGGCGGCAGCGTCCCGAGCTGGATGGCCAGCGCACCGACTCCTGCTGCGGGGGGTGCTTCGGCAGCGGCAATCGCAAGTGGCATAGGCCAATTCCTTCAACCGGCCGCACCCATTCTGGAGACCGCTCCGCAGCAGCAGCCGACACGTATTCAGAAATAGAGGAATGCACGAGCATGGCGACACAACTGCCGACTCGTGAGGAGTTCATCGCCTATTGGAAAGACTATGGGGTGTTCCGATGGCGTCAGCTTCTTGGGTATGTTGGCTACTTGGGAGGGCTTGCCCTCTATGTGTTCATTGTTCGCAGGATTGATCCTGGCGGGCGGTTCTTGCTCGCCACGCTCCTTTTGGCTGCTGCCTACCTCATTTTGGTTCCCTATCTCACAATCCGAAGGGCACACCGAAGGTTTGCCCGGTTTATTCGATGCCCGCATTGCGGTGACTGGTTCGGTCAGGATGCCAGCGGAGCGTACTTTGGTCCGAACCCAAAGTTTAGAGCCGTTATCGAGACCGGACGATGTTGCAAGTGCGGAACGCAGATTCTTTCAGACTCATGAGTGCTCTACGCAGTGCGGATGCCGCGCGAGTGGCGTTGCTGCTGTGATTGCTGGCGTTGTTGCGCGAGGCGGCGGCGCAGTTTCTGGCCGGGCGATTCGCTGCAAGGCGGCGAAGTGCGCATCGCGAAACGGCAACTCGGACACACAGAGCATGTGTCCAGAAAACGGGATTTGGGTGATGACACCAACCCCTCCTCTGGGCGATGAGGAGGCCGCTCAATCGCTGCCGGACTGGCCGCTCGATGAACGACGCATGGACTGATGGTCGGACGCCGTTCGGATGTCTGTCGGATGTTTGTCGTTTCTCCGTGCGGACACCGCGCGACCGCACGAGTCGGCGAACGTTCCCTGCTCGACGACTGACGGCAACAGCGCCGTGAACTTGCCCACCCACTGCCGGCCAAAACGCCCGGCGACAAACGCCAGGCTGACGGTGACGACGAGCCAGGTCTGATGGAACGTTGAGCGCCGCCGCGCCGGTCACGCCAACGCACGCCGGCTCACGGCTCATCACGCCTGGTCACACTGGCTGCCACCGGGCAGCATCGGTGCTACGACGTGGCCGGAGCCGCCCGCCTCGTGCTGTCAAGGCGTTCCTCGCTGCGCTGCGGTCTGCCGTTGACAGCGGCGGCGTTCCGGCCCGGCGGGCTTGTAGGGTTTGGCTTTGGAGAAACCAAAGCCGCGCTTTGGTTCTGACCGAGTGGCGCACGCCGCGTTGACGGTTAAACGCCTCTACAGCCGCCGCAGTTGTGATCGACGGCGACACGGATTCGCGTCGGGAACCGCGCTTATGCCCGATTCGGTCGATTGTCGCCGGAAACTTCGCACGACGTTGCCCCAGGAATCGTTTGGATGACGCGGCGCGATGGATGACACGTCGGGATCCGGCGTGGTGTGAGTGCTGGCCGCGATGATAGAGGTTGTCCGCCGGTCTGGCCTGTCACGGCGCTGGCGATCAGTCGCGCGGCCACCGCTGCGCGTCTTTCCCGCCGGAGACGACGCCGGCGCGAAAGCCTCTCGCTTGTCTCGTAGCACACATTGTGCGGTCGTTCGCGGCTCACCCCCAGCGCCGAGAGGACTCTGCGCAGCGAGTGGCGCTCACACATGCGGGGCCTTCCGCTGGCGCGGCGCCTTCCGCACGTCGCACAATGTGGCGCTACGCGCCATGCTCCGCGCTTGGTGATGGGCCAGGACCGCGCCAGGCCAGACCACGACGCGGACAATCGTGGCGGCCAGATGTTGCGGCATTTCTGCCGGTGAACCGGTGGTACGGGTATTTCCGCCTGCATCCGCCTCCGGCGGAGTGAAACGACGGCACGACGAAGCGGCTAAGAAAAGAATCTCAGTTCTCGGTATCAGCTTGCGCGACGAGCGCATTGACGACCTTGAGGACGTGCTGCTGTTGCCGACGCGGCAACTTCGAGACGGCTTCAAAAGCTTGGCGGACTTTGCCGCCCGGACCGCCAGCACGACGCGGCTTCGGTTGGCCCAGGACTTCTTCAACGCTGACACCAAGGGCACGAGCGATATCCGCCAACACATCGGAACGCGGAATCTGTCCGCTACGCTCCCAATAGCTCACGTTGGTCGGCGACTCGCCGATCTGCTTGGCCAGTTCGCGCACGGACAGCCCGGCCGTCTCACGCAGCCGGCGCAGGTTCGATTTCGTTGCCATGCCCGAAGCATACGGCGGGAGCGAAAAAAAGGCTTGCATGTGTGCAGTATATTGCACATACATGTGCAATGCAATCGCTCTTGACAGGTCCCGCCAAAACGCCGCTCCAACTCTCCCGGCGGATCTTTTCAAACACCTCGAAGCGTCTCGACAGAGGGCACGGCCAAGCACGGGCCGGGATTGTCTGGCCAACAACACCGGCCCGCCCCTGCCAACCGATTGTTTCGGGCACCGCCAGGCGCGTGGAGAGTGGAGGCCACGAGCCGCGGGCCGGTGTTGCCGTCGAGGCAGCACCGGCCCAATGGCGGGCTTTTCTGAAAGCCTTCTGACATGCCACGCATCCCCGAGGCGGACATTGAGCGGGTGAAGCAGCAGACCGATTTGCTGGCGATCATCCGCAGCCGGGGCGTGGAGTTGCGCCGCCACGGCGTCAAGGACTGGGCGGGGCGTTGCCCGTTTCACCCGGAGCAGGCCGCTTCATTCATCGCGAGTCCGGGCAAGGGCTTGTTTCACTGCATGGGCTGCGGCGCGGCGGGCAACGTCATCCAGTTTGTGCAGCGGTTTGACGGCGTGAGTTTCCGGCACGCCTACGAGCTGCTGGCCGAGGGCGGCACGGCGGCGTTCCAGGTGAGAAAGACCGAACCGATGCGCAAGGCGACGATTCCACGGTTGCCGATTCCATTTGCGCCGGACGCGGGCGATGCCGAGTTGTTCGCGAAGGTGGTGGACTACTACCACGAGCGGCTGCTGAAAACTCCCGCCGCGCTGGCCTACCTCAAGAAACGCGGCGTATACGACGAAGCGGCCATCGAAAAGTTTCGGCTGGGGTTTGCCGATCGGACGCTGGGGCTGCGGATGCCGGACAGCAACCGAGCCAAGGGCGTGGCGATTCGGCAGCGGCTGCAGAAGCTGGGGTTCATTCGGGAGAGCGGCCACGAACATTTCAACGGCTCGCTGGTGGTGCCGATCCTGGGCACGGACGGCCAGCCGGTGGGGATGTACGGGCGCAAGATTCTGGACAATCTGCGCAAGGGCACGCCGTTGCATCTGTATCTGCCGGGGCCGCACGTCGGCATTTGGAACGTGCCCGCGTTGGCGGGAGGGGAGTTGATCTTGTGCGAAGCGGCGTTTGACGCGCTCACCTTCTACGTGAACGGCTTTACGAACGTGACGTTCATCTACGGCACGGAAGGCTTTACCCAGGAGTTGTTCGACGCGATCATTGCGCAGAAGGTGCCACGGGTGCGGCTGGCCTACGACGCGGACGAGGCGGGCAATCGGGCGGCGAGCCGCGACGCGCCCCGGTTGGCCGCGCACGGCATTGAATGCTACCGCGTCAAATTCCCCTGGGGGATGGATGCCAACGAGTACGCGCAGAAGGTCCAGCCGCCGGGCAAATCGCTGGGCCTGCTCTTGCGCAGCGCCGAATGGATGGCGGGCAACACGGCGGGCAAGCAGCAAAAGGAAAACGGCACACAGACGGCGAACACCTCTCACGCGAGCGCGGGCGCGCCGGTTTCTTCTATAGTAGTAGCTGCTCCGGCCGCGGCTTCTCCTTTAGCGGCTAAAAAAGAACCGCTGCCGGCACCGGCCCCAGCGCCAGCCGAAGCTCCGGTCAGCGAGCCGCCGGCTCCGGTGGTTGCCGCTACGACGGTCGTATCCGGGCTGCCGCACCTGGAGCGCCGGGGCGAGTATCACGTGTTGAGCCTGGGCAGCCGGGAATATCGCGTCAGCGGCCTGGACAAGAACAACAGCCTGGAGGTGATGAAGATTGCGTTGCGCCTCACGCACACGCACCACGACAATCCCTTGTTTCACTGGGACAGTTTCGATCTCACGCAGGACGCGCAGCGGCGGCGGTTCATCGAGCGCGGCGCGGAAGAAACCGGGCTGGAGAAAGAATTGATCAAACGCGATCTGGGGAAACTGCTCCTGCTGCTGGAGCAGGAACAGACCGAGCGATTGACTGCCGCGCTGGAGCCTGAGAAAAAGCCCGCGCCGGCCTTGAGCGCCGAAGAACGGGCCGAGGCGCTGGCGTTTCTCCAAGCGCCGGACCTGGTCAAGCGCATCAGTGAAGCCTTCGAGGTCTGCGGCCTGGTCGGAGAAGAAACCAACCGGCTGGCGGCGTATCTGGCCTGCACGTCGCGCAAACTGTCCCGGCCGCTGGCGGTGATCATCCAGAGCACCAGCGCCGCCGGCAAGACCACGCTGATGGACGCGGTGCTGGCGATGTTCCCCGAAGAAGACCGGGTCAAGTATTCGGCGATGACCGGACAGAGCCTGTACTATCTGGGCGAGACCGACCTGCAACAGAAGATTCTGGCGATTGTCGAGGAAGCCGGCGCGGAGAAGGCCAGCTACGCGCTGAAGTTGTTGCAGAGCGAAGGCGAGTTGACGATTGCCAGCACCGGCAAAGACCCGCAGACCGGCCGCATGGAGACGCAGGAATATCACGTGGCCGGACCGACGACCATCTTTCTCACCACGACGGCGGTGGACATCGACGAGGAATTGCAGAACCGCTGTTTCACGCTCTCGGTGGACGAGAGCCGGCAACAGACCGAACGGATTCACGTGCTGCAGCGCCAGGCCCGCACGCTGGAGGGCTTGCAGTTGCGCCACCGGCGTCAGCAGTTGCTCAAACTCTTGCGCAACGCCCAGCGGCTCTTGCGTCCGGTGGACGTGGTCAACGACTACGCCACCGAGTTGACCTTTACCAGCGAACGGACCCGGGCCCGGCGCGATCACGACAAATATCTGACGTTGATCGAAACGATTGCGTTGTTGCACCAGTACCAGCGAGCGCGCGAGAAGGGTCCCGCGGGCCTTCGCCGCGACGGAGTGGCTACGGCCACGCAGGCGGGCGAGTTCATCCGGGTAAGTCCGCCTGACATCGCGCTGGCCAACCAGCTCGCGCCGGAACTGTTGGGGCGCAGCCTGGATGAGTTGCCGCCGCAGACGCGCCGGCTCTTGACGCAGATTCAACAGCGGGTTCGGGAGCGGTGCGAGCGCGAGAAGGTGGAACAACGGTTGGCCCTCTTTAGCCGCCGCGAGTTGCAGGCGGTTTCCGGCTGGAGCTACAGCCAGGTCAAGCGCCACCTGGTGCGGTTGCAGGAACAGGATTACATCGCGCCGCGCTGCGGCCGCAACGGCAGCGCGTATCAGTACGAGTTGCTGATCGACTGCCAGGAGAACGGCGACGCGCCGCCAATCGGCCTGATCGACGTGGCCAAGCTTGGCCAATCTGCGGTTACGACGCCGACCCGGACGGGTTTGGAGGGGGGTTGGACGCCCCCTGGACGTCCCCCTTGCCAGGATTCGATGGCAAGGGTAACTGTCGCCACGCCAGCGGCTACCGCCAACCTTGCCACCTTGCCGGCTCGCACATCGGGAGCCGCCAGCCGGACTGCATCATAACATTATGTCCCGAATCGGATACCACAACGTGCGCTGGCTGCGCACTCGTCCGCCTGACAAACGCGGTCCCCACAACAAACCAGCGGACGGCCTCAGTCGTGACGGCGACACGATGGCCCACTATCACGACGAGTATCTGGAATACCTGCGCATCCGCCAGGCTGCCGAATCGGCGCTCGTTGGCCGCCGGCGGTCGGTCGCCGGGTTCTTGCGTTGGGCCGAGGAACGCGACCTGCGGTTTGCCCAGCAGATCACCCGCAGCATTCTGGAGAGTTACCAGCGCCACCTGTATCACTACCGCAAGAAGAACGGCCAGCCGCTGAGCGTCACGACCCAACGCCAGCAGTTGGGCTACGTCCGCCAGTTCTTCACCTGGCTGAGCCGACAGCGCGTGCTGGAAGCCAACCCGGCCAGCGAACTGGAGCTGCCGCGCGCCCTGCATCGGTTGCCGATCCCCGCGTTGAGCATCCCGCAAGTGGAAACCGTGTTGGCCCAGCCCAACATTGCCGACCGGTTGGGCCTCCGCGACCGGGCCATCCTGGAATTGCTCTACTCGACCGGCATCCGACGCGGGGAACTGGTGCGGCTGGCCGTCACCGACCTGAACCGTGACAAACATCTGCTGCTGATCCGCCAGGGCAAGGGACGCAAAGACCGGGTGGTGCCGGTGGGGGCGCGCGCGTTGCGCTGGCTGGAGCGTTACCTCGACGACGTGCGCCCGTTGCTGCTGGTGGCCACGAGCCAACCGGCGGTGTTCCTGACCGCCTACGGCGAGCCGTTCAACGCCGACGTGCTCAGCCGCATGGTCGCCGCCTACATCATCCAAGCCGACCTGGGGCGGCGTGGCGGCCCGCACCTGCTGCGGCACACGTGCGCGACGCATCTGCTGGAAGGCGGAGCCGATATTCGTTACATCCAACAGTTGCTCGGTCACGCCAGTCTGGAGGCCACCGCGATCTACACCGAAGTCAGCATCCTGCAACTGCAAGCCGTCCATGCCCGGTGCCATCCGGCCGAGCAGCCGAACAAACCGGCCATCGAACCGCCGGCGACCGACACGCCACCAACCAACGCCGCGCCCACCAGTTGAACCGCGTCACCGTGCTTTCCTTTAGTTGCCTGGAGGCGGCGGCCTCTGCTAAGATAACGACCACAGTGCGCGTGGTCAAAGTCATCATCGGATTGCTGGGGCTGGCCGCCGTCAGCGCGGCGCAGGCCAGTCTTCCCTCGTATCGGGCTTCCTCCTTCGGCCTCAGCCCCTCAGAAACTCGCGTCCGGGGTTTGGCGGTGCCGGTGGCGCTTCGCGCCCCGGAACTGCGGTTGCAAGTGGCTGAGCCGCGCCTGGTAGAAACCGATTCGCTTACGATTCTGGTGTTGGGTCAGAAAGTCTTCCTCTCCGCCGACCCCAGCGGCATCGACAGCTTCCCCAATCTCTATGCCTACGGAAATCTGAATCCGGCGCTGTTCAGCGACCCGTATGGACTCTTTGGCTGGCAGAACGTAGCGGGCGGGCTGCGACTCATCGGCGGTGGATTCGAAACACTCGCCGGCTACAGCTTGGCAGCCGCAGGGGCGGGATTTTCAACTACAGGGGCAGGTGCCGCTATTGGAGTGCCCGGCGCGATTCTCGGCGTCGGCGTTGGAGCGCACGGCATCGATCAAATGCAAGCCGGTGCCAGACAAGCCTGGAGTGGAACCACCGTCGATTCTTTTACGTCGCAAGGGCTTCAAGCGGCTGGTATGTCCCCTAATACTGCAAACCTCACGGATGCGGGCATCAGTGTTGTGGGTTCGTTGGGTGCCGGGTTCGCAACAGCGGGCTTCAAGCTATCTGGTGCGTCTGCACAAGGGTTAAGCAGCGGGCAGCTCTATAATCAGCTAGAGACCGGCTCGCAGGCGCTGCTGGATGCCGATTTTCAAGCACTTGGCGGGCAAAGCACGACTGCTCTTGAGAAATTCCAGATGATGCAAGACGGTGTAAATGCGGCGAATGAGCCATATCAGATTTCCACCACATACTGGCAATCGGTCGGGAAAGCATTTACTCCGACGCTGCTCTCCACCGGCCCTTCCGCCGGCGGAGCCATTGGAGCGGGAATTATCGGTGCCGAGGGCGGTCTCGTAAATGGAATGCAGACCATTGCGCAACCCATGCCCTACAAGTAGGAATCATGCAAGAACCACCCAAAGCACGTAGGTACGAGTACCATCTCACCTTTCTGCAAATGGCGGGTAACCCGCCGGGAGCTTTGTTGGCCCGCACAGCGGCAGTATACGTGCTAAGCCAAGGAGCTTATTTTGGAATGTTGCAGCCAACCCGTTGGGGAATATGGCTCTCTCTCTTGGTGTTATCGGGGTTGTTCTGGTGGTGGCTATTCTCTTCATGCATCCCTTGGCGACGGCCGATTAGAGTGCTGGAGTTCACGAAACAAGGGCTGCGTCACGTTGACGAAGCAAGCGGAACATTTAACTATGCCCACGTAAGAATACATCCGGGCTTAATGGGGACTTGGATCATACGGAACCTGAGCGGCCACTTCGTGATTGTTCCAAAAACCTTGTTCTCGGAATCTGAGTTCAGAAGGGTTGTCGATGAGGTGGGAAGGCCGCCCGATTGACTGGGATTCGTCATTGGGCCTTTCGGTAATGAGTCAACCAATAGCAGGCAAGGTGCCGGCCACGACGAAGAATAATCTCCAGAAACAGCTTCTCGCTGATCACGATCTGCGTTGCAGACCGGTCAGCTTACCATCCGAACGCCTCAACACACGGGCCACCCACATCCAGTGCTGTCCCATCAACCTCGGGAACTCCGTCGCTGTCACCGAGCGGCTCCCTGCGAACAGGTTAGAAGCGCGACTGCTTCCGGGTATGTCGTTCTCTTTATGAGGTAAAGTTGCGGCGACGTCAACCTCCTCTTTTCCCGTTACCGACTGACGTGGCGTCGCAGCGGTTTTGCCGAATTGCCGGATTGCGGTCGGGTTTTGCGTCCGAATTGCGGCGCTCTGGTCGTAGCTGAACACGGCGTGTTTGTTGCAAGATCAACGGCGCGGAAATCCGCGCCATCTTCCTCGGAAATTCTGCGGACATTCTGCGAACACAGCGCGGATACCGTGCGCACAAAACTGCCTTGTGGAATCAAGGGGTAGAGCGTCCGATCTGTAACCCAACCGCATAGGAAGGGAAACCCCATGCAGGTTTGTGCACAATGCGCGGAGTTTCCATGGCTCGGAAATCGTGGATCGAATGCGTTGCCGGTACCGTGGCCGATGTGTGGACATTGCGTATACCGGACGTGACCGTGTGCGTAACATATGCGTGGATCGTGCGTGAACCTTGCATAGCCTGTGCGTGAAACTTCGTGGTTCATGTATGGCAAGTATGTGTACAGGTCGTGGAAACAAATCGGACACAGACTGGAAAGACCGTGGACACAGGCTGATTCAAGTCAGGTCAGCAGATGGTACCACCGTGGACAGAATTGGGTCAGCCATAGTCATGTCGGAAGCACACTGAGCGCCCGACCCGAATCGGAAAGCGTAACGGAGTCGTACCGCGTTGTCGTGTACGCGGGGAGACGGGAGAAGCGGCGATGAGGGGCGGGTGTTGAGTGTACCAATTGACCGAGATCGTCGCTTGGTCTGGCCTGCATTCGGGTCTCCTCCGCCTTTGTCAGACGCGAAGAAAGCAGGCCAGTTCAAGCGCGGGCCTAGCACTGTTGTCCCGTCCTGCGGCATTTAGGGTCAATCATAGGCCTTCGTCAGCCGTCCATTCTCGGCGGCAATGCCACACTTGGCCAGTCTACTTTGTTCGCCACTGCGAACACTTTGAGCGGTGCTTCGGGCTATGCTCTCGAAAATGAGACCCGTTGACATAGTTGGCGTAATGAGCTGGCCACCGTCGTTAGCTTGTGTAGGAAGTACACGCGCGATCTATTTCTTTCGGGCACACTGCCCAGCGTGAACATCGGTATTCAGCCGGAAAGGACGAGATTGATACATGCGGTTCCTGCCACTGTTCGGCGTCCGAGGGTAGTCCCTTGGAGGGTGTTCGAAACCTGTCCAGCACAAAATGAAGAATTTTTTGCAAACAAAGCTAAACGAAGAAATTGGCGGCTACTGGCAGCAATACGCGTCCCTGCCGAGCTCCAAATTCTCGCTTTCCCCCGTGCTACTCTCGCGTGCGCGATTCAGAAAAAGAGCAATGACTCGTGAAGACGTTGAACAGTGAACAAACCACGTGTGGCCGGTCGAACGGCAGTCCCCTTCTGTCCCGGCTGTAGTCGATTGCCTATGCTTACTACCAAAGCACAATACCGACTGGGTGACGCCAAGGAGTACTTTGCGGAACACTTGAGCGTCGGCGACTACTACACCGAAGGCCAACAGGTCTTGGGTCGATGGTATGGCGAGGGAGCAGAGAATCTCGGGCTGTCAGGTGTGACGCGCCAAGACGACTTCGTTCGTCTCTGTGAGAACCTTCATCCGCAGACCGGCGAGAAGTTGACACTGCGCCAGAATACCACGCGTTCGGAGATTGGCCCGGATGGCCAGCCTCGTCAAAACACGAATCGGCGGGTGTTCTACGATTTCACATTCTCGCCGGCCAAGTCGGTGTCCATCGCCGCCCTGGTCGGCCATGACTCGCGCATTGTCGAGGCACACGAACAAGCCGTCACGGCAGCACTCGGCCAGTTGCAAGCCTTCGCCGCGACGCGCGTCCGCAAGAGCGGTCAATGCACGGACCGTACCACGGGGAACGTCGTCGCCGCCGTATTCCATCACGACACATCGCGTGCTCTCGATCCGCAGTTGCACACACACTGTATCGTGTTCAACGCCACATTTGATCCGGTCGAAGCCCGCTGGAAAGCGCTACAGAACCACGACATGCTGTCGGCGCAGAAGTTTGTGGAGAATGTCTATTACCACGAGCTGTCCCGCCGTCTACGGCAATTCGGCTACGGCGTCGAGAATCAGCGTCGGGGGGATTTTGAAATCAGGGGCGTGTCAACGGCACTGATCGAGAAGTTCTCTAAGCGGCATCAAGAGATTGACCAGAAAACCCGCGAGTTGCTGGAACGTGAACCAGAGAAAGGTACTGGCAACATCGCCGTTATCCGCGACCATATCGCGCACAAGGAACGGGCACGCAAGATCAAGGGCATCACCATGCCCGAATTGCGAACCAGTTGGGACCGGCAATTGACGGGCGCTGAAAAAACGTCGCTTGGCCGACTGGCTACTGAGCAACCGCTGACCGCAGCATCCAGCGAGGTGTTGGCGGAGCGGGCCGTCTCGTGGGCTGAGGAGCATCTGTTTGAACGCCGTTCGGTAGTGCTGGAACACGAACTCTGGCGGCACGCGTTGGAGCATGTGCGAGGGCAGAACGTCGACTTGGCTGAGATTCAGGATGCCACGCGGCGGCGCGGCTACGTGCGCTATAAACAACATCCTGGCCGGGTCACGACACGGGAAGTGCTGCAACGCGAATGGGAGATTGTGTGCATGGCGCAGGACGGCATTCGTCGATGTGCGCCCCTGTGCTCTGGATACTCCATCCAAAATGCCAGCTTGGATTCCGAGCAACGCCAAGCCGTCGAACGCATCCTGCGGTCGCGCAACCTCGTCACCCTGTTTCGCGGCGGCGCCGGTACCGGCAAGAGTTACACATTGCGGGAAGTGCGTGGCGCTCTGCGAAAGATCGGGCGTGCGGTCACGGTGGTCGCTCCGCAGCGGCAACAGGTCATGGACTTGGAACGCGATGGCTTTGAAGGCGCGCAAACCGTAAGTGCGCTTCTCGCTCGCGGTACGCTGCCGCGCGGCGGCGTGCTGCTGGTTGATGAGGCCGGCCAAATCGGTGGCCGGCAGATGCATGAGCTCTTGAGTTTGGCGCAAGCCAACGAGGGCCGGGTGATCCTCTCCGGCGACACTCGCCAACACGGTGCGGTGGAAGCATCGGATGCGCTGCGGGCCATCGAGAAGTATTCCACGGTGCAGGCCATCGAACTAACCACGATTCGGCGTCAAGACCCAGCTCGGGGGGAGACCTGGAGTGAACGCTCGCGGATCGCCCAGTACAGGCAAGCCGTGCAAGAGGCATCCGAAGGCAACCTCGACGCCTCGTTCCGTTGTCTGGAGCGACAAGGGGCGATCGTGGTTTGCTCCCCCCAAGAACAAGCCGAGCATCTCGCGCAGCGTTATTTGGCCCTAACCGAGCAGCGCCGCTCCGTCGTGGTGGTTTCGCAAACTTGGTCGGAGATTCACCGGGTCAATGAGCAGGTGCGCGCGGCGTTGAAATCCCGTGGACTTCTCGGGTCTGAGGATAGGGTGGTGACGGCGTTGGAAACGGTCGATCTGACCGACGCGCAGAAGCGAGACCGACGATTCTACAACGACGATACAGTCTTGGTGCTGAACCGCGACGCGGGCGGATTTCAGAAGGGCCAGACCTGTCGGCTGTTGGCCATCAGCGACAGAGGTTGGATTTTGGAAGGTTCGGACAAAGTTCGCACGGTGCCGTTTCGGTTTGCGGATCGACTCACCGTGTGCCAGCCCACGGAACTTGCTTTGGCGTCCGGTGACCGTCTCCAATTGAAGGCCAACGCCCGTACGCGTTCCGGTCAACGCATCGCCAACGGGGAATTGGTCACGGTGAAGCACGTTGGCGACGATGGACGAATCCGACTGACTGACGGACGACTCGTGGAAGAAGACTACCGGCAGTTTGTACGTGGGTTCGCCATCACGTCGTATGCGTCCCAAGGCAAGACGGTCGATCACGTCTTGTTCTCTGATTCTGCCATCCAGGCAGCGACCAACCAGCAGCAATGGTATGTGACCATTTCCCGTGGGCGCAAAAGCATTAGGATCTTCACCAGCGACAAAGCTCAACTGCGCGAGAATATACTACGGTCTGGCGACCGGACGCTGGCAATCGATCTGGCGAAGGACGGCTACCTGCGAAGGCTCGGTATTCCTCGCTGGTTAATGCCGCGCTGCCGCCATAACCGGTCCTATGCCGACGGCGTTCGGCAAGCCAGGCTCGAAGCTCATGCCAAGCTGCGACAACGCGCTCTCAAACAAAGTCAGGGGATCAAGGTGGGATGATCAAGTCCAGTCAGAATGAGAATCGCCGAATTCAGTCTTGCTGGAACCGGGACTACCAGACGCAGGCCCTGCGGGTGGAGCTGGCCGATGGAAGTTCCTATGTGTTCCCTTACACTCGTCTCGCGTTTGTACGATTCGAGTCCGGGAATGACAACGACACACTTCGGCTGCGGTCGGACACCCACGAAATCCAAATCATTGGGGAGAATCTGCGTCCACTGGAATTGGCGCTGCAGAAGTTTGCTGTGGATTGGGTGAAGGGCTTGACCGAGCGCTACAACATGGAACCAAGCGACGACTCCGTTCGGATCACGAGCATTACGGTTAACGAACTCCAAGTGTGAACATTACTGGCAACGATGATGGAGCAGGTTTTCAAGCGATTCCAAGTGCGCGAAGCGGCAGGAGCGCGCGTGATGCCATGAATGGCCCGGCGACAACGGGCGACAAGGACACGGTGGCATTACTCCCCCGTTTGTATCTGCGCCCGGACGAAGCCGCGCGTGTCATCGGGATTTCGCGGCGCACCCTGTCGGCGTGGCAATCGGCCCGCGTTATCAGCTTTCGCCGTATTGGTCGCACAGTACTGTTTTCCGTTGTGGACATTCAAACGGCGATTGACCGCTTCCGAATCGCGGCCGTCGGTGAGCCGAAACTGCGACGCCAGCCATTCGAGACCGACTCGGTCATCGCGCCAAACATTGGCAGCAAGCCGCCAACGCGCAAACGTCAAATGCAGCGCATCGCACCCGAGCCGGCTGCACTTTAGCCAGCCGTCCCCCCGCTCCCGTATTGGTGCCGGCCCCAGCACAATGACCCGAAGCGCGACCATATCGTTTCGCGCTCCATTACTTGGCGTTATAGCCACGATCACATCGCAGGCCATGTCACCAGCACTGCTGTCGCCGCCACAAGCCACTTGCGGCAGGATCACCAGAGCCGCTACACAACCACGTCTTGCTTCACAGCGGGCCGCCAGAGGCACGATCACACCGCCGACGCCCTCACCACAATCCTTCATCAACATCTAAATCCTCGCGCAACGGAGTCCGTGATGCACTCTTGTCCTCCGTCACTTGGCAATAATTGGCAAATCGGCCGCCTTCTGATGCCAATTCCTGCCACTTGGTGCAAAGCTGGAAATCAGCTTGTAAGCCTGATTATGTGTGCTTTTGCTGGATTTACCCGGAAAACTCAAGGAAACTCGAAACTGGCCGAAATCAGATTTACAGTCTGCCCCGTTTGGCCACTTCGGTACCTCTCCAGACAAATGTAAGACTGGCGCGCCAGCCGAAGCTCGCTCCGTGACGTTGCGAGCGAAGGCTGGAGCGGGCGATGGGAATCGAACCCACCTCACCAGCTTGGAAGGCTGGCGCATTACCACTATGCTACGCCCGCAATCAAGCACTTACAACAATTGTCTTGCTTCGTGCGTGACTTTGCGTGACATTGTATACGGGAAAGGACAAACCCGATGAAAGTACAAACCGAGTCACGCACGAACCAGAAATCACGTCGCAAACCCTCATGGCCCAAAATCCTATCACGCCCCCTGCCCTCTGGCAATACCCAATGGCGCATTGACGTGGTCGTGGACGGCGCCCGCGTTTACGAGTCATTCAAGACCGAGGCCGATGCGATCAGCCGCGCCTGGCAGATTGCCGACGACCGCCAGAACGCCGGCAAGGCTGGGTTTGAGTTGCCCATGTCCAAGCGCGTCGAGGCTGCCGAATGTTACAAGCTCCTCGCATCGTACCCAGATGCCAGCTTGCGCGAGGCGGTCGAATACTACATCAGCCGCAAGGCTCAGTATGCCGCCGCCCCAGCTGTCGCCGATGGCGTTGAACAGATCGTCAGCGAATTGACCGGCAAACGCGGGCAACGCACCGTGGACAATCTCCGCTGGTACTGGCGCAAGTTTGCCGCCGACTTTGGCAGCCGTGGCTTTACCGAGATCGAAGCCGACCAAATCACCGCATGGCTTGACCGCACCGCCTCGCACCCGACCACCCGCCACAACTATCGTCGCGCCGTGGTGCATTTGTTCAATATCGCCATCACCAAAAAGTGGTGCGTCGAGAATCCCGCCGCTAAATCACGCAAAGATGACAGCCTGCCGCCGGAGCCAGAGGTATTCACAGTTGCCGAATTGACTTCGGTATTGACGCACGCCGACGACTACGGATTGCTGCCCTATATTGTGCTCGGTACGTTTTGCGGGATTCGCGTCAGCGAACTGACGCGGCTGGAGTGGTCGAAGATCAATCTCGTTGAACGCACCGTCACAATCGAGGCCAGGACGACCAAGACCAAGACCCGCCGTGTCGTCACGTTGAACGATACCGCCGTCACATGGCTCACCCCGCACGTCCAAAAATCCGGTGACGTGGTACAGGCCTTGGGATTACGTGAGCAGTTGCACAAGCTCCGCACGGCTGCCGGTCTCAAACACTGGCCGATTAACGTCATGCGTCACAGCTTTGGCAGTTATGCGTTGAGCGCATGGCAGGACGTGGCGCGAGTCAGTTACCAGATGGGCAACAGCCCACAAATCTGCAAACGCCATTACGAGCAGATCGTCACCAAGTCAGCCGCCGCCGCGTTCTGGGCATTGCGCCCGGCTGCCGATGCGGACGGCAAGATCGTGCCGATGCAGAAGGCCGTCAACGCATAGGTGAAGAAAAGCGGATGTGCGGGGGCCGAGGGATGATTTTTGGCTTGTTTCCTGTAATGAAAACTGGTCAACTTTCGTTACAGGAAAAATTAGTATAGAACATGCAAGCTATTGCAAACAAGATCATTAGCCGCATATACGGCAACGGCAGGGGGTGGTGCTTCACGCCAAGGGACTTTGCGGACCTGGGAAGTACTGAATCGGTGCGGATCACGCTGTTCCGCCTCGTGAAGAAGAAGACCATCCGACGACTGGCCAAAGGGTTATATGACTATCCGCGGGAACATGAGCAATTGGGCCTGCTTTCGCCCAGTCCCGATGCCATCGCCCGCGCGTTGGCGCACCGGGACGCGATTCGCGTTCAACCGACCGGCGCGTATGCCGCGAACCTGCTGGGCCTGTCCGAGCAAGTGCCGGCCAAGGTTGTGTACCTGACGGAGGGCAGCGCCCGCCGTGTGAAGCTCGGCGGCCGTGAGATCCGACTCAAACGCACCACTCCCCGGAACATGATCACCGCCGGACGCATCAGCGGCACGGTGATTCAGGCGCTCAGTTATATCGGGAAGGATCGGCTGACTACCGGACATGCGGACACGCTACGAAGAAAGTTGAGCGCGGACGACAAAAAATGCCTGCGCACCGATCTGATTCACGCGCCGTCATGGATGCACAAGTGGTTGCGGCAAATCAGTGAGGAGAAGCGATCCAATGCTTGATTTTGCCAAGAAGCCCACACCGGAACGCTTCGCGGTCTTTGAAGAGGCCGGCGAACGAATGGATATCGGCCCGCACATCATCGAGAAGGATTTTTGGGTCTGCTGGTTGTTGCGGTTGATCTTCGCCGACCCCGAACTCGGCGGGCACTTGGTGTTCAAGGGTGGCACGTCTCTCTCGAAGGTGTTCGGCATCATCCAGCGGTTTTCCGAGGACATTGATCTGTCGGTGGACCCGGACTGGCTCGGCTTTGGCGGCGATGCAGCGCGTCCGGACGCCGCGTCCAGTCGGTCGCGGTTCGAGAAGCGGGCCAGAGCGTTGGAGGACGCTTGCATCGCGGCGGTGCGCGACCGGTTCCTCCCGGCATTGAACAGACACATTGCCACGAATCTACCGGGTCAACCGGCGTCGGCCCTGACTTTCGAGGTGGACGAAGGAACCCATTCGCCCGTGTTGCTGTTTGCCTATCCGCGAGTGGGTCAGACGGGTTCATTGCGTCCGCAGGTGATGCTGGAGTTCGGGTCGCTCTATGACCAGCGGCCCACCGGCAAGCACACGATCAAGTCCCTGACAGCCGAAGTCTTCCCCGCTTTGTTTCGCGAGCCATCCTGTCCAGTGGTCGCGCTCGAAGCGGAACGGACGTTCTGGGAGAAAGCCACGGTGTTGCACGCCGAGTATCACCGACCGGCCGACAAACCATTGCCGCTCGGTATGTCGCGACATTACTCCGATCTTGCCGCGTTGAGCCGGCACGCGGCCGGACAACGGGCGGTGGTGGATTTAGATTTGCTGACGCGGGTGCGGGCGCATAAACAGACCTACTTCCGTTCGGGCTGGGCGCACTACGAGACCGCCATGCCCGGCACCTTTCACCTTCTGCCGTCCCCAGAACGGCGGGCGCAGATTGAGCGGGATTACCGGGGCATGGCTGATATGTTCATGGCCACGCCGCCTTCCTTCGATTCAATTCTGCAAGTGCTGGGCAGTTTGGAAGAACGTGTCAACGCCGCAGCGTCTGCCATCTGAGAAGAAACACATGGCCCGACGGCCATTTGCAGGTAGGTCCGGGCAATACCGGTGCTGCTCATGGGTGTTTTCCGGTTTGTCGGGATTTTTCTAAATCCCTCGACGTTTCGTAAAGTTGTGCGATTCCTGCATGGCTCTGGATCAAGAACCACAGCTAATACCGCATCTCGGCGGCCTCGGTGCGGTGAGCGTGAGAGTTGCTGACATCGTGGACGACGAAACGCTTGCCCCCACGTTTGTAGCGGACTAGACTCGCCCGCGTTTGGAGGAAACACCGCAGAACTGATTACGAACAAGAATTGAACCACAATTTTGCGTAGCTACGGCTACGGGCTGTCCCGAAAACCACGAATTTTCCTAGCCCGTTACAGAAACCGACCGAGTACGCGCCCGCAAGGGCGCGGCTTGGCGTGCTTTCTGTAACAGGCGCTTCGTGGTGCCTCGGGACAGGGTGCGACAAGTTCGCGCCCCTTCTTTTTCCCGTCGCTTTGGCTGCGCTCATGCGCGCCAATGCCTACACATACAAAATTCTCCCGCGATTCAATTATCCGGGCATGGAGACTCTGACCGGTCATGCCGACGCTGCACTGGCTGACGCGGGACGCGGATTTGAAGCTGTCGGGACAAGCTGCTTACCGGCTGTTGGAGCCGGTGGCGAGTTACGGTGATCTGCACAGCGAGAATATGCTGATTCAGGGCGACAATCTCGGCGCCTTGAAAGCTCTGCTTCCATTCTACGGCGGCAAGGTGAAATGCGTCTGCATTGATCCGCCGTACAACACTCAAAGCGCGTTCGCGCAGTACGACGACAATCTCGAACACACGCGATGGCTATCCATGATGTACCCGCGCATGGAACTGCTGCGCGACCTGCTCAGTGAGGACGGCACAATTTGGACGTGCATTGACGATAACGAAGGCCACTATCTGAAAGTCATCATGGACGAAGTCTTCGGGCGGGCCAACTTCATTGCTACGGCCACGTGGGTGAAGACCTCAAGTGTCCACAACAATGCCGAATTCTTCTCTTCATCTAACGACATGCTTCACGTCTTTGCCAAGGACATAACACGTTGCAAGTTTCGGCGAATTCCACGTAGCGTCCGGAATCGTGATGACTATTCGAACCCCGACAATGATCCACGAGGCGATTGGTCGTCCAGCCCACTTCACGTCAGCCTGACTTCTGGACAGCGCGGCGCACAGTTCGCCAAGTCTGGCACGTCGAGTGGGTTGTTCCCCATCGTAAATCCACACGGCAAGGATGTGCTGCCACCGAAAGGCCGTTGCTGGGGCTACAGCACCGAAACGATTCAGGCATTGCGGGCCGACAAGCGGATTTGGTGGGGCACAGACGGTAACAACCAACCTCGATTGAAACGTTTTTGGGACGAGTTGAAGGAAGGCGTCGTGCCAACAACGGTTTGGGGCTATGAAGATGTCGGCCACAACCAGGAAGCCAAGGGCGAGATGATCGGTGCACTCCAAGACGGAAGTGCACTCTTCTCGACCCCCAAGCCGGAACGCTTGATTCAGCGAGTACTCACAATCTCGACTGATCCGAACGATCTTGTCCTCGACTCCTTCCTCGGTTCCGGCACGACGGCGGCGGTGGCGCACAAGATGGGGCGGCGTTGGATCGGGATCGAGATTGGCGCGCACGCGGAGACTCATTGCATTCCGCGCTTGGAGAAAGTCATTGCCGGTGAGCAAGGCGGCATCTCGGAATCGGTGGGCTGGAAAGGCGGCGGCGGGTTACACTTCTACCGGCTCGGCGCGACGGTGCGGGATGAAACCGGGCGCTTGAACCCGAAGATCCGGTTCGCTCAACTTGCGGCGCACATCTGGTTCAGCGCGACCGGCAAGGTGCTGGCGCAGCGGGCGAAGTCGCCGTTACTCGGCGTTCACGACGGCACGGCGCATTACCTGTTGTTCAATGGCATCCTCGGCGACCGGCGTCCCGACGGCGGCAACGTGCTGACGCGTCGGGTGCTGCGCGACTTGCCGGCCCATCACGGACCGAAAGTTATCTACGGCGAAAGCAATCTGCTGGGCGGAGAACGCTTGCAGACCGAGCGGATCGAGTTTCGACAAATCCCCTACGACATCAAGGAGCGATGATGGCCCTCGAATTGAAACAGTTCCAGCGCGACACGCTGGACGCTTTGCAGCGGTACTTGGAAGAGTCGCGGATTCACGGCGTCGAGATGGCATTTCAGCGTTGCGCTATGCCGGTGGAAGGTCGCGTGCCGACTTACCGGAAAATCAAGGGCTTGGAGCGGACGCCGTATGTTTGCCTGCGCGTGCCGACAGGCGGCGGCAAGACGATTTTGGCGGCCTACAGCATCAAGCGGGCGGCGGATGCGTGGTTGGAGGTGGATTTCCCGTTGGTGTTGTGGCTCGTGCCGACCAACACGATCAGGAGTCAGACGTTGGACGCGCTAACCAATACCGCGCATCCTTACCGCCAGGCGCTCGATGACGCCTTCGGGGGGAAGGTAGCAGTCTTCGACATCGGCAAGGTGGAACAGATTCGCCCGAAGGACCTGGCGGAACGGATGTGTGTGGTTGTCGGTACGTTGGCTACGTTGCGGGTCACGGAGACCGAAGGCCGACGTATTTACGACCACAATGAGAACTTCGAGCCGTATTTCTCCAAGCTGCCGCCGAATGTTGCCGGCCTGGAGACGCATGATGACGGTCCGCAGAAGGGGCAAATCAAGTTTTCGTTCGCCAACGTGCTGCACCTGAACAAACCGCTGGTGATCATGGACGAAGCGCACAACGCCCGCACCAAACTGACGTTCGAGGTGCTCCAGAGAGTCTCGCCGGCGTGCATTGTTGAGTTTACCGCCACGCCCGATATGGATGAGGAGACAGGCAGCAATGTGCTGTACCGCGTATCGGCGTCGGAGTTGAAGGCCGCTGAGATGATCAAGCTGCCGATCATGTTGACCGAGCACACAACATGGCAGCAGGCTGTTCAAGGCGCAGTGGCGGCGCGGCAGAAACTCGCCGACATGGCCAAGAAGGACGGCCAATTGATCCGCCCGCTAGTGTTGTTTCAGGCTGAGAACCGTGATGAGACCGTTACGGTGGACGTACTCAGGCAACACCTGATTGAGAACGAGAAGATCGCGCCCGAAACGATTGCAGTCGCCACCGGCAGCCAACGGGAGTTGGACGGGATCAACCTGTTCGATCCGCAATGCAGAATCGAGTTCATCATTACCGTGCAGGCGTTGAAAGAGGGCTGGGACTGTTCGTTTGCCTACGTCTTTTGCACCGTGGCCAGCATCCGCGCCAGCCGGGACGTGGAGCAATTGCTTGGTCGGGTGTTGCGGATGCCGTACGCGAAGCGGCGCTCTGAAGAAACCCTGAATCGAGCATACGCCCAGGTTTGCAGTCCGTGTTTCGCAGAGGCCGCCAAGAGCTTGCATGACCGGCTCGTCAACGAAATGGGCTTCGAGGACGACGAGGCGAAAGAGGCCATCCAGCAGGAGCACCCGAATCTGACGCCAGAAGAAGCGGCGCCACTGTTCCGACGAACGGCGCTCAAGGTTACAGTCGCAGAGTCGCCCGACCTCTCGGCGTTGACCATCGAGGAGCGGGCTGCCGTTACTGTCCGGGAAATCGCGCCCGGCAAGGTGGAAGTGACGGTTACCGGCGATGTTCCCGCCAGTCTGGAGACTTCGCTCGTCGCCGCTGTGCCAGCGAAACAGCGGCATGAACTACGGTCGCTGATTGCCACGCACCGAGAAACGGTCAACCGTCAGAGGTCGCCATCGGAAAAAGGCGAGCAACTTGTTCTGCCGCGCCTGTGCGTCATGGTGCAGGGTGAGTTGGAGATTGCCGAGAAAGAATTGTTCCTTGAAGCCTCCGGTTGGAATCTGCTGAATTACCCGGCCGAGTTTCCGGAGTTTACATTCAACGAGACTGCCCGCACCTTCGAGTTTGACTTGAAGGACCAGCGCGTGGTTTGGACATTGGTGGATGAGACTCAGCAGATGGATTTTACTCATTTTCGGACACCGTGGCACGACACCGATCTGGTACAGTGGCTTGATCGCCAGGTGCGGCAAGATAGCGTGCGGCAAGAAATCATGCTGGAGTTCGTCCGCCGTTCGGTCGCCTACCTGATGCAGGAACGGCGATTGGATCTCGCCACACTTGTGCGCGCCAAGTTCATACTGGCGAAGGCGCTGGAGAAAAAGGTTCGGCATTACCGGGCACAAGCTTACGCTCGCGGCTATCAGGAAACGCTTTTTGGGCCAAGTGCCGCCGTTGAGACCAGCTTCGACTTCTCATTTCGGTTCGACCCGCTCGTGTATCCGGCAAGATCGTACTACAAGCCTGGCTACAAGTTTCAGAAACATTACTACCCGCTACCCGGTGAGTTGGACAACGAGGGCGAGGAGTTCGACTGCGCCTTCGCCATCGACCGCTTGCCACAGGTCAAATACTGGGTGAGGAATTTGGAGTTGCAGCCTGACTGCTCATTCTGGCTGCCAACTTCATCTGACAGATTTTACCCGGATTTCGTGGCACTGTTGCAAGACGATCGTTTGCTGGTGGTCGAGTACAAGGGCAAAGCGTACGCGACCAACGATGACAGCAAGGAAAAGAAACTTCTTGGTCAACTGTGGGAAGATAGGAGCAAAGGCGCGGCGTTGTTCCTGATGGCTGAGAAACGTGACAATGACGGTCGAGACGTTTACCAGCAACTTGAGCAGAAAATCCGCAAGACATGATCCAGTATGGGATGGCCAGGGAAAAGACTTGGTCTTTGCCGCTTCGGCTTCCCCCCTGCCCCACGCCGCCGCTCGCAAAGCTCCAAGACTTCTCCTGGCATGGGCTATCCGACACGCTGGCGATGTCACCGCTGCGAGCCGTGGTTTCTCGCGGCCACATCGCTTGCAGTCATCGCAACTTCACCGCGCAATCGCGTTGTTTTCCAGTCATCTTGCGACCACTCAGGCTCTGCAAAGAATGCAGATTGATTGTCGAGCTACGACCGTGTATCAACATTGCGCACCGTGTTTCTCGTTCTGCCTGATATTGCGACCATGACGTTCTACGCGCACACGAAGACGAAGCCCGACGGCACGCTCGCCCCGGAAACGGAGTCGCAACCGCTGGCCGAACACCTGCGCAACGTCCGCATTTTCCGAGGGACGTTATGAGCGACTACGAAGTGAGGCTGGAGATTTCAGGGCCAACAGCCATGTGGACTCGGCCGGACACCGGTTCGTCGCCGGTTTCCTACGTGGCACCGACATTTAGTGCGGCCAAAGGCATCTTTGAATCCATCTTGCGCTGGAAGTCGGTAAATGTGCGACCAGTCAAGGTAGAGATTTGTCAGCCGGTCCAATTCCATCGTTACACCACCAACTACGGCGGGCCGCTTCGGGCCAGCGATGCGATGGCCAAGGGTGCGTCGTTTCAGTTCTACGCCGTGGTGCTGGTGAACGTGTGTTACCGGCTATACGCCGTCGTCGAGGAAGTCGGTCGCGGCCCAGACGGTGCCTTTTCGCCTCACGCTTATCAGGATGCGTTCAACCGACGCGTGGAGAAGGGGCAGTGGTTCTACACGCCATGCCTCGGTTGGAAGGAGTTCGTTCCCAATTACGCGGGTCAGTTTCGTCCCGAGACGCGCGTCTGTGAAAGCGAGAACCACGAATTACCCACGATGCTGCGGATGGTTTTCGATCAGCCACAAGCCGGGCAGGTCAAACCAATCTTCAGCCGCAAGCTCCGCGTGGAGAAAGGAGTGCTCGTCTATGCTGAATGAACTTTCCCAAGTAGTCGAAGCCATGGAGCGTCTGGGCACAACCATGCAATCCAGGCACCCGCGAATCAATCCGATGGGCAAGAACAAAGACTTGCTCGTAGTTTGCGTCACGAAAGAAGGCGCACCCAGCCGAGTTGAAGTCCTCTTGGGCGAGACAGCTGCGATGTTGTTCCGCGTGGAGCATGGATCGGCTGGATCGAGTTTTCCGGGCTTCAACCTACCTGCGCCTCTCCGTCGGTTGGACGATGTCTCAGCGGAGAAACTGACGCCAGCCGTCAAAAACCTGTTGGCTTTGGCAAAGAACAAAGGCACAGCCAATGCGGCTTTGGCTGAAGCCATCGGTCAGTTGTTCGAGTTGTCGGTGCCCCACACCTGTACCGCCAGCCAAGAGAAGCAATTTCAACGATCATGCTTGGAGTTGGTTTCCGAACTTCGGGTAACGTTTTCGGCCGCACCCGATGGGTTGAAGAATTTCCTCACTCTGCTGGCAGCCATTGACGACGCAAAGCCTGCGCTCCCGAGCTTCACCAATTCAATTGCAGAACTGTTGGCCAAACCAGCCATCGAGAGCGACCGCAAGATGCTTCTGCTTTTCCAAGATGTTCTCTTCGGCGTTTTGGACTGTGAGACTCAGATTGGCACGCCTGATTACTGGAAGGAGAAAGCCAAGCATGATAAGGATGCCAAGCAGCCGATCTACCTAGACTTGGCAGAACCGGATTCGATTTTCAAACGAGTGGCTCACAGCGAAACCAGCGCACTCATCAACCAATCCCTCTTGAAAGCCGACAACAGCGTCACCGCGGCTGAGGCTGACGAGAGTGCGCTTGGTGTGGATGCCTACACTGGCGAAGCGGTCGAACTGCAAGACAAGTTCCCCTCTCCCAAAATTGCCGAGCTTGGAAACCTGAAGCTCTTTTCAGTGAACACCAACGAAGTGCGTGCTCTTTGCCGCTACGGATTGGACGGCGCGAAGGCATTTCCGGTTTCTGCAGCGCTGGCTCAAAAGATGAACGACGCATTACTCCATCTGGCGAGTGAAGAAAAGCGCGGGCTCTCTTGCCGGGCTATTCCCAGCGCCCAACCCGACAAGCGTGACTTGCTAGTTGCCTATCTTGAAGGCCAACTCGAAAGCCGTGCCCAAGTGGCGGAAATGTTTGGTGGCGAGTGCGGCACGTTTTCTGACGCTGACTTCGCGGCAATCGCCCAGCCGGTCATCGAGATGTTGGAGGGGAAGGTGGCCGCCAATCCCAATCTCAACATTCGTTTACTCTCGCTTTGCTCCATTGACAAAGGCCGAAAGCAAATCAGCCTCAACCGCCAGTTCCGTGTGGTGGATGTCATTCACGCAGCCAAAGACTGGCAGGCGGGCGCTCGCAACGTGCCGGAGGTTTCTGTTTGGTTTTGCGACAAGAACAGCAAACAGTCTGTCTTCCGCACGATGACGACCCCGTGTCCCATCGAACTTGCTTCGACCGTCAATCGCGTTTGGAGCACCGACGCAAAAGCCGGATTCGGTTCCAGCTTCCAGCGGGCGCTTTCTGTTTCCGACGCCTATGACATTTTCATGGCCGAGTCGCCGCTGGTTCGGCAGAAGGCTGAGGCCACCTTGGGATTGTTGATTCGCCGCATGAGTCTGGTCTTGGCGGGACTCGGCGCAGTGAAAGCAACGCGCAAATGGAGGGACCTGAGCGACACCGTTCGCTGGCAATCACTCAAGGCCGTTGCGCTTTTGGGAATACTTCTTCGGCAACTCGGACAACACAAGGAGACGTTTATGCAAGAACCCATCACACACCTCGGAAGGCTGCTCGCCCTCGCGGACAGCCTGCATCTGAAATATTGCGAACACGTGCGCAAGGGTGAAAGCCCTTCTCAACTCATCGGCAACGCCCTGTTTAACACCGCACTGGAACAACCGGTCTTCGCGTTGGCGCGGTTGGCAGAGCGGCTGACTCCCTACCAAGCTTGGGCGCGAACCTTTCAGAGCAAGGATCCTGCCGCAGGCGTTGGATTGGTGAAGTATTTCCTCGGTGAAATCGCCTCTTGCACCGCCGCCATCAAGCTTGAACAGTTGCCAGGCAGAATGTCTGACGCCGACAAGGCCAAACTCCTCCTCGGCTATCTCGCTGACCATTCCAAGAACGAAACACTCAAACAATAACCCCTCTGAACCCGAATTGAATTATGAGCAAAGACCAGGACACCAACCTTGTTCCTCGAATCACCGGACTTCTGATCTTGGAAGTCCGCAAATCCAACCCCAACGGCGACCCAGAGCGTGAAAGTTCCCCGCGACAGCGCCCAGACGCCAAAGGCGAGATTTCGCCAGTCTCAGTGAAGCGCAAGCTCCGCGACCTTGTTTTAGAGAAAGAAGGGGTCGTATGGCAGGAGATTAAGAGAATCCTCGAAATCCCCAATGACGACCGGTTTCAAATCTTGGAAAGTCGCGGGCGGAAGCGAGACGAGATTAAGAAGCAGATGGAACCGAAGGACGGAAAGCTCGGCCAAGCGTTCATTGATGCCTACTGGGATGGACGACTGTTTGGCAATACGTTCCTCGAAGAAGGTGGAAGTGACACTATCCGTTCGGGCGTCGCGCACTTTGGCGTTGGTGTCTCGATTGCCCCCATCGAGATTGAATTCTCAACTTGGACGAGCAAATCGGGTGTAGAAGCAGGCAAGGATCGCGGAATGGCGCCGATGGCCTTTCGTGTCGTCAAGCATGGCGTCTATGCGATTCCGTTCTTTGTGAATCCGAACCTCGCCCACAAGACCGGCTGCGCGAAGCTCGATGTAGATTTGATGCTTCACTTGCTCAAGCACACCTACGCGGACACCCGCTCTGTTGTCCGAACAATGGTTGAGGTTGTCCACGCCCACACGCTCACGCATAACAGCCGCGCCGGTTCAGTTTCCGATTTCGCTTTCATCGACGCCTTGATGCCGAAGAAGAAGGCCAACCCGGACAAGCCATCTGAATCGCTTTCCGATTACGTGATTCCTCAGTGGACTGGTGACGTTGAGAAAAAGCCGATCCGAGAAAGCGTTGCTACCAAGTTCACCGATTGCGGCAAATACAAAGACTATGCCCTGTGACGGACAGGCCGAACATTTCTGAGCCGTTGGCCCATAGTGCCCACGACGGCGCGCCACAGCAGACTTACCGTGAGCACGTCGCTAATGTGTGCCACTACTCTGCCCTGTTCGCCAGTGATGCGGCAGCCTTCTCGCCCAAGTGGAGAGAGCCGTTTCTGGCCGCAGTCAAACGGGCCGCTGCCTACCACGACCTCGGCAAGCTGGATGATTTGTTTCAGGAAATCCTGCGCCAGAATCGAAGGAACAAGCATGGCTATAACCATGTCGAAGCGGGCACAACCCATTTGCTGCGTTTGAAGCAGTTTGAAGCAGCATTTGCCGCTTACTCGCACCACATCGGCCTGCCATCGTTCCCAAAAGAAAAGGCCAAGATTGCCAATAACCTGAACCTGGCTTTCCGCGACACAGATGATCTCGTCGGGCTGAACAAGAGCGCGTGGCAATGGACTGAAGAACGTCTTGATGCCTATCTTAACCAGCACCATCAGTTGTTCCCTACTGTGGGCGCTATCCCAAACACGCCATTTCCCGGCCTTGTCCGCCGCCTCGCCCTCTCCTGCCTCGTGGACGCTGACCACAGCGACACCGCCCGTCACTATCGGCAGGAGCGAGAGCTTCGCGGTCTGCCGCTCCACGCCGTCGAACGGCTGGCGAGGCTCGACCAGTATGTCTCTGACCTGGCTCCGGCCGGACCGCCGTCCACAGAACAGGAACGCTTGCGGCTCAAAGTTCGCCAGCAGGTTTACCATGCCTGCCGCGACCGCGCACTGGTTCACCATGAGCGTATCGTCGCCTGCGACAGCCCCGTTGGCACCGGCAAAACCACGGCGGTCATGGCGCATTTGCTCAACGTGGCACGCGAGCGCGGTCTGCGCCGGATTTTCGTGGTGTTGCCCTACACCAATGTGATTGACCAATCGGTTGATGTTTACCGTCGCGCCCTCGTGCTCAATGGCGAGTCGCCCGATGAAGTTGTCGCCGCTCATCACCATCGCGTCGAGTTCAAGGGCGAGAACTGGCGCGATTTGCGCCAACTTACTCAGCGCTGGGATGCACCCGTGGTCGTAACCACAGCGGTCCAGTTCTTCGAGGCACTGGCAGCCAAAGAGACCACCGCGCTCCGCAAGCTCCATCAGGTGCCCGGCTCCGCCATCTTCGTGGACGAAGCCCACGCCGCAATGCCCGCACCGCTCTGGCCGCAGATGTTCAAGTGGTTGCGTGAGCTTTGTGATGATTGGGGTTGTCACCTTGTTCTGGCGTCCGGCTCGCTCGCGCGGTTTTGGGAACTGTCGGACTTCGTTCCGTCCTCTGAGCGTCCGTCCATTGCAGAATTGATTCCCGATGAACTTCGCCGCGAAGCTGCGGCACTGGAGATCTACCGCGTTGAACTGAAGACCATGCCGGAAAGACTTTCTTTGACCGGACTGGCGGATTTCGTGGTATCCAAGCCCGGCCCTCGGTTGGTCATCCTGAATACCATCCAGTCCGCAGCCATCTTTGCGAACCATCTTCGCGCTATGCGGAAACTGGGAAACCAAGTCGAACATCTTTCTACCGCACTTTGCCCGCGTGACCGTAGCCAGATCATTGAACGTATTCGCGCGCGTTTGAAGAAGCGTGAGGATCGGGACTGGATTTTGGTCGCCACCAGTTGTGTTGAAGCCGGTGTGGACTTGTCGTTTCGCACTGCCTTCAGGGAAAGTTGCGGGCTGGTGAATCTCCTACAAATCAGTGGCCGGACCAATCGCTCCGCCGAGTATGACGCCGCCGAGGTTTGGGACTTCCGTCATGACGAAGATGGAATCCTCACCTTGCACCCCCACTTCAAGACGTCCCGTCGAGTGCTGGAGACGATGTTCCACGAAGGCAAAGCAAGGGCAGCCCACTGCACAGAAGCCCTACAGCGTGAAATCAACTCCGACGTTGGCCAGACGGAAAGCCTCGCCAAGAGCATCCTTCAACATGAGAAAGACGCTGATTATCCCGAAGTAGCCAAACTCTGCCGTCTGATCACTGCCGACACGCAGACAGTACTGGTGAATCAGGACTTAATCGCGCGCTTTGAATCGCGCGATCCAGAGCAATTTCCAAACGCGAAAGACATCATGCTCAATAGCGTGCAAATCTGGAAATCGCGTTTGCCTGATCTAGACCCAACGCCCATTGGTTTCGGAGGGGAACTACTCGCCCTCCGTCCAGAGCAATACGACGATTTCGTTGGCTACATGCGGGGCGTGCTTCCACTCTTGGCCGCTCAACGAGATGGTGGTTTAATTGCTTAGTTTTATGGACCCGCTCCCCCTTAGTGCCCTGAATGACTTCCTCTACTGCTCGCGGCGGGCGGCGTTGAAACTCATTGATGGTGTTCGCGGCGCGAACCAGCACACCGTCGTCGGCGACCTTGCCCACGAGCACGCCGATCTCGCGGGCTATGAAATCGCCAAGGGCGTGAAACTACTGCGGGCGTTGCCCGTATTCTCGGACCGGTTAGGGCTGTCGGGCAAGTGCGACATCGTCGAGCAGCGGCCAGACGGCTCTCTCTTCCCCGTCGAATACAAAAAAGGTAAGCGCCGCCAGTTTGAAAACGATGACGTACAGTTATGCGCTCAGGCGTTGTGTCTGGAAGAGATGTTCGGCACGAAGATCGAGCGTGGCGCTGTTTTTCACTCCTTCAGCAAACGCCGTCGCGAAGTCGAGTTCACCACCGAGCTTCGTGCGCTGACCGAGAAAGCCGTGGTTGACTTGCGCACGCTTCTCGATGCAGGGAAGGTGCCGATCGCTGTCTACGAACCACGCTGCGAGCATTGCTCCCTCTACGAAATCTGCCTCCCACAAATCACGTCACAACCCGAGCGGTTGCATCAAGCGGCACAAACCCTTTTCAAACCATGACTCTGTCAACCGAGCATTCCACTCTTCTACCCTATGCCTGACATCCAGCAAAACACCCTCTACCTCATGACGCCCGGCAGCTACATCAGCCGCGACCACCTGACGCTACAGGTTGAGGTGCCTGAGTACCCACCCGACTTGCCGGCCGAGAAGCACAAGCGGGAATTGGCGCAGGGCACTCGGAAATTATCTGTCCCCATCCATCATCTCGAATCCATCTGCATCTTTGGACCGAGCACCATCAGCCCGCCTGCGATGGACTTGTGTTGGGAACACGGTGTGGCGATTCACTTCCTTTCGTTGAATGGCTACCTCCAGGCACGCGTCACCGGTGTGGCCGACACCAGCGTGACGCTTCGTCGTGCTCAGTTCCGTGTGGCCGACGATCCTCAGAAAAGCGCCGCGATTTCCCGACAGATCGTCGCTGGGAAAATCCAGAACGGCCGCAACAGCCTGCTGCGCGCCGCGCGTGAAACGGACGTTGTCGCGGAGAAGCAGCAACTGGAAACTGCCATCGAAGCCCTTGCGCGTAGCCTTCGGGAACTGGAAGCCATCCGCGAACTGGAGGCTGTGCGTGGCAGTGAAGGTCTGGCGGCGCATACATACTTCTCGGTTTTTTCGCTCACGCTCAAGCAACAGCGGGACGACTTCGCATTCGGCACCCGTACCCGCCGCCCGCCGCGCGACCGGGTCAACTGTCTACTGTCGTTCCTCTATGCATTGGTGCGCCACGATTGCATTGCGGCACTCACGTGCGTCGGCCTTGATCCATTCGTCGGATTTCTCCACGCCGACCGACCGAACCGACCTTCGCTGGCGCTCGATCTGATGGAGGAATTTCGCCCGTGGCTGGCTGATCGCCTCGCAGTTACGCTCATTAACCGCCAGCAAATTCAGCTCGATGATTTTGTGGTGCGCGAAGGTGGCGCGGTCGAATTCACTGAGGCAGGACGAAAGCTGGTTATCAAAGCGTATCAAGAACGAAAGCAGGAGAACCTGTTGCATCCGTTCCTTGACCAAAATCTTCGCCTAGCTCAGATGCCTTTCATTCAGGCGCGATTGCTGGCGCGGCACTTGCGCGGCGATCTACCCGATTACTTACCCCTGGTTCCAAAGTGAAGGAGGTCACTGATGTTGATTCTCGTCACCTATGATGTATCCACCGTGGAAAAAGAAGGCCGACGCCGTCTGCGCCGCGTCGCCCAAGCGTGCAAAGACTACGGCACGCGCGTCCAAAAATCCGTCTTCGAATGTCAGTTGGGGCAAAAAGAGTGGGCACAATTGCGCGCCCGTCTGCTACAGGAAATGGATACCGAAGAGGACTCACTACGTTTCTACTTTCTCGATGAAACCGCTATCAAGCGTACCGAACATCATGGCGTCGCAAAGCCTGTGGATTTGACCGAACCGCTGATGCTGTGATCAGCGCCCGCGAACCCCAAGCGCCGATATGATGCGGTTCAGTTCGCGGACTCAGCAACTCATTGAGTTGACGGCTGTTTCATCCGTTCTTTGACAATAAAACGAACATTCACCAGTTCGGGCTGGATATTTCGCGGAACGCTGCCATTAATGTCTTGCGACTCAACCGCTTGAAAAAGTCGTGATCGCCCCGCCCGAACGGGCGGGGCGCGGATTGAAACTCAAAGCGGTCGAGCACAACGGCGACGCCCTGCGAATCGCCCCGCCCGAACGGGCGGGGCGCG
>JBKQMH010000052.1:0-16081 GCA_052146795.1 Verrucomicrobiia bacterium
TCGTTGGAGTGTTAGGACTGGCGGCGGTAGTTGTCCTGCTCTGGCAGAAAAAGCCACTGTTGCCGGCTCTGTACATTGCTCATTTGCTGCAATGGGCAATCGGCGTCAAACCTCTAACATTTTATTAATGGCAACACGATACATTGGCCGAGGACCTTGACCTGAGCTATCGCGCCCAGATCAAAGGCTGGCAGTTTCTCTTCTTGCCCGAGATTGTCACGCCCGCCGAATTGCCCGTCGAGATGAACGCCTTCAAGTCGCAGCAACACCGCTGGGCCAAGGGGTCGATTCAGACGAGCAAGAAAGTGCTGCCGATGCTGTGGCGCAGCAAACTGCCCTTCAAGATCAAGTTCGAGGGCACCGCCCATCTCACCAGCAACTACGGTTACCTCCTGCTCCTGGTGCTCTGCCTGTGCTTCCATTCGTCGGCGTCGGCGGGAACGTATCAGGTGTCGGGCGGCAATCCATGGACCAAGATGTGCCTGGTCGACGTCCCGCTGTTCATCGCTGGGTCGCTGTCAATCAGCGCGTTCTATTTCTGCGCCCAACGCGAGCTCCACGCCCAATGGTGGAAACGACTGGTATTCCTGCCCATATTGATGGCCGTGGGCATTGGCCTCTCGGTCAACAACGCGCGGGCCGTGCTTGAGGCGATGTTCAATCATCGCAGCGAGTTTATTCGCACCCCCAAGTATGGTGTGTCACGTCGCGGCGAATCGTGGAGCCACAACAAGTACCGGACACTGCGCGGACTGTGCCCAATCATCGAGCTGGCCTTCGGCGTATACTTCACGTACCTCGTCCTCCAGGCTGTTAGCCACAACCAGTGGATATTTGTGCCGTTCGTCGTCATTTTCCAGGTTGGTTTCCTCTACGTCGGCCTCATGTCGTTACTGCAGAGTTCGGTGCGCGCCATGCGGCAGATCGACGAGCCAGACCTGGCTGCCGCGGGCGCGTGATCCCGTCGCGCGGTCGCTCCAACTCCACAATCTGCGTCACGAAGCGGCCAACGATGCCTGTGCGCTTTGACCCATAAAGCGGCTGAATGTTTCCTTGCCATCGGCGGGCGAAGTGGCAAGAATCGACAGCACGGATGGAGCCACTCGGCATTATTGCAGGAAACGGCGATTTTCCCCTGATTCTGGCGCGCTCGGCCCGGCATCTCGGTGTGGGGCCGATCGTGGCCGCGGCTTTTGACGGCGAGACGAGCCCCGAAATTGATCAACTCGTTGACCATGTCGGCTGGATCAAGCTCGGCCAGCTCAACAAACTCATTGAAGTCTTCACCTCTCGCGGCGTGAAACGCGCCGTGATGGCCGGGGGTATCACCCCGTCGAACCTCTTTAAGAACCTGCGGCTTGACCTGCGCATGACGACCGTCGCGTTTCGCCTCAAGGAACGCAATGCCGAGACCATTTTCGGCGCGATCGCGTCCGAGATGACCAAGGACGGCGTGGAGCTCATTGATCCGCGGCCGTTCCTCGGCGAATCCGTGCCACAAGCGGGCGCGCTGACGCGTTTGAAACCAAGCAAGGACCAACAGGAGGATATCGAGTTTGGGCTGAGGATTGCGAAAGCTGTCAGTGCGCTCGACATCGGTCAGACGGTGGTCGTCAAGAAGGGCACGGTGCTCGCCGTGGAAGGGCTTGAAGGCACGGATGAGTGTATCCGCCGCGGCGGCGCGCTGGCTGGCGAAAAAGGCGGCGCGTTGGTCGTCAAAGTCAGCAAACCAAATCATGATTTCCGGTTCGATATTCCTTGTATCGGCGAGAAGACGATCGATTCCTGCCGCGTGGGGCGAATCTCCGTCATGGCGATGGAAGCCGGGCGGAGCCTGCTGCTCGACAAAGACAAACTTCTCAAGGCGGCGAATGAGGCCGGGATTTGCCTCGTGGCGGTGCCTTCCGAATGAGTGATACCCTCAGAGTCGGCGTCGTGGGCGTCGGGCATCTCGGCTCGCAGCACGCGCGCATCTATTCCGAGTTGGCCAAACGCTCCAACGGCCAGACGTCGTTCGTTGGCGTGTGCGACACGGACAGCATTCGCGTGCGCGCCCTCACCGAGAAGGTTGGTGGCGGGACGTTCGAGAACGCGGCGGAATTGGCGAATTTCGTGGATGCCGTCAGCGTGGCGACGCCTACCGAGACGCATTACAAGGTCGCGCGTGTGTTTCTTGAACGCGGCAAACACGTGCTCGTCGAGAAACCGATCACGGACAGCCTGCGGGAAGCCGAAGAACTCGTGGCGCTGGCACGCAAAAACAAGTGCGTGCTGCAGGTCGGCCACGTCGAACGATTCAATCCCGTGATGCGGTATCTGACCGACATCCTGCGGGAGGCGCGGTTCATTGAAGTGCACCGGCTGTCGCCGTATCCGGGGCGTTCGACGGACATCGGCGTCGTCCTCGACCTGATGATTCACGACCTCGACGTGGTTCTGTCACTGGTGAAAGCGCCCTTGGTGGCGGTGGATGCGGTTGGCATTCCCGTGCTGAGCGCGAGTGAGGACATCGCCAATGCCCGGTTAAAATTTGCCGACGGATGCGTGGCCAATATCACCGCCAGCCGCGTGTCCGCGGAACGAATGCGCAAAATTCGTATCTTCGGCCGCACCGAACATGGCGCTGCGTACATCTCGCTCGACTACATGAAACAAGAGGGCGAACTGTATCGTGTTGCCGCCGAGGACGCACAGGAATCGGGACTATTGAAGAAGCTGCTCGCAGGCAAACACGCCAGCATCGTCAGCGAATTCGCGGGCCGCAAGATCGTGCGCGAACCGGTTCCCATCGAACGCGATGAACCGCTGAAGCTCGAGCTGCAGAACTTTATCGACTCGATTCGCCACCATCGCGATCCGCTCGTTACCGGCGAAGCCGCCAAGCAGGCCCTCGAAGTCGCGATGGAAATTACGGCCCAGGTTCGCAAGTCGTGACACGCTCGATCATGTTTATTGCCGGTGAAGCGTCGGGGGACGCACATGCCGCGGAACTCATCAAGGCGCTTCGGGCGCAAGCTCCGGATGTGAGAGTCTTTGGAGCTGGCGGGCCGAAAATGAAGGCGGCGGGAATGGAATTGTTGCTCGACCTGACCGAGCACGCCGTCGTCGGCCTGGTCGAGGTCCTCAAGAATTACGGCAAGTTCCGCCGCATCTTTTGGGACTTGGTGCGAGAGGCCGAGAAGCGCAAGCCGGATGCCGTCGTGTTGGTGGATTTCCCCGGATTCAACCTGCGGTTCGCGGCGCAGATGAAGAAGCGCGGCATAAAAGTCATCTACTACATTTCGCCGCAACTCTGGGCGTGGCACGCCAGCCGGGCGAAGCAGATCGAGCGCGACGTCGATTTGATGCTGACGATTTTCCCGTTCGAAAAGGGCTGGTACGCGAAGCACGCGCCGAAATTGCGCGTCGAGTTTGTCGGACATCCGTTTGCGGAAAGGATCAAGGAGGAAGCCGCCGGTTTGAAGCGCGAAGAGAATCTTGTCTTGCTTCTTCCCGGCAGCCGCGAGCGCGAAGTCGCCAAGATTTGGCCGATCATGCGACAAATCATCGAAAAGATGCCGCCCGAAACGAGATTCGTCGCGGCAGCCGTGAATGACACAATGGGGGCGATGATCAAGCATCCACGGGTAACAGTCGAAATCGGCAAAGCACACGAAGGGATGCAGCGCGCGACACTAGCGATCACGGCGAGCGGCACGGCCACCATGGAGTGCGCGTTCTACGGTTGCCCGATGATTGTCGTGTACAAGGTTAACTGGTTGACATATCTGGTCGGCCGCATGGTCGTGACCGTCAACTGGCTCGCCATGCCGAATGTCATCGCCGGCCGCGCGATTGTCCCCGAATTCATCCAGCACGATGCCACGCCGGAACGAATCACGTCAGCCGCGCGCCTCCTTATCACGGATACCACCGAGCGCCAGAAGATGCAGCGCGAGCTGGCATCCGTCGTCAACAGCCTGGGGGGAGCTGGGGCCAGCAAACGAGCGGCGGAATCGATTTTGACCGCGCTCTAATTCTTCCGGGTCAAAAAGAAATCGGCGATGGCAGCCAGCGGAGTTGCGCGGGAGCCGAACGGTTTCAACTGTTTGTGCGCGTCGGCAATGAGATCGGCGGCATACTCTCTCGACTTATCGAGTCCAAGGACGGTGGGAAAGGTGGATTTGTTGTTCTTTTGGTCGGCGCGCACGCTCTTGCCCATGACCTCTTTGGTGCTCGTGGCGTCGAGAATGTCATCAATGACCTGAAACGCGAGCCCGAGGTCCCGGCCGTAGCGCGTGAGGCGCTTGAGTTCCGACGGGCTGGCATTGCCCGCCATCGCGCCGAGTCGGATGGACGTGGTGATAAGCGCCGCGGTCTTGTTGAGGTGGGTTGTCTTCACTTCCTCAAGGCTGGCCTGACGTTCTTCGTTCTCGAGGTCCTGCACCTGTCCAGCGATCAACCGGAGGCTACCGGCCGCCCGCGCGAGGTCGCTCACCAATACCTGCACCGGGTAACGCTTCGGCGGCTTGCTTCTGGCAACCAGTGCAAACGCCTCGGTCAACAGAGCGTCACCCGCAAGCACCGCGATGCCTTCGCCGAAGACCTTGTGGTTGGTTGGCTTTCCGCGGCGCAAATCGTCGTCATCCATGCTCGGCAGGTCATCATGAATCAGCGAGTACGTGTGGATACATTCGACGGCGCAGGCCAAGGGCATGGCCGCGACAGGGTTGCCGCCCACCGCCTCACAAGCGGCGAGGCACAGGATAGGTCGAATGCGCTTCCCGCCCGCAAAAATGGAGTACCGCATCGCCTTATGAATGGTCGGTGGCGGGGCTGATTCGGCTGGCAAAAGCTTGTGGAGCGCGGCATCGACGCGCGCGCACGTCCGGTCAAGGTACCGCTTCAGGTCAAAGGCCGCAGGGGATTTCAATCACGCTCCTCAGTTCGACGTTGTATGGTACGGAGCGGGCGCGTTTTTTCAAGCGAAAGTTTGATTCACCGCGTGGCGCCGGGCGAGTGGAATTCGGGGTTGACTTGGTGTATAGAATTGCTCGATAACCGTGCGCGTTTCACCTATGCCGACCTACGAATACGAATGTCAAAAATGTGGGCATCATTTTGAATTGTTTCAATCGATCAAAGATGCGCCGAGGAAGACCTGCCCGAAGTGCCGGGGACGCGTGAAACGGTTGCTTGGCACAGGCGCAGGGGTTATCTTTAAAGGCTCCGGTTTCTACAGTACGGATTATCGAAAGCCGGGCTATACCGAGGCGGCGAAGAAAGACAGTAGCACGACGACGAATGTGTCGACTGCTTCCAAGCCGGAAGCGGCAAAGTCAGGCGACACAAAGAAGTCGCCCAAAAAGGACTAAACTATGATTGTTTGTTCAAAATGCGGGTACGATAACGAGTTGGGCCGGATTTTTTGCCATTCGTGTGGGGCGAAGCTCAATCTCACGGAAATCAAATCGCCCAGCCAGGGTGGCAAGTCGCTGGCCAAGAAGTCCAGAGCCGGCTCGGGAAAGATCGTCTCCCGACTGGTGTTCATCGTGATTCTGGCGGTTGTCGTGGTGGGCCTGTCTCTCGCCTTCCAGGTGCCGAACATTCGCCCCATCAGCACGTCGAGTGAGGACTTGGTGCTGTCCGACAAGAAGCGGGCAGCGTTGGACGACCTTCTCGTCCAGCGGCAGCCGAACACCATCACCATCAGCGAGGGTGAACTGAATTCATTCATCCAAACGCTTGGCTTCGAAAATGGCTCGGCCGGTACCATGCAACTCGTCCCGACCAAGTTCCAACTCGAACTCGGCGACGGAGTGGTCACGGCGGTATTCCTCGGCAAGCTTCATATCGCCGGTTCGGTGGAAAAACAGATTTACCTCAGCTACACCGGCGTGCCCACGGTCGAGAACGGCCACTTCGTCTTCAAGCCGACGGGAGGCGCGTTTGGGGCGTTGCCCATGAGTCCCTGGTTACTGGTTAAAGCGGGAATTTTTGACCAGTGCTTTGCCAAGCTGTTTGTTAACCTGGACAAAGAGAAGCAGGTGCTCGATTCGCTCTCGTCGATTTCCGTGACTTCACAATCGGTTGTGCTGAATTATCAGCCGCACTAGGTCTGCATCTGGCAGTCATGAACGCGCGACGGCTGGGCACGTGGTTGGCAGCCACGATTGCCGTGCTGGCGCAGCCCGTGGTTGCAGCCATACCGGCCCCCACGAATGCGCTCATCAGAACGGTCAGCGCTTCCCGGCAGTTCGTGGCCTCCGCCGGCGACCGGCTTCTGTCGTCCGCCTTATGCGCGTATGCCGAGCACGTCAAGCGGGAATGGCTGAGGCAACTGGACGTGGCCGACAACTGGCGCGACCCCATTCTGTTGCTCGTGCAGACACTCCCAGCCGACCAACCCGTCGCGTCGCCGGTGTCAATGGCCGTGTTTCAAACCGACGAACACCTCGAGTATCGCATTCGTTGTCTGGTGCCGCCGCCGATTGACGAAGCGGAATTGTCCGCGGCGATGGTTGACGTATTATGCTTGGAATGGGCGAACCGCGAGCAGGTGACGGAGCCGGGCAAGGCGTATGTCGTGCCGGCCATTCCGCTTTGGCTTGTGGAAGGTCTGGCAGTGTTGATCGAGGGTCGCCACGAGACTCTGCTATCCATTTCGCAGCGGTCCGTCGCGGGCGGGCGGCCTTCAGAAGCGAGGGACTTGTTGAACGCCGAGACTCTCCCCGACGATTCGGCGGATCGCCAACTATTCCGAGCGGACGCGTGGATCTTTACCGAGGGCCTGTTGGGATTGCATCAGGGACCTCGCAAGATGCGGGGTTTCCTGTCCGAACTGGGTGCGCAAAAGGTGGCCAGCAACGCGTTCTGGAAGGTTTATCATGACGATTTTCCGAATACGACTGCGCTGGAAAAATGGTGGAGTTTGGAATTGGTCCGCCACACTTCGACGTCCGTCGCGCAAGACCTGTCGGTGGAAGATACCGAACGCTCTCTGGACGCGATTCTGGTGACGAAGCTCGGCCCCACCGGCGGACGCAGAGGGATGCCCGGTGAAACCAACGTAGCCATCGATGACCTCTGGCGGTACGCGGGCGCTCCGTGGTTGACGGATCTGTTGAAGCTGAAGATCGACCGGATTGGCGCGCTACGGGGCGTGGCTCACCCCTTGTATCTGCCGGTATTGGACGACTACATGGAAACCCTGGTCTGGCTCCAGCAGGGCAGCGTGACCCGGTTTCATCGTGGGTTGAGCCGCGCCGAAGCCACGCGGGCCGTCGCGGACAAACAAGCGCACGGGATTACCGCCTACCTGGATGAAGCCGAACGCATCTATGCGCCGGAACCGCTCTCGAATACCTTTCGTGGATACTTCGAAACTCTCGATCAGCTTCAGAAGCTGGACAGCGAGCGTCACAGTCCGATCAGCGACTACCTCGACAAGTTCGATCACTGAAGCGCAGAGAGAAGCGCCCGGACTTTGTCGCGCTGCTCTCGCAACTGCTGCTGCCTGCCCCGTTCGCGCTGCACGGCAACCGGCGCGGCCTTCGCCACGAAGCTTTCATTGGCCAGCTTCGCGTCGGTGCCGGCCAGTTGCTTCTCGATATCGGCGAGCTGCTTCGTGAGGCGTTGACGCTCCTGTGCGGGATCCACCGCGCCGACCAGAAACACGGTGGCTTCCTGCGTAACCAGGCTTGGCGTTAAGCCGGTCGGTGTGTAGTTCGGATCGATTGTCACCGTCTCCGCCGACAGGATCTGCGTGAGGAACGGGGTCTCCGACTTGAAGAAGTCGGCGTGGCGGCTCGGTTTGATGACAAACGAGACTTTCTTACGGGGTTCAATGCCATTGTCATTGCGTAGCTGACGCCCGGCTGTCACTGCGGCATACAACGCTTCCACCTGTGGCATTACGTCGGGTGCGGCTGCATCAATCTGCCGAAGATTGGGCCACGATGCGAATTGGATCGTATCCGTGCCATATCCCATCCCGCGCCAGAGTTCTTCCGTAATAAACGGAGCAAACGGATGCAGCAGTTTGAGAACGGTGCTGAAGACATTATCCAACACCTCGATATTCGCTGACGTCTTACTGGCTTCAATATACCAATCGCAAAAATTACCCCAGACAAAATCGTAGAGGTGTTTGACCGCTTCGTTGAACTTGTAGGTATCGAGGGACGTGCTGACGTTGTTTACTGTGACGCCAAGCGTACCAAGGATGTTCAGGTCGTGCGCATTGTGTGGGCGGGACGGTGGATTCGCGGCGCGCTGCATCTGGATGAAACGGGCGGCATTCCAGAGTTTGTTCATGAAGTTGCGGCCCACCTCGCAGCGTTTCTCATCGAACAAGATGTCCTGACCCTGTGGCGCGATGAGCATGAGGCCGAATCGCAGGCCGTCGGCGCCATATTTCGCGATCAGATCAAGCGGATCAGGCGAATTGCCGAGCGACTTCGACATCTTGCGGCCTTGCGCGTCACGGATGATGCCCGTGTAGTACACAGTGTCAAATGGCTTTTCCCCCATGCACTCGTAGCCAGCCATGATCATGCGCGCGACCCAGAAGAAAATGATGTCGGGTCCCGTGACGAGATCGGATGTCGGATAGAACTTCTTCAACGTTTCCGTCTTTTCCGGCCAGCCCATCGGCGCAAACGGCCACAGCCACGAACTGAACCACGTGTCGAGCACGTCGGGGTCCTGAATGAAGCCAAGGCTGTTAAGAAACTCGGCACCGTCGGTTGAATCCGTTAGAGCGACGATTTCATGTTTGCCTTTAGGAACTGGTGGCCCTCTAAAGTCCCAGAGGATCAAGTCATTTGATTCGGGGATGCTAGTAGTAAACAAATCGGCTTTCCCGTGTTCAACCTCCTCATAAACTGATTTGGGAAGTCGCTTGCGAACTTCGTGAAGAGGTGCGCGCCACACCGGAATCCGGTGTCCCCACCACAATTGGCGCGAAATGCACCAGTCACGAATGTTGCCCATCCAGTGGGCGTAGGTTTTTTCCCAGCGCTCGGGATAGAACTTGATCTCGCCCTTCTCGACCGACTCGGTGGAGCGGGGGACTTGTGGGTACTTCAGGAACCATTGTTCACTCAAATACGGCTCAATCGGCACATTCGTGCGCTGGCTGTAACCGACGTTGTGAGTGTAATCTTCGACCTTGAGCAACAGCCCTTGCTCCTTGAGTTGCTCGACCACGGCTTCGCGGCACTCGAATCGGTCAAGGTCTTCGAAATCTTCACCGGCTTCTTCGGTCATTTTGCCGTCGGGCGCAATGACGACCGTGAACGGCAGTTTATGGCGCAAGGCCATCTCGTAATCGGCCAGATCATGCGCCGGCGTGACCTTGACGCAACCTGTCCCAAACTTCGGATCGACCGCATCATCAGCGATGACCGGAATCTGCTTATTTCGCAGTGGCAGCAACACTTTGCGGCCAACAAGATTCGTGTAGCGCACATCTGCCGGGTTGACCGCAACCGCTTCATCACCCAGCATCGTTTCGGGCCGGGTGGTGGCGACGACAACGAAATCCCCGGAACCAACGAGTGGATACTTGAAATGCCACAAGTAACCCTGCGTCTCGGTCATCACGACTTCTTCATCGGACAACGCGGTGCGACCCGCGGGATCCCAATTCACCATACGCTTCCCGCGGTAGATCAGTCCCTTCTTGTAGAGATCCACGAAGACCTGGAGAACGCACCGCGAATAGGCCTCGTCCATGGTAAAGCGCTCGCGCGTGAAATCACACGAGCAGCCGAGTTTCTTGAGTTGCTGGATGATGATTCCGCCATGCTTCTCCTTCCACTCCCAGACCTTTTCGAGAAACTTCTCGCGACCCAAATCATCGCGGTGTTTCATGACACCCTGTTTGCGCAACGTCTTCTCGACAACGATCTGAGTGGCGATGCCCGCGTGGTCGGTGCCCGGCAACCAGAGCACTTCATGGCCTTGCATCCGTTTGCGTCGGCAGAGAATGTCTTGGATCGTATCACCGAGCACGTGTCCCATCGTCAAGATGCCCGTCACGTTCGGCGGCGGCATGACGATGCAGTAGGCGGGTTTCGTGGACGCGGCGTTGGCCGTGAAGTACCCCTTCGCTAGCCAATCGGCGTACCACTTGTCCTCCACCTGCTTCGGCTCGTAAGCCTTCGGAATCTCAGTCGGTGCGGTGCCCATCGGACAAGGGTTGTAGCGGAGAGCGACGGTTGAAGACAAGCATAACCAGCAACACGAAGCTGACCAGGGAGATGGCGGCTCCGGTCATGGCCCCCGGCGTGCGATATTCCAAGCGAACCTCGTGGACGCCGGGCTTCACAAAGACGGCCAGTGCAAAACCATCGGCAGGCAGGACGCGGGCGGTCACGCCGTCGACGCGGGCATGCCAGCCGGGATCGAAGGACTCGATGACGCGTAGGAAGCCAGCTTGGTCGGTCTGTAGTTTCGCTGCAATGACGTCACTGGAGGGGCGTTCGTAGGTGACGGAGGAGGCCTGACTCGCGCCGATGGAATGGGGCGGTACAGGCGTGTCGGTACCGAGAGGAAGGATGATTAATTGCGTCAAATCCACGCTTGGGTCACGGAGTCGCTGGTGGATTTCGCTTTCGTCCAGAAAACTGGCTTGGGAGAACGCCAGAAAAGACGCCCGGGGCGCGGGAGAAGGCACGGTGTAGATGTGTACGGGGCCATCATCGCGGACGTGAGGGAGATCGTCCCGCTGGGCGAACGTGAGAACGAGTTTCGTCGCGGTGGCCGCCAGGGCGCGGACGCTCATCTGGGCGCCGTTGAGGCTTTGGATATTCGAAGTGGGCGACATATCTGACAAGTCCAGCACGGCGCGATAGGGTCGTGCCAGCATGATGGAATCGAAGAAGCCAACATCGTCGATCTGGCGATTCAGGGTGGACATGATTTCGTAGTCCATCGCGATTCGTCCGTCGCCAATTCGCCCGGGCAAACTGTCATAGGCGGAGATCGGGTGGAAGCCCGCGGCAGGAAGCGCGCGAATAAACCGCATGTCGTGCCAGCCAAGATCGAAGACATGGGCCGCCAACGCGATGGTTCCAATTCCCAACATGAGAATTCGACCTCTTGCCAGAAAGGTGCGTGTCCAGCAGTCCAAGGCCCAACCCAGCACCAGAGCGAGAGCAAAGGTGGTCAGGTAAAGCTGTCGGGACGGACTGCGCAAGATGGTGACGGGAACGAAGGACCGCAGGGGACTGGCGATGGGCAGGGCAAGAATCAGAGCCATACTCCCCAACGCGATGAAAAACGGCCAGGGCCGGTCGCGCCAGTTGCCCCGAAGCATCAGGAAGACGAGCGCGAGCAGCGGCAACCAACCAACGTAGCAGACCGTTTCCCAAAAGTACGCGTTGCTCGAATGACTCGCGAGTGATAGGGCCGAGCCGAACGGGTCCGGGAATCCGTCTTTCCAAGGAAACAGGAGAGCGGTCAAGCGCCCGTAGGGAAATGAGACGTCGTTTTGCGGTGGATCAAGCGGAAGGAAGCGGGTGCTGCGGTGGACGAGCTGGAACATGGGCCAGAGAATGAAGCCGGCCAATCCGATGCCGAGGATGATCGCTACGAACGCCTTCAGCGATTGCGTGTTGCGCGCGCGATAAAAGAGGTAGAGAACCGCGGCCGTCAGCGCGTAAGCAGGCAATTGCGGATGGCCGGCCATGACGATGCAGGTACAAGCGACGCTCAGGGCAAGAAGGTGAAAACTGAACGGCCGCTTTTCTGGCGGCTGTTGAATCACAATTTCGATGAGCCAAAGCAATAGGGGCAATGCCGGGTAGGCTTCGAGCAGGGGCAGGTGCCCCGCCATCACGCGCGAGGCGAAGAAGCCCGAAGCAGCGAATGTCCAGCCGCTGCTGGCTGCGGCTAAACGCGTCAGCCCGATCCGCCGACCGTACAGATACGTGAACAGCGCGGCCAACGCGGCCGCTAGATTCACGCCCAACGCATACGCCTGCAGCGGGTCGAGCAGCAAAAGTGGGAACCGAGTGGGAAGGAATGGGAAGCTCTGCATGTTGGACCAGAACGGCGCACCCATCAGCTCGCGTGAATACCAAGCCGGCAAGTGCGGGTGAGCGTTCAACAGCGCATCGCGCGCATAGTCCAATCGTCGCGCATGGAGCTGAAGGTAATCGAACCCGAAAAGTGTCTGGGTGCTGTCCGTCACCAGCCACGGACGGTAGAGCGCGGCCAACCCGATCAGCATCGCGGCGATTGCCAGAAAGCCGTGGAATCGCCGGGCGCTTGAGTGCCCCTTTTGCTCAGGCTCTACGCAGGTTTGGCTGAGAGAATTCACAAGGTTCGATGGTGAGTGCCGGTTCGAACGACGCGTCCAACACGATTGGGGCGAAAGGGCGTAAGCCTCACCCCGGTTGTTGTATGGAGTCTATCGGCGGGCAATCGACCAGACAATGTAAAATAATCCTGTGCCGGATGGAGGGAGCCGGAGCGACGTTTGATCCCGGTCTTGAGTGGGCAACTGGTTGCGTGTACTCTCTCTCAGATATGACCAACGAGGAACGCAAATCGATTGTGGGACAATTGCTGGCCGAGGGCCAGACGCTGTCGCAGATTCAGGATTACCTGCACAAGGAAAAGAACGACCCGATTACGTACATGGATCTGCGGTTATTGTTGTCCGAGATGCCCGACGCAAAGTTGCCAGAGAAAGAAGTGCCCAAAGCGGTGGTACCGACCGCCAGCACCGCGGCCAGCGCGGGAGCGAAAGCCGCGCCGAAGGATTTGGCGTCGCCGTCGGCCAAGGAACCAGCTGTGGGCGGCCGGCTTTCGATCAGCGTCGACCAGGTACCCGCATCCGGGTCGATGCTGAGCGGGTACGCGCGGTTTTCTTCGGGCGCGAAAGCGCATTGGTTCCTTGATGAAATGGGACGGTTGGGGCTCGAACCCGAACTCGGCACCGGAAAACCGACCCAAGCGGACATGCAGGAGTTCAGCACCGAACTCCGCCGCATGTTGCAACAATCGGGCGGGATGTAACTGCCCGCGTTCCTCTGCGGAAGCCGTAGCGCTCTCAGCGAAAGTCTGGCGTTGCCAGCTCGGGACGCAGGATTCCGTAGGCTTCCACGTCGAAGAACTCGTCGCACTTCTTGACGTGCTGGCGCAGTCGACCTTCGTGGCGCATTCCCAGTTTTTGCATAACCCGACCAGAGGCGGGGTTGTGGCTGAGGTGGTGCGCATGGACGCGGTGGAGATGGAGTTTGTCAAAGGCGTATTGCAGCACGGCGTGCCCCGCTTCCGTGCAGTAGCCGCGGCCCCAATACGCTTTCCCGATCCAATATCCGAGCTCGGCGTTTTCTTGCGCGAGGTTGAGGGTCAAACCGATGGCTCCGATGAGTTCGGCGCCGTCCCTCCGCGCGACGGCAAATACAATCTCCTGACCCTTTTCGAAGCGGTCCTGGTGCGTGCCGATCCACGTTTCGGCCATGCCGTCTTCGTAGGGGTGGGGGATGTTCTTGGTCGTCGCGGCAACGGCGCGGTCACCCGCGAGGAGTTGCACGCGAGGCGCGTCACTCAATTCGAACGGGCGCAGGACCAGCCGTTCGGTTTCAAGTGTGGGACGGCTCTTTGGAAATGACGTCTCCAAGACGAACCTCCCCTTCGTGGACGACGCGAGCGAACAGGCCGCGGAGCCGGAGCGCGAGGCCTTCGGGAGTATCCGCGAGATCGCGCGCGGTCTTGCCGTAGCGGCGTTCGAATTTGACGCACGCCGTGTGAGGGTGGTCGGTAATCTCAATCACCGCCGGGCCGACGCGCAGCCGGGTGCCCGCAGGAAGATTGCTCTCATGTAAATCGAGGTCCACGATCAAATTGTCACCAGCCAGATTCATGCGTTCCGCGTCGCCGGCGATGGCTTCGAGGAATCGCGCGTTCATTAAGGAAATCTGCGAGAGCGGGTTCGGATTCGGCTTGAGATTCCAGCGGTCGCCCTCGACACCGTTGGCTGCGCTGAGGATTACCTGGGACGGCGTTAGTCGCTGCTCATTCGGCAACCGAAGCACGATCAGCTTCAGCACGCCTTCGTCTTTCGGACTGGCGCAAACGTGGTCGAGGATGGCTCGCGAGTCCATATGAGGAAATCCTTCGCTTTGCCCAGGATGACCTTGCTCTCCTGCGGGAGCCAGGTCACTTTCGCTTTTCATCTTTGAAGAGTTTGTACTCAACCGAGTCCACGAGCGCTTCCCAACTGGCCTCGATGATGTTGTCGTGTACGCCGACGGTGCCCCACGTGTCCTTGCCGTCCGTGCTCTCAATAATGACGCGCGTCTTGGCGGCCGTGCCGCTCCCGCTGTCAAGGATACGCACTTTGTAATCGATTAGTTGCACTGTGGCGATGGACGGGTAGAAACTTGTCAACGCGGCGCGCAGGGCGTTGTCCAGCGCGTTGATCGGGCCGTCGCCCTCGGCCACGGTGTGGTACGGGCTTCCGTCGACCTCGAGTTTCACGCTGGCCTCGACAGTTTCCCGGCCGTCGTCGCCATGCTTGTCCATGATGACGCGATACCCATGCAGTTTGAAAAACGGCGTGTGCTGTTTGAGCAGCTTCTGCACGAGGATGTGGAAGCTGGCGTCCGCCGCTTCGTATTCGTAGCCCGCATTTTCGAGTTGCTTGAGCTGCTGCAGGATGTCGCGCACCTCCGGCGTGTCCTTGCTCAGGTCCATGCCCAATTCGTGCGCCTTCATCAGGATGTTGCTACGACCGCTGAGTTCGCTCACCAGCACGCGGCGGTGATTGCCCACGGTTTCAGGCTCGATGTGCTCGTAGCTGCGCGCAATCTTTTCGATGGCATTGACGTGGATCCCGCCCTTGTGCGCGAACGCCGTGGCGCCCACGAACGGCTGGCGAATATCGTGGCGCACGTTCGCCAGATCATCGACGAACATCGACAGATCGCGAAGTTTGCGGATGTTGTCCTTCGAGATGCAGTCGTAGCCCATCTTCAACACGAGACAGGGGATCACACTGGTCATGTTGCAATTACCCGTGCGCTCGCCGTAGCCGTTGATGGTGCCTTGGACCTGCACGGCACCGGCCTCAATCGCCGCCAGTGCGTTCGCGACGCCCACGCCGGAATCGTTGTGCGTGTGGATGCCGACGGCGCATTTCATCTGCTTGACGATTTCCGCCGTGACCCGGGCCACTTCGCCCGGCATCGTGCCGCCGTTGGTGTCGCACAGCACGACAATGTCCACGCCCGAGTCCTGCGCGGCCTTGAGCGTCGCGAGAGCGTACCGCGGATCGTCCTTATATCCGTCAAAGAAATGCTCGGCGTCGTAGACCACTTCCTTGCCGTGCTCCTTGAAGTAACGCACGGAGTCACCGATCATCGCCAGGTTTTCCGCGGGCGTGGTGCGGATGACTTCCGCAACGTGCAGCGACCACGTTTTGCCGACCATCGTCACCACCGGCGTGTTGGCCTTGACCAGCATATCGATCTGCGGGTCATCCTTGCACTTCGTGTTCGCGCGGCGCGTGCTGCCGAAGGCCGCAACCTTGGCGTGCTTGAATTTGCGCGTGGCCGCCTCGGTGAAAAAATCCATGTCCTTGGGATTCGAGCCCGGCCAACCGCCCTCGATGTAGTCGATCCCAAAGACGTCGAGGCGCTCGGCAATGCGAATCTTGTCCGCGCTCGAGAACGAGATGCCTTCGCCCTGTGCGCCGTCGCGCAACGTCGTGTCGTAGATATAGATTCGCCTGCTCATGGCAGGAGAAAGACTAAAACCAACTGTCCCGTCCGTCAACTGCGCACTTGGAGTCGAACAGCGCGACCACGTTTCGGAAGTAAATCGGATGCAGGGCGCGGCTGCCGATTCTTCCCTGTCTCATAAGGCTGGTTTTGATCCAGCACACTGCTGTTCTGGACCAGGGCGCCCAGAGACTCATAACCAGTTCCCTAATACCGAGGGGACGGCACTGATAGGGGCGGCCAGTTACATCCCCGCGATCTTGGCGGTGCGACGGACGACATCGAACGTGCTGTCGACGGCGATTACGTGGCCGGAGAGCTTCTTTTTACTGTTGGCGATGACGCGGTGGCCAGCCTCGGTTTTA
>JBKQMH010000053.1:0-21395 GCA_052146795.1 Verrucomicrobiia bacterium
GATCTTGCACCGCGGCGGCAAAATGCTCGACACCGTCACCAGGTTGCACTTCTCAATGCCCGCGTCCCGCAACGCCAGCTCAAAACTTCGCAGCTCGTGCTTGTGTGTGCCGACACCTTTGGTCAGAAAAATCTTCGATGGAACAAAATGCATGTATTGGTTTCTCGCTCCCGTCGCGAAGAGAAACAAATTTCTTGCAGCAATGCAAGAAATTCATCATGGTTCTGCCGCATTTTTTCACATGACCGCCAAACACCATACCGTCACCGTCGGCCTCATCCAGATGCGCTGCACCGCGCAGCTGTCGGCGAACCTGAAGCACGCGCTCGCGCTCGTCGGAAAAGCCGCCAAACGCCGCGCGCAAATTGTCTGCCTGCCGGAATTGTTTCGTTCGCTCTATTTTTGCCAGACCGAGGACCACGGCCAGTTCGCGCTCGCCGAACCGATCCCCGGTCCAACCACGACCGCGCTCGCCTCCGCCGCGCGCGCCCACCGCATCACCATCGTCGGCTCGATCTTCGAAAAACGGTCCGCCGGCGTCTACCACAACACCGCCGTCATCATCGACGCCCAGGGCAAACTGGTTGGCCGGTACCGCAAGATGCATATCCCCGACGATCCGTTGTACTACGAAAAATTCTACTTCTCCCCGGGCGACCTCGGCTTCCAATCCTTCGCGACGAAACACGCCACCATCGGCACGCTCGTGTGCTGGGACCAGTGGTACCCCGAAGCTGCGCGCCTCACCGCCTTGAAAGGCGCCCAAATCCTCTTCTATCCGACGGCCATCGGTTGGCACCTCAGCGAGAAAAAACAATTTGGCGCGAAACAGCACGATGCCTGGGTCACCATTCAGCGTTCCCACGCCATCGCCAATGGCGTGTTTGTCGCCGCGCCCAATCGCACCGGCTTGGAAGGCACCATCCAGTTTTGGGGTGGCTCATTCGTCTGCGATCCATTTGGCGAGGTGATTGCCGAAGCCAGCCACGACAAGGAAGAGGTCCTTATCACAAAATGCGACCTCCGCAAGGTCGACGTGACACGTCAGCATTGGCCGTTCCTTCGCGACCGCCGCATCGACGCCTACGGCGGCATCACCCAGCGCCTGCTCGACTAATGCCAACAAAAACTCCACGGGAACTCGGCTACCGCATGCCCGCCGAGTGGCATCCGCATGCGGCCACGTGGCTCAGTTGGCCGCGTCCCGACGGCATCAGTTTCCCCAACCGCTACCCGGAAGTTCTTCCCACGCTCGCCGAAATGGTCCGCACCCTCGCCCCGCACGAGCCTGTCCATATTAATGTCCGCAACGACGAGGTCGAAGCCATCGCTCGCCGCACCGTGGGCGAACGCGCGGAGAACGTCTCCTACCACCGCATTCCGTCCCACGAACCTTGGTGCCGCGATCACGGTCCCATCTTCGTCGTGCGCAACGCGGAGGAAATCGCCATCGTCGATTGGGGCTACAACGCCTGGGGTAACAAGTATCCCCCGTACGATGACGACGACGCCGTGCCGCAGCGCGTCGCCGAGTTGCTCGGCCTGCCGCTTTTCAGCCCGGGCATCGTCATGGAAGGCGGTTCCATCGACGTCAACGGCGCGGGCTCGCTTCTCACCACCACGTCCTGCCTGCTGAACCCCAACCGCAACCCCGGCCTCAACCAGCAGCAGATCGAGCAGTATCTCCGCGATTACCTCGGCGTCTCCCACGTCCTCTGGCTCGGGGACGGCATCGCGGGGGATGATACCGATGGCCACATCGACGACCTCGCCCGCTTCGTCGACCCGCACACCGTCGTCACCGTCATCGAGCCCGACACCCACGACGACAATTACTGGCCCTTGCAGGAAAACCTCAAACGCCTCCATGCCATGCGCGATCAGGATGGTCAACCGTTGCGCGTCGTCGAGTTGCCCATGCCCGGCCTCATCGAATACGACGGCCAGCGGTTGCCGGCCAGCTACGCCAATTTCTACATCGCCAACCGCGTGGTTCTCCTACCCACCTATCGCAACCCGACCACCGACAAGGCCGCCGTCGACACATTACAGAACCTCTTCCCCGACCGACGCGTCGTGGGCATCGACAGCACCAACCTGATCTGGGGCCTCGGCTCATTCCACTGCCTCACCCAGCAGCAACCCGCTGTCTAGTGCGGCGTCCCTAACGCTTCCATGCAGTGCCTGTCATTCTGAGCCTTGCGAAGCCGAGTCCGACGAGTCACGCCGAGTACGTGCCCCCGGCGCAATCCCCGCGAGCCGTCTGTGGTCCGACGGCAAATCTTTGTCGTAGTTGACTTGATGAAAGGGTTGCTCGACTCTCGACGGCAATGCAGGACTGACCGGCGGAAATGCAAAGTGGAACAGGCGTCTCAATTCAGCTCGATTTGCCATTGGCCGGAATGCTATTTGTATCAGCATGATCAAGGAACCCCGCCCACCTTCAAGTCCGCCAGCCCTGCGGTTGTTCGCAAGACTGTCGTGGCTGGGAGTTTTCCTGCTGCTGCTGTTGGCGGGCCTGGGGTGCGGGAACAACCAGTTCGAGAGAGCCCTTGAGAGAGGTCAGGAAGCGGGTCGCAGGCGAGATTATGACCTCGCCATTGCTGAGTTCAGCAAAGCCATCCAGCTGAAGCCGGATGATTTTAGGGCCTATTACAATCGGGAATACGCCTACTACAACAAAGGCGAGTGGGACAAGGCCATTGCTGATTGCAGCGAGGTCACCCGGCTCAAGCCGGATTATGTCGATGCGTACATCGAACGGGGCAACGCCTACGACGAAAAAGGTGATTCTGACAGGGCTATTGCCGATTACAGCGACGTCATTCGTCTCAAGCCCGATGATGCGGGGGCCTACTTCAACCGGGGGCTCTCCTACAACCGCAAAGGCAACTACGACAAGGCCATTGCCGACGAAACCCTAGCGATCCGTCTCGAGCCGGATTTCGTGGAGGCCCACAACGCCCGGGGAGCCTTCTACAACGACAAAGGTTTCTATGAACTCGCCCTCGTCGATTGCAACGATGCCATCCGTCTCTGCCCCAATTTTGGGGAGGCGTATTATAACCGGGGACTCGCCTACTACCATAGAGGCGACTATGACAAGGCCGTTACCAGTTACAACGAGGCTATCCGGCTCAAGCCGGACTATGAGTGGGCCTACAGCAACCTCGCCTGGCTGTTATCTGTCTGCCCCGATGCCAATGTTCGGAACGGGGCGAAAGCCCTTGAGTATGCCAAGAAGGCATGTGAACTATCAGAATGGAAGGATTCTGTAGCCCTCTCCTCCCTGGCGGCAGCCTACGCCGAAGCTGGCGACTTTGACAATGCCGTCAAATGGGAGAGCAAGTATCTGGACTCCAACCCGCCGAAGGATGACTTGGAGAAAGCCCGCCAGCGGCTCAGTCTCTACGAACAGAAGAAGCCGTATCACGAAGAGAAGCCGTGATGACCGAGGAACCCAGCCTACATTCCACTCCGCCAGCCCTGCGGCTTTTCGCAAGACTGTCGTGGCTGGGAGTTTTCCTGCTGCTGCTGTTGGCTGGCCAAGGGTGCGGGAACAACCAGTTCGAGAGAGCCCTTGATGGAGGCCTGGAAGCGTATCGTACGCATGCCTATGATCTCGCCATTGCTGAGTTTAGTGAAGCGATACGTCTGAGGCCGGATTATGCCGACGCCTATTCCGACAGGGGCATCGCCTACCAACGCAAAGGCGAATACGACAAGGCCATTGCCGATTACAGCGAAGCCATCCGCCTCAAGCCGGATTCTGTGAATGCGTACATCGACCGGGGCCACGCCTACGACCACAACGGCGACTACGACAGGGTCATCGCCGATTTCAGCGAGGTCATCCGGCTCGACCCGAACCAAGCCTCGGCCTATTTCAACAGAGGCAACGCTTACAACCGCAAGGGCGAATACGACAACGCGATTGCCGATTACAGCGAAGCCATCCGTCTCAATCTGGATTATGCCTATATCTGCAAGGAGAGCAGAGCCCACGCCTACAGCCAAAAAGGCGACTACACCAAAGCCATTGCCGATTTCAACGAGGTCATCCGGCTTAGTCCGGCAAACGCTATGACCTACAACGACCTCGCCTGGCTACTGGCTGTCAGCCCCGACGCCGATGTCCGGAATGGGGCGAAAGCCGTCGAGTATGCCAGGAAGGCATGTGAACTCTCGGAATGGAAAACTTCGTCCTGGATTGAAACGCTGGCCGCAGCGTACGCCGAGGCTGGGGACTTCGACAACGCCGTCAAATGGGAGAACAAGTATCTGGAGTCCAATCCATCGAAGGAGGCCTCGGAGAAAGCCCGCCAACGCCTCAGTCTCTACGAACAGAAGAAGCCGTACCACGAAGAGAAACCGTGAGGTCTCATCCGCAGGCTGCTGGTCTTGGTGGGGGGACTGGGGGGCGTGTTCAGCAAGATCAGACGGCGAGATACGGCGGCTGGAACCGGCTCGACCTGCTTTCGCTCGATGACCGCGTCCCCTCTGTCCCTACCAGCACGGGGTCTTAGTAGACTCCCCAGTCGATGCCGACACCGGCCAGGGAACTCTTGGTCGCGGTGCTGATTTGAATCTGACCTGTGCCAACCGGATTCAATGCGTACTGGTTGCTGAGCAGGTCGACGGTGTTCCAAGCCGTCTTCAAGTACGTGGACGCGCCAACCGTGTCAACGGTGGCACCATCCGTCTGGCCTGTATTCAGAGCCCACTGGTCGATGGCGGCGTCCATTTGGCGGCAGTCATTCATGATGCGTCGGCCCTGCGACTGTTTGCGGGCCTTCACGAAGCCCGGAACTGCCAGCGCCGCCAGCAGTCCAACAATTGCGACCACTATCATTATTTCAACCAAGGTAAAGCCTTGGTTATCCCGATTGAGAGTATTGCGACTCATACTTCCTGTATCCCTTTATGATTTATGGTTGAGTATTACCGTTCTCATGCAGTGAATTGCGCAGCATCGAAAATGCCAGACCATCAACGCCCCTCAAGTCGACCTTATTACCTGCCGATGGCAAGGGCATAGGAAACTATCCTGGGCGCAACTCAGATATCCGCCGATTGCTCTTGCGGCAGGATCGCTATTTCGTGCCCGCCTTAACCGCCCGCCCGGTTGACCTCTCCGGCTCTACCGGTCTCCTGGTTGACAGAGCCCGCAAATGGCCGGACATTGTCCTGGCAGTGTAGGGATGGACGTTCTCTCGCTTCGACATCCCCTGTCGAAGCGCCTACACATTGGGGGGATGACCGGAGGCTACACTGCCATAACAGTCCCAACGGCGGATCGGATGATTTTCTGCTTTCCTTGGTCGCCCTTGAGCCATATACTCTACGGTCAGAGGTCAGGCGATGCCCGACATTTTCTTCAAATGCGGGTCATGCGGGAACCATCTCGTTGCCGATGAAGCAGGGGCTGGGCTGACAATCGACTGTCCCGATTGTCGCAGCCCCACGACGATTCCCGAAATATCAACGCTCGTAAAATGTCCTCGATGTCGGTACCACCTGAAGTTCTCTGCTGAGATCAAAGGCGAGTTGGTGGATTGTCCGGCCTGTCATTTGGAGTTTCGTCTGCCGGGACAACATTATCCAAAGACCTGTCCAAAATGCGGAGTGGGTTGGGATCCGCCATTACACCGTTGCCAACACTGTTCCTACAGCCTGGACGCCCCTGTAATGCCGACGCTTCCCCCGACTGACCGCCCGGCTCAAGGTCTTCGGGCAACACCATGATAGAAAGCACAAGTCCAGCCCCGCCACTTGCGAAATGATTTCTGCCAATCCGTCACTTCGCCGACGACATTTTCAGCAGTTGTTTCCACCGGGATTCGCTGACCGGCATCACGCTCAAGCGCCCCATCCGCACGAGTTCGAAATCCCGAAACTCGGCATCGGCCTTGACCTCGCTCAGCGTGACCGGCCGCGGCAACCGCTCCCGTGGTTTCAAGTCCACCACGACCAACCGTGCATCTTTCTCTTTCGGGTCGGGATACGGGTCGCTTGTGATCTCCGCGATGCCGACGATCTGCTTCTCGTCACCCGTGTGGTAGACGAACGCGAGGTCGCCCCGCCTCATTGAGCGAAGATGCTTCAAGGCCAGAGGATTTGAAACTCCATCCCACACAGCGCGCTTGTCGCGTTCCAAACCCGCAAACGAATACGTGCTCGGTTCCGTCTTCAGCAGCCAGTAGTTTGGCATAATCGTGTCTCGGCTGGCTGATTTTGCACAAAAGACATCGGTCATTTCAAGCCCGCTTCCACGGTTGCGCTCGTTCATCGCGGCTCGTAATTGACTTGGGCGTGCGCTTTCGCTACAATATGAAGTGGGTCGACTATGCCAAAGCTGCACATACTCTCGCCAAGCTCGCTCGCCACAACGATTGAGCTGACGGCCAAACTCGTCACAATCGGTCGCAATGAAGACAATGCCATTTGCATCCCGGATACGAACGTTTCCTCGATGCACGGGATTTTGGTGCGCGACGGGGACGATTATCAATTGCACGATTTCAAATCGACCAATGGCACTTTCGTAAATGGCGAACCGATCATGGCGGTGAAACTGAAGGATGGCGCCTCGATTCGCTTTGGCTCAGTCGAGCTGCGCTACGAATCCGGTCTCGCCAAGATTGCAACCCTCGGAGCCGGTCAGGAAATGCTCCGCGCGTCGGATAAGGGCTCTCAGTCGACCAACAGCAAAGACCGCGGCATGGCAAAAAGGATGAAACCGGAATATGCCGCCGGGGCGCTACTGTCCGGCCCCGCTACGGTTCAGCCATTGTTTACTGCCAAACCAATCCCTCCGCCGCCTCCCAAGACGTCCGAGTAAAACAGCCTCTCACCTCGCCATCAGGCGCGCTCGAACGCCAGTTCACCGGCCCGCTTCTTGTCCACCACCACCTTGATCCTGTCCCCCTCCTTGAAATTGCCCGACAGGATTTCCAGCGATAGCGCGTCGAGAATCTTCTTCTGGATGACCCGCTTGAGCGGTCGCGCCCCGAACACCGGGTCGTATCCCTCGCGCGCGATCACGTCTTTCGCGGCGTCGGTGACCATCACGGCAATGTTCTGGTCCGCCAGCCGTTTCTGGACGCGGGTTAGTTGAATGTCCACGATCTTCTTGATGTCTTCGCGCGTCAACCCGTGGAACAACACGACCTCGTCCACGCGGTTCAGGAATTCGGGCCGGAAATGCGCCCGCAAATCGTCCATCACGCGCTCTCGCACTGCCTCGTCGTCCCCCTGCCTCTCGGCGAAATGCTGCGAACCGATGTTGCTCGTCATGATCAGCACTGTGTTCTTGAAATCCACGGCGCGCCCCTGACCGTCCGTCAGGCGCCCGTCATCGAGCACCTGCAGCATCACGTTGAACACGTCGTGGTGCGCCTTCTCAATCTCGTCCAGCAGCACCACCGAGTACGGCCGCCTCCGCACCGCCTCGGTCAATTGCCCGCCCTCTTCGTAGCCTACATACCCCGGCGGCGCGCCGATCAGCCGCGCCACGGTGTGCTTCTCCATGTATTCGCTCATGTCGATGCGCACCATCGCGTTCTCGTCGTCAAACAAAAATTCCGCCAGCGCCCGCGCCAGTTCCGTCTTGCCGACGCCTGTCGGTCCGAGAAAAATGAACGAGCCAATGGGCCGATTCGGATCCTGTAACCCGCTCCGCGCCCGGCGCACGGCATTCGATACCGCGGCAATCGCGTCCTCTTGCCCGACGACGCGCAACCGCAGCCGGTCCTCCATGTGCACGAGCTTTTCGCGCTCGCCTTCCAGCAACCGGGAAACCGGTATCCCCGTCCACTGCGCCACCACTTCGGCAATGTCGTTGTCGGTGACCTCTTCGGTCAGCATCTTCGAGGTCTTCTGGAGCTTCGTCAGCTTCTGGTCGGCCGCTTCGAGCTTTTTCTCCAACTCCGGCAGTCGCCCGTACTGGATCTCGCTGGCCTTGCTGAGATTGCCCTCGCGCTTAGCCTGCTCCATCTGTTCCCGCGACATCTCAATCGCGGATTTCAAATTCCGAATCTCATCGACCACGCTCTTCTCGTTCTGCCATTGGGTCTTGAGCTTGCGGACCTGCTCCTGTAGGTCGGCGAGTTCCTTCTCTAGCTTCTGCAGCCGCTCTTTGCTTGCCTTGTCGCTCTCCTTCTTCAACGCCGTGCGCTCGATCTCCAACTGCATCACGCGTCGCTCGATCTCGTCGATCTCCGTCGGCAGCGAATCCAACTCGATCCGCAGCCGTGACGCCGCCTCATCGATCAGGTCGATCGCCTTGTCGGGCAAAAACCGGTCCGCGATGTACCGATGCGACAGCACCGCCGCGCTGACCAGCGCGCGGTCCTGGATGCGCACGCCGTGGTGCACCTCATACCGCTCCTTCAATCCGCGCAGAATGGCAATGGTGTCCTCGACCGACGGCTCGCCGACAAAGATCGGCTGGAACCGCCGCTCCAGCGCCGGGTCTTTCTCGACGTACTTCCGGTACTCGTCCAGCGTCGTCGCGCCAATCGTATGGAGTTCCCCGCGGGCCAGCGACGGTTTGAGCATGTTCGCCGCGTCCACCGGCGCGCCCTCCGCCTTGCCCGCGCCCACCACCGTGTGCAGTTCGTCAATGAACACGATGATGTTGCCCTCGCTGGCAATCACCTCTTTGAGGAACGCCTTGAACCGGTCCTCAAACTCACCGCGGTATTTCGCCCCCGCCAACATCGAGCCGATATCCATGGAAACGAGCCGTTTGCCCTTGAGCCCCTCGGGCACGTCGCCGCTGACAATCCGCCGCGCGAGCCCTTCCGCAATGGCCGTCTTGCCGACGCCGGGATCGCCAATCAGAACCGGGTTGTTCTTCGTCCGCCGCGACAACACCTGGATGACCCGGCGAATCTCCGTGTCCCGACCGATGACCGGATCGAGCTTGCCGCGCCGGGCATCCTCCGTCAGGTCACGCCCGTATTTCGTCAACGCCTGGTATTTGTCTTCGGGATTCTGGTCCGTCACCTGTGCGCTGCCGCGGACTTCGCGCAACGCCTTGAGGATCGCCGCCGGTGTCACCCCGTGCGGCTTGAGAAGGTTCGTCGTCTCCGCCAAGCCCAATAGCATGTGCTCCGTGCCGACAAACTGGTCCTTCAACTTGTCGGCCTGCGTGAACGCCGTCTCCAGCGCCGCCCGCAATCCCTTGCTCATGGACACCTGGGTCGCGTCCGCTCCGTGGACCTGCGACCGGCGATTCAGGGCGTCGTCCAGCGAGCGAACAATGGCATCCGCATTCGCGCCGAGCTTGTCCAGCAACGGACGCACCAGCCCGTCCGGCTGTTGAATCAACGCCGACAACAGGTGCTCGGTGTCAACCTCCGGATGGTTGAGCTTCTGGGCGATCTCCTGCGCCGACTGCAGCGCCTCCTGGCCCTTGATTGTAAATTTATCGGGGCGAATCATCGGGCAATTCATCTTAGCACACGCGGTGCCATCTCGCGAATCGTCACGCCGGTATGGGTTTCGCGAGGAGAACTCGGGGCGGTCTGTCACACCCGACGCGCGCTGTCACAGTCGACAATGCCAACCTGTCACACTACCAAGCCGTCACACGCGCCGCCCGCATTCCGACGCATCGCTATTTCAGATCGTGAAACTTGGCGAGTATTTCCGGCAGCCGCTGGATGGCCGCATTCATTCGCTTGAATTCTTTGTGGGGAACTGCCGGCGCGCCCAGCATGATCGAGCCGGGCGGAACGTCCTTGGTCACCCCGGCCTGCGCCATGATGATGCTCTTGTCCCCGATGGTCAGATGCCCCGCAACGCCAACCTGCCCCGCGAGAGTCACGTGATTGCCGATGATCGTGCTGCCGGCGATACCCACCAACCCGCAGATGATGCAGTGTTCGCCAACCACGCAGTTGTGGCCAATCTGCACTAGGTTGTCGATCTTGGTGCCTTTGCCGATTCGCGTCTGGCCGAACCGACCGCGGTCGATCGCCGAGTTCGCGCCAATCTCGACGTCATCCCCAATCTTCACATTGCCCACCTGGGGAATCTTCTTGTGCGTGCCATTGACTTGCTCGTAGCCGAACCCGTCCGCGCCCAGCACCACACCCGAATGCAGGATCACACGGTCCCCGATGATCGTGCGCTCGCGCAGGCTGACATTCGCATAGAACCGGCAATCGGATCCCACGCGGCTCTCGTGGCCGATATAAGCACCGGCCCCGATGACCGTGCGGTCGCCAACCACGACCCGGTCTTCAATCACGGCGTGCGGCTGGACGGATACGTCTTTGCCCAGCCGGGCCGTCGACGCCACGACCGCCGAGGGATGAATGCCCGGCGGGAACGTGACCGGCGGCGGCGCCACTTGTCGGACCAGTTCGGCAAACGCTTCCGACGGATTGTCGACACGGACAACCGCCCCATCAAAGTCAACGGGGAGGTCCCGGGCAACAATCAGCACACAGGCGTGCGTCGCCTTCGCCGCCGCCTGGTACTTGGGGCTGGCCAGAAAGCTGACATCGTTCGCAGTGGCCTCACGCAAGCCAGCGAGCCCGGTCACCACCTGGTCGGGGTTGCCGGATAGCTCGCCTCGAACCATCCGCGCGATATCGCGTGCCGTTAGCTGCACACTTACTTCGTGGTGCCCTTGCTGTCGGCTGGCTTGGGCGCCTCGGCGCCTTTCGGCTGGTTCTTGTTCAGAATCTTGACGATGTCGTCGGTGATTTCCAACTGATCCTGGCTGAAGACAACCGCCGACACACCGTTGAGCGTGTTGCCGGATTTGTCCAGGACCAATTGGTAGCCGGCGTCACGTGCTTCCTTGTCGATCACGTCCTGGATCTCTTTGAGGATCGTCTGGCGCATCCGCTGGGTCTGCTCCTCGAGGATCTTGCGGTGGCTCGTGCGGTAATCGTCAATGTCCCGCTGCATCTTCTGGGTCTCGGTCAGCTTGTCCGCCACCGCCTTGCGTTTCTGATCGCGAACCTCGGTCGTGTACTCCGGCTTGTCCTGGTCTTCGCGCAATTTGTTGAGCTCGTCGATCTCCTTCTTATAATTGGCCATCATATCGTCGTGCTCTTTGTTGAACGAATCCGCGGTCTCCTTGAGCTTGGCCGACGCAATCGGCGTCCGGTAATAGTCGTTGAAAACCTTGTTCAAGTCGATCGTCACGATCCGGCCCGCCGGCACCTGCGCCGATGCCGTCACGGCCAAACCCAGCGCAGCCACGGTGATGAATGCAGCAATGGTGTTTTTCATTTTGTTCCCACAACCTTTCTGTCGTTCCTTTCCGTTTGTAGCCCCCAGCATATCAGAACTGGTAGCCAACACTAAACTGAAATTTTCCAACCCGTCCGGTCTCCTTGTCGGTCATGATCGGGTACCCGTAATCCAGTCGTAACGGCCCAATCGGCAGGTTCAGCCGCAACCCGATCCCCGCGTCGGATTTCAAGTCGCTCGCCGTGATCTCATACGCGTCGCGATAGACGTTACCGACGTCGAAGAACAGCGCGCCCCGCACCTTCTCAATAATCGGATAGCTGTACTCCGCCGTCCCGTTGACGGAGGTGTTGCCGCCAATGGGCTCCCCGGTGACATCCATCGGGCCAACGTTGCGGAAAGCAAAACCCCGCAGCGTATTGGCCCCGCCCAGAAACAATCGATCAAAGATGGGAACGGGGTCCACCGGCCGCTCGACGGATTTGACCGGGCCATTGTGGTTGAGAACCGTCTCGATGACGTTCGTGCCGTTGGCCTCTGACGAACCAAACGCGTCCACCACCCGGGCGGCCCCGAGCAACTCGAACACCTGCTGGTTGGGCAACGGAAAAAACACCGAGCTTGTCAGGTTCAGTTTGTACACGTTGACCTGCCCTCCCAGTCCCCCGCCGGCAACCTCGGCATTCATCTCTGTGCGGGTTCCCCGCGTCGTCAGAAAAACGCTGTCGCGGGTGTCATACGTGACCGTGCCGGAAACCGAACTGCGCAGGTACGAACTGCTTTGCGATTGCAACTCCGGCGAGGCCGACTTGTCGACACTGATGGAAATGTACTGGATACTGTATTGAATCTGCCCGCGCAAAAACTCCGTAAACGCCTTTTCCAGGGACAGGGACGCGCCCGTGCTCTGTTCGTTGTATTCCGTGCTCAGATAATTGGCCGCATGGTGAAACAGATCAAACCCCAGCGACAGTTTCTTATCCAGAAACCATGGTTCGACAAACGACAGAATCTCATCCTGCCGCTTCAAGCCCACCTGCAAACGCAGGCGAAGTTTTTGGCCCCCACCGGTAAACGTGGGCCAGTTGAACAAATCAAAGTTGCCCTGCGTCATCTCCACAAACCCGATCAGGCTGTCGATCGAACTGAAGCCCGCCCCGAAATTGACCGAGCCAGTGCGTTGCTCCTCCAGGTTGAGCACCAGATCCTTGCGGTTGGGTACGTCGGTGGGTTCGGGATCGGCTTCCACTTTGGAAAAATATCCGAGGTTCTTGAGGCGTTCGACGCTGCGATCGACGCGCACGGTATTGTAGATTTCCCCGGGATGCACCGCCAGTTCGCGGCGAATCACCTTGTCCTTGGTCTTCGAGTTGCCACGAATTTCGACCTTCTCGATGTAGGTCAACTCCCCCTCCCGAATGGCGTACGTCATGTCGATCCGACCCGTCTCGACATTCGGCGCCCGGATCGGGCGCACATCCGTGTCCAGGTAGCCCCGCGCCCCATAATAGTCACCGAGCGCCTTCTGGTCGGCCGACATGGCGGTGGGGGTGAACGTCTTGCCCGTCGTCATCTTGAGGTGTTTCTCCAGCTCCGTGGTCGGAAACAGGCGGTTGCCATCGATGGCGACCGTGCCAACCTTGTATTGCGCCCCCTCAAACACGTCGATGTAGATCACCATCCACTTGGGACCGACGCGCTGGGTCCGCGTGCCGCGAATGTCCATGTCGATGTAGCCGTGGGAATGGTAATGGTCTCGAATTTTATCGAGGTCTTCTTTGAAGTCGTCCTCCTTCAACACGCCCGTCCCCGCCAGCCAGGAACCCCACCAATGCCGCCGCGTTTTCAACAACTTGCACAGTTGTTGGTCCGTATAGGCCTTGTTGCCGGTGAACCTGATCAGTTTGATGTACACCCGTTCGCCCTCTTTGACCTTGAATTTGAGGATCGCCTTGCCCGTGTCCTTGTCCAGTCCGACTTCGTAGGTGACCTTGACATCCGGATAGCCAGCCTTCTGATACAAATCCTGCATCTTCTGGGCGTCGTCGTGTGCCTTGCGCTCATCCAGACTGTCCCCCACCTTCTGGGAACATTCCTTCCGCAGCCGCACGTCCTTGAACTGCTTCTCCCCCTCAATCGTAATCTCTTTGATCGTGGCTTTGCCCTGGACCTGAAAGACGATCCGGACGCCACCGACCACAGGCTCCTCCAGCACGCGCACGTCGAAGAAATAGCCGGTGTTGATGAGGTTGCGAACGTCCTGTTCAATCATGTCCCGGGACCGTGGCTTGCCCACAGCAGTCTGGATATTGGCCATGACGATCGAACGGTTGACGGTTTCCGGGCCAATGAAACGGACTTCAATCGCGCGGACGATATCCTCGTCCCCGGCCTCTTGCGCCCACGAACCCGAACTCACCACCGCCACCGCGAAGAACAGCAGGAGCGACCCCTCCAGCCGCCTCATTCTTCGCCCCCTTCAAAACTCGGAATATCCCCCTCGTCAACCCTCGCCTGATCTTCGAACCGCGTATACTCCCCGCGGAAAACCAAATCGATGTCCCCTGTCGGCCCGTTCCGCTGCTTGGCAATGATCAGGCTCGCCTTGCCCTTCAACTCCTTCCGCTTGTCTTCGTCGTCCTCGTACACTTCGGGCCGCACCAACAATCCCACCACGTCCGCGTCCTGCTCAATCGCCCCGGATTCACGAAGGTCGGCCAACCGCGGCTTGCCCTCATCCCTCGATTCCGGCTGCCGGTTTAACTGGCTCATAACCAGGATGGGTATGCTCAACTCCTTGGCCAACGCCTTCACCCCGGCGGAAATATCGGCCACCTCGGCCTGCCGGCTACTTTCCGCGCGCCGGGATGGCGCCCGCATCAATTGCATGTAGTCGATCACCAGCAATCGAATCTTGTACTGCTGCTTCATCCGTCGCGCGCGCGCGCGCACCTGGTTGACCGTCAACCCCGGCGAGTCGTCGATATACAGGGGCGCTTTCATCAACTGACTGGCCACGGCGGTCAATTGGTGATGATCCCGGTCCGACGGGAATCCGTTGTGGAGCAACCGCAGGTTCACCTCGGCCCGCGAACACAGCATGCGCGTAACCAATTCCTGCCCGGACATTTCCAGGCTGAACACGCCGACGGGTAGATTGCGGTCGACCGCGACCTTCTCCACGATGTTCATTGCCAGCGCGGTCTTTCCCATGGAGGGACGACCCGCCACGATGAACAGATTGCCGTCGTGCAGGCCCGAAGTCAGTTTGTCCAAGTCGCGGAACCCGGTCGCCAAACCCATCACTTCGCCACGCTTCTCGTACATCCGCTCGATGCTCGACATCGCATCCATGACGAGAGGTTTCGCCGGCTTGATCACGTCGCCGGTCTTTTCCGCGGTGATATTGAAAATCCGTTGCTCGGCTTCGTCGATCCACGCTTTGACGTCGTCCTGCTGTTCAAAGGACCGGGAAATAACCTCGTGCGCCGCGCCGATGAGCTGGCGCAATTGGCTCTTCTCCCACACGATGTCAATGTAGTGCTCGATGTTGGTCGTGCTGGCTACGCGACTGATCAGATCGCTCAGGTAGGACGGCCCGCCAATCTCCTCGAGTTGGTTTTTGTCCCGGAGCCGCTGCGTTAGCGTAATGAGATCCACCGCCTGCAACGCATCTTGCAACGCCGAGATTTCCCGAAAAATCGCCTGGTGGGCGGAATAGTAGAAGTGATTGTCGCTGAGCCGGTCGCGAATCTCGGAGCCGGCATCCGTGGGACTGAGTAGCATCGCGCCCAGGACGGCCATCTCGGCTTCCTGACTGTTTGGCAATACACGATCCAGGGCCAGGATGGCAGACGACTTCCCCCTCCCAAAGGCCGCCACTCGTCCCGAATCGCGGCTCGAAATCGCGCCGGCCCCTCCTGCCGGGGAGGCGGTTTCGGATGCAAGAGGGTTGGTCAAAGCCATATAGCCGTCCCCACAAAATTCGTTCGGCTATTTCTTTTTATCGGTCTTTGTTGTCTTCTTACTAGCTTTTTCGTCCGGCGCGGCCGGCTTCTTCGCGGGGGCTGCTTCGCCTTCGGGACCGACCACCCAGATCTTCACCTTGGTCGCCACATCGGGATGAAGCTTCACATCAACGTCATACACGCCCAGTTCGCGGATCGCGTGTTCCAACACGATCTTTCGCCGATCCACCTCGATCCCTTCCTTCTTCAGCGCCTCCGAAATGTCGGAAGACGTGACGGACCCGTACAACTTGCCGTCTTCTCCCGCGGCCGCCGTGATGGTGTAGGACTGCTTCACCAATTGCGCGGCGGCTGTCTTCGCGCCTTCCAATTGGGCCGCGAGTGAGGCCTCGCGCTTCTTGCGCAGGGATTCCACCCGCCGCAGGTTGCCCGGCGTGGCCGGCATGGCCAGCCCCTTCGGGATCAAAAAGTTTCTCGCATATCCGTCGGCGACCGTGACCGTGTCGCCTTCGGCCCCCAGGTTGTCAACGAGGGCGGTCAAAATGATTTGCTTGCTCATGGTAGTGGTGACTCCGTCCTAGCGTACGAGTAACATGACGCGCGCGCGTTTGATCGCGGTGGCCAGTTGCCGCTGGTGCTTGGCGCAATTGCCGGAAATCCGCCGCGGCAAAATTTTGCCCCGTTCTGTCATGAATTTCTTCAGCAAATCCGCCTGCTTGTAATCGATGTCGATCTGGTCCATGCACAATTTGCAGTCGCGCTTGATAATGATGTCCCGCTTCGACCGTTTGCCGTCCCGGCCCTCTCGATTCTCCCGACTATCAAAAGTTCTTTCCATCATCGCTCGGTTTTCCTCATTGAATTAAATGTTCTGACGACTTGGTTCAAAACGGTATATTGTCGTCCTCGCCCGCCGGGGCTTCCGGTTCTCCCTTGTCCGGCGGCGGTGGCGCAGACGGGCGTGGGCCGCGACCAGCCGGTCGCGCCGGCGCTTCGTCCGACGGCGCCTGATCTTTAAATTCCGCTCCGCCCCGCGGCGCTCCCAGGAATTGCACGCGCTCGGCAACCACCTTCAATTTGTTGCGTTTCTGGCCGGACTCTTTGTCCTCCCAGCTATCCAACTTCAACCGCCCCTCCACGAACACCGGCCGCCCCTTGGAGAGATATTGACCGGCCGTCTCGGCCTGACGGCCCCAGACTTCGATGTCGATGAAGGTGACTTCTTCCTTCTGCTCCCCGCCTTCGGTCGTGTAGACGCGGTTCACCGCGAGACCGAGATTGGCAATGGCCGTGCCTTTGGGCGTGTACCGCACTTCGGGATCACGCGTCAGGTTGCCCATCAACAACACTTTGTTGTACGAAGCCATGATTCCTATTTCTCAACGACGCCCGTGGTCGGGATATTGCGCGGCTTGCGCACCGGCGGCTCGATCGCCTCGATAAACTGCCACCGGAATACTTCCGTCTCCAGATGGAGCTTGGCGTCCAACTCCGCAATCGTCGTCGACGGGGCATCGAAAATGAAATTCACATAAAACCCCGAGGTGCGCTTGCGCGTGTCGCGGGCAAATGGCCGCGCGCCCATGCGCTGCACCTTGTCCACACGCCCTCCCGCGGTCTCGATGCTCTTCTGGAGCTTGTCCACCAATTCCTTGGACACCTCTTCCTTGCCGCCGGTGTCCAGAATAAACAATCCTTCGTATGTCTTCAACCTCTACTCTCCTTCTTCCGCGCCCGCGCGCGGACTTTTCCGATTAAACCGATTCATGGCCTCCGCGAGGCCATCCCGCAGACAACACTCCATCGCCTCCACCGCCGTCGCCACGGCTTCTTCCGCAACTTTGCGTTCCACCGGCGCGAACCGCCCGAGCACATGGCCCGTGATGTCCGTGCCCAGCGGCGCGGTGCGTCCGATGCCGATTCGCAACCGCGCAAACTCTTCGTTACCGCCCAGCGTCTCGATAATCGAGCGCAATCCGTTATGGCCTCCGCTCCCTCCTGAGAGCCGCAACCGGATCTGACCCAGCGGCAGATCCGCGTCGTCCACCACGACCAGCAACTGCCCCGGCTCGATCTTGAGCCAGACCAGCAACGCCTGTACGGCGGAGCCGCTGCGGTTCATGAACGTCTGCGGTTTCGCCAGCGTGACCTTGCCGGCATCACCCACTCCCGCTTCGGCGACCTGCGCCGAGAACCGCGCCCTCTTTCGAAAAGAACAGCCCAACTTGTCCGCCAACCCATCCAGCGCCGCGAAGCCGATGTTGTGGCGCGTGCCGTCGTATTCCCGGCCAGGATTTCCCAGCCCCACCACCAGCTTTGGCCTGGCCGACACCGTCGTGCCGCCTCGCTCGCCTTACTTCTTGGCTTCGGGCTTGCCGCCCGGTTTGGCGGCCGGCTTGGCTTCGCCCTTCCCAGCCGCAGCTGCCGGCGCCTTGCCGGCTGCACCGGCGGCCGGCGCCTTGCCAGCCGCTCCGGCGGCAGGGGCTTTGCCGGCCGCACCGGCGGCGGGGGTTTTGCCAGCCGCTCCAGCGACCGGGGCCTTTGCCTCGGCCTTGCCGTCTTCGGCTTTGGCTTCGCCTTCGACAACGGCGCCTTCCTCGCCTTCTTCCTTCTTCGCGGTAATGACTTCCGGTTCGGCCGACGGAGCTGCTGCCGCTTCGGTCATCGCCGCCAATTCCTCTTCCGTGATCGGAGCGGCCACAAGGAACACCGTCTGCCCCTTGTTGTCGAGCAACGCCACACCCGCCGGCGGCGTAATGTCGCCGATGTGGATACTCTGGCTGATTTCCAACTTCTCGACGTTGACCTCGATCACATCGGGCAGGTCCTGCGGCAGACATTCGACGTGCAGTTCGCGCATCACATATTCGAGAATGCCGCCGCCGGTCTTCACGCCCGCCGGTTCGCCCAGGGGCCGAACGGGCACTCTCGTGCGCAATTTCTCGGTCGCCAATACCTCATGAAAATCAATGTGCAGGACCACATCCTCATAGGGATGATGCTGGACCTCCTGGATCAGCGCGAGGCGGTTCTTCGTCGTGCCGCCCTCGTCAACCTGCAAATCCACCAGCACGTTCTCGCTGGTCGCATCCTGCAGCACGTTCTCCAACTCTTCCGCCGCCACGGCGACGTGGAGCGGCTTCATGTGGGCGCCGTAAATCACGGCGGGAACCACTCCCTCCGCCCGCAACCGTTTCGCTGCGCCCCGTCCGCTCCCGGCGCGCGTCTTCGCTTTCAACTGTACTTTCTTTGCCATACCAGATTTCTCCTTCAAACAACCAACTGCAAAATTCTCTCAGTTCACTTCCGTAGCCCGCACCGCGGCCGCCGCGCCCAGGTCTGACGATGCCTCCCCGTTGATATCAAACAGCGAGGATACGGACTCGGCATCATGGATCCGCTTGATCGCCTCGCCCAGCAACGGCGCTACGGTCAGCTCCGTCAGCCTGAACCCGCTCATCTTCGAGTGTGGCACCGTGTCCGTCGTGACCAACTCATCCAGTTCCGACGCCTTGAGCCGGTTCAGCGCCGCGGGGTTCAATACCGCGTGGCTCACCGACGCATAGACCTTCTTCGCCCCGTGCTTCTTCAAAATCTCCGCCGCCCGCGTCACCGTGCCCGCCGTCTCGGTCAGGTCGTCCACCAGCAACACGTTCTTGCCGTCCACGTCACCGATGACACTGAGCATCTCGACTTCGGTCGCCGATTTGCGGTTTTTGTTGACGATCGCCAACGGCGCCTGGAACAGGTTCGCGTAGGCATGCACCATCTTCACGCCGCCGATGTCGGGTGAAACGACCACCAGATCCTTCAGCTTCTTCTTGTTGAAGTACCGGTACATCACCGGCGCCGCGTACAGATGATCGACCGGAATGTCAAAGAACCCCATGATCTGCTGCGCGTGCAGGTCCAGCGTCAACACCCGGTTGGCGCCTGCCGCCGTGATCAGGTTGGCCACGAGCTTGGCCGTAATCGGCACCCGCGGCTGGTCCTTGCGGTCCTGCCGCGCATATCCAAAGAACGGTACCACCGCCGTGATGCGCTGGGCGCTCGCCCGCCGGCACGCATCGATCATGATCAACAGCTCCATGATATGCTGGTTCGCCGGGGGACATGTCGGTTGCACGATGAACACATCCCGGCCGCGAATGTTCTCATTGATCTTGACGAACGTCTCTTCGTCGGGAAACGACGAAACCGACGCGTCGCCCAACGGCACGCCGATGTAATCGGCGATCCGCTGCGCGAGAGGTCGATTGGCGTTACCAGAAAAAATCTTCAACTGGATTGACGACTCCACGACTGACAACCATTCTTTCAACTGCTGTTGTTTTCGCCCAAAAATCAAGGCCACAACCCGCAACCTGTGGCCTCGAAAGCGTCGTCTCTTCTACTGAATCCCCCCCCGCTTTGCAACCCGAATCTTTCTCGCCAAATTGTGGCCCAATTGCTACCGAATTGGCAGCCTGACCCGCCCTTGGTCGCGGGGGATGCCTGGCTCAGCCGCCCACTGTTCCGGAGTGTCCATTTCCCTCTCGGGAAGCATGGAGAGAACCCTCGCTTTTCGTGGTGAGCGACAAAAAACGCGCGTTGCGCTGCTCGCACAACGCCGTCGAGGGAACCAAGTTGGCCGGGGCGCCGTCGCGCACGGCGGTATTGACGGGGGCAGGATGCTCCCAAACAAGCGCAGTGATTGGCTGACCTAGGGCAGGTTGGAATTCACCGCGGTGAGCGTGGCGTTCACGCCACTGCCGACACCTCGCAGGGCCGCCATCGCAAAGACAGCGAGCACAGCCAGCATCAGCGAGTATTCCACGAGACCTTGGCCGTTGCGCGACTTGAGTGAATGATACAACCCGCGAATCGTCATCTTCATTTTCATGTGCTCCATCAGCCTTGTCTTTAGGAGTGTCTCGTGGCCGCAGATGGCGTGCCATCGGCCCAATCGCGCCCAATCTCACCCGATAAGCTTCAATTCCCCACGTTTATCCGATGGTAACCCTTGCCCCTCTACCAAACTGAGAACGCAATCCACCCGATTGCAATTTCCATCTCACGAATGAATCATCAAGAGGCGCGGCTCTGCCCGCCTGCCAAGTTCGAAGACTAGCAACAGGCATCATGGCGCTTCCGGCTACCGTTGCCATGGCGTCTGGTGCTTATGAGCGCAAAAGAAATTCCGGTGCCCGCCCTCCGGACATCAGCGCGGTCTGACCGCATGAGGAATGCGATCGGTCGACTTGAAATCACGTAGCGCCGCGCGGGTCTTCGCCGCGTCCCAGCGCCCGGCGATGGCCGTCGCGCACTTTGGACACTTTCCATCGTCCGTCAGATGATAACCGTGAACCATGAACCCCGCGCGCTCCACCAACAGCTCATCGCAGTTCGGGCATCGCGTGTTCTCCCAATCGCCCGCCCGCCCGGGCAAATTGCCCGCGTACACGTATCGCAGCCCCTCCTCCTTGCCGATCTCGCAGGCCCGGATCAGCGTTCGCGCCCCTGTGTAAACCCGGTCGGCCATCTTGTAATCGGGATGAAACGCCGTGCAATGCCACGGAATGTCCCGCGATACGCCCGCCAGAAACTTCGCGATCCCCCGCATCTCGCTCTCGCCGTCGTTGAACCCCGGCACAAACAGCGTGACGATCTCCAACCAAAACCCCTTCTGAAAAAGCATCTCCACGGTCTTGAGCACGTTGTCGAGTTTTCCACCCAGTTGCCGGTAGCTCTTGTCGTCGAACCCCTTCAAATCGACCTTGTAGAAATCGACCCACGGCTTGATGTAATCGAGCACCTCTTCCGTGCCGTTGCCGTTGGACACATACGACGTATGCAGCCCATGCCGGCGCGCTTCCTTGAAGATCTCAACCGCCCACTCGCTCGTGATCAGCGGCTCATTATAAGTGCTCGTGACCGTGTCGGCGCCCTGCTTCGTCGCCAACGCCACAAACCGCTCCGCCGTCATCGGTATCGCCGGCGCGGTGCTCAGGGGGTCGCGTAGCGCCTGCGAGGTAAACCAATTCTGGCAATAACCGCAGTGCAAATCGCACCCGAGCATCCCGAAGCTCATCGCCAGTGTGCCCGGCAACGCGTGAAAGAACGGCTTCTTTTCGATGGGATCGCACTGCAACGCGCCAAAGTAGTTCCACGGGACGAACAGCGTGCCGCCGCGGTTAAAACGCACACGACAGATGCCGTCGTGCCCCTCAAGAA
>JBKQMH010000054.1:0-59318 GCA_052146795.1 Verrucomicrobiia bacterium
AACCCCGGCTCGATTATCGGGCGCAATTCCGTACTGTACCCGAACATTCTGTGGCGCGGGGTTTGCCCGGCCGACAGCATCGTCAAGTTGCGGCAGCAACACGAGACGATCGTGCGGCGAAAATGAAACACGCGTGGGTGTTCCTGTTGGCGGTCGCTGTGACCGCCGGCACCGCGACTCCGTTCCCTCCTCAGTCATTTACTCTTGTGCCGCAGAAAACGGATGGCGGTGTCCTGTTTCAATGTTATGCGCCTGAGGCCCGCGCTGTCTACCTCGCCGGCGACTTCAACGGTTGGGCGAACAACGTGGATGGCCGGATCACGAAGGCGGAATTCGCCTTGGGCGGGCCGGACACGAACGGCGTCTGGCGCAAGACGGTCAGGCTCGACCCCGGCGTATACCGCTTCAAGTTCAACCTGAACGGTGAGGCGAGCGGCTGGTTCGCGCCGGATTCGATTGATGAACTCGACGGAGTCAAAAACGCGATCATTCACGTGGACGCCTTGGGCAATGTGGTCATTCGCAGCGCACACAACCCGAAGTGGCAACCGCAACGCACAAAACATGGTGTGATCCTCCAGTGCTACGCTCCGGACGCATACATCGTGTATCTCGTCGGTGATTTCAACGATTGGGGACATAACCGCGACAGGCTCGTGTTCGATCCCAAGTTCGCGATGAACGGTCCGGACACCGATGGAGCGTGGCGGGCGAACATAGAGTTGAAGCCGGGCCGACATGCGTACCAATTCGTTATTGATGGGGATCATTGGATTGTCGACCCGAACGCCGGGGAGGGCGACAGCGAAGGGGACTCCGTGCTGGTGGTGAAATGAGATTACCCTGGGCATCGATTCTGGCGCTGGCAATTGTCAGCAGCGCGCAGCTTGGTTATCCCCAAGACAAAGTCGCATCCCGCCCGCCGGCAGCACCACCCGTCGAACGTTTGATCTACGGCAACCCGTCCCATGGCTATCCGCTCGCGGACACCAGCGGGGTGAGGACAGGCATTGTCGATAAGCGCGGGGTGCTGACACGAAAACTGGCTGATGGCGAAGCGTTATGGGGTTTCGGTGAGCGGTTCGATTCGCTCAACATGCGCGGGCGAACGATGGAGACGTGGATTGCGGACGCGTGGGGTGGCGGGAATCGATCTTATATCTGCACGCCGTTTTTGATCAGCAGCGCGGGGTACGGATTATTTGTGAACTGCACGGGCAAAGTAAAGTTCGATTGTGGTGCGACCAAACGCGACGAGCTTCGCATTGAGGTGCCTGAAAGCGGGCTGGACGTATTCGTGTTCCACGGCACGCCTCGTGAGACACTGGTGGCCTACACCAAACTCGTCGGACGACCACAGCCGGTGCCGGATTGGGTGTTCGAGCCGTGGATTTCGCGGAATTCGTATCTCTCAGCCTATGAGGTAGACCGCGTGATCGACAAGATGGAAGCGTGTGGGCTCAAGGCGAGCGCCGTGGTGCTCGAGGGGTGGGCGGAAGGGTTGCAGAGTTTCCGGTTCGAACAGAGACGATATCCGAACACGAAACAGTGGATCGAGAAGCTGCACGAATGCGGGTATCACGTCGTGTGCTGGGAAACGCCGAGCTTGTGGGACAGCGCGAGCACGTATCTCGACGCCAAGACGAACGGCTTTCTGGTGTTGAAGCCTGACGGGAGCGAATTGCGGATCGACTGGCTGGAAATCGCGGTGAAGATCGATTTCCGCAAACTGGCGGCGCGCGCGTGGTGGCAGAGGTTGCACGAACCACTGATCAACATGGGCGTGGACGGGTTCAAGACCGATGGCGGCGAGCGCATGCCCGACGAGTGGTTCCACAACTTGCACCCGTACTATTACCAGCGCGCGGTGCTGGATGCGTTTCGGGCTGGGGGCAAGGTGGGAATGACGTTTGCGCGGTCGGGCACGGCACCGTGCGCGGGGAATGCGACGTTTTGGGGTGGAGACCAGTCCTCGTCGTGGAACGATTTCCCGCGGGTGGTGCGCGCCGGGCTGAGCGCGGCGCTGTCAGGATTTCCGTATTGGGGACATGATATTGGCGGGTACTCGGGCACGCCGACAAAGAATTTGTACATTCGCTGGTTGGAACTTGGGGCGTTCAGTCCGATCATGCAACTGCACGGGACGACCCCGCGCGAGCCGTGGTATTACGACGACGAGACGGTGCGCATCGCGAAATACTATTTTGATCTGCGCTGGAGGTTGCGCGATTACCTGCTGGCGGCGGCGAAGTCGGCGAGAGAGGACGGAGTTCCGATGTGGCGACCACTGCTCTATGAGTACCCCGATGATCCTGCAACCTACAACATTGACGACGAGTTTTTCCTCGGCGGCGGTTTACTCGTGGCGCCCATATTGACGGAGTCTGGCGAGCGTACCGTCTATTTGCCACGCGGTGAATGGGTGAATGTATGGACGAGGGAACCGGTCACAGGACCAAACGTATTCACTGTGCGACCGAAGCTCGCCGAGATTCCCGTGTTTGTGCGGGCCGAACAGGCGGCGAAGTTTGAGCGGATGTTTCCTCCGTTGCCATCGGACCCACGGAGCAACATATCTCTGGAATTGGCTGGTGCGACCAACGAGCGCGGCATCGTGCCAACTCGCCGATTTATTCGTGGCCAGAAGTACGAGAAGATTTTCGTTACGGTGCGTAATCGCAAGACAAACGAAACCGACGATGAGGTGAGTCTGAATCTTCCGAACGGTTTCACGGCATTGCCCGGTGCAACGCAGCGGTTTCACGCTTCGCCACAAGGGGAGGCACGGTTGGCGTTTTACGTAAGTTGGCCGGGGGATTTGGCAGTGGGGAGTTATCCAATTCGGGTCGGTGCCGCGTCCTTGCAGCCACTGCAGGCGGTTTTGGTCAAATCCCCCACGCACTGGCAGGTGATCGGGCCGTTTGATGGCGGTGTGGGAAGGGAATTCACCGGAGAATTGCCGACGGATTCCGCCGCGGAATACTTGGGCACGGGCGGGCGAAAGGTGCGCTGGAAAGATGTCGGCGACGATTGCGTGCGGGACGATGGTTATATTGATTTCGAGAAGGCGCTGGGCAAGGGCAACACCGGCGCCACGACATTCGGGCGGGCGATATTCAAGTCGGAGGGAGACCGACCGGCCAAACTCTATCTGGGCAGTGGCGATGGCCTGACCGTGTGGTTGAACGGGCAGCAGGTGTTCGACAAACAGGTGCATCGGAGTGCGGAGCCGGACGAGGACGCGGTGGACGTGAACCCGCGGGCGGGAGAGAATTCCGTGCTGGTGAAGATCAGCCGCGGCATCGGGCCGAACGGGCTTTATTTCCGGGTGGCCGCAGGCTCCTGATACGTGGGGAGGCGGTGTTTGCGCCACGCATCGGGGCTGACGTGGTGGTGAACCTTGAAGACGCGGCAGAAGTCGCTGCTGCCGGAGAAGCCGCATTGCCGGGCAATGGCGTCGAGCTTGAGGTTGGAAAGGGACAGGAGTCCCATGGCGTGTTCGAGGCGGAGCCGAGTGAATGCGGCTTGCGGACTTTCGCGTCGGGCCTGCCAGAAAAGCCGGCGCAGATGACGGACGGAGACATTGACGGCTTGGGCGACCTGGTCAAGTTTCGGCTGCACCGGCATGTGCTCGCCGTACCAGGAGAGGCACTCCTGGACTTTTTCCAGAGCGTAATTTCCCCCGTTCTGGTCGGAGGCGAACGGCGTTTCCGACAGGGCGATCAACGAAAGCTCGAGCAACGCTTTTTCGAAGAACATGAGACTTTTCTCGGTCACGCTTCCGTAGGGCGCGCGCAATTCCTCTTGAATTTCAGCGAGGCGGCGGGTCTGGTGGGGCAACAGATCGCATTCGAGGAATCGGCGCTGGCGAACGACTTTCTCGAGGAGGGGCGGCACCTTACCGAAATGAAAGACCGCGATCTTGCAGCGGCTGGCACCTTCGCCTTTCCAACCATGCGCCACCTCGGGTGGAAAGACCCAGAGATGATGTTGGTGGAGCGGTGGCTCATCGGTGTCGGCGAGCACGGCCCCACATTTGCCACGCAACACGGCGAAGAATTCCCAGTTGTCGCGCTGATGGATGTACATCGGGTACATGCCGAAGCGGCGAATTCCGAGAGCCATGTATCGCAGCATGAGGTTATCATGGATCAAATGGCCGAATTTGTAAAGCGCTTGACCTCGACATTATCAATGAAATCGGTTAAGTTGTTGCTTACCGACTGGGGAGAATGCAAGTAACTGGCTTACAGGTTGTAGTAAGGGCAGGGTAGACATGATCCGACGTGTTTTTGGCGCTCTTGCGGTCAGTTTGATGGTTTTATCCACTGCGACAGCGCAAACCATATTCACCGAATCCGGCGGCGTCATTGTCTTCGAAGCGGAGAATTACTCCAACAGCGTTGCGGGCAGTGGAGCGGCGGCCGGGATTCAATGGGTCACCACAAACTCGATCCCCGGATACAGCGGCACCGGCTATGTCGTGGCGTTGCCGAACAACGGAGTGACGTTCAGCAATGCGAACTGGTTGGGCACTGCGCCCCAGCTTCAATACACCGTCAATTTCAACACCAACCTGACCCACTACGTCTGGGTGCGTGCCTACGCGCCGGCGGCGAGCAATAACCTGGTAAATTCCGGCCTGCCAGCCCAGGGGACGCCGACGTCGACGAACACAGGCTCGGCCATTGTGGCGCTGCCCGGTCAGATTGGGTCATGGGGATGGACGTCCAACCGTCTCACCAGCACGTTCCCGCGACCGCGCGTAGTTCCTACGACTGCGGGCGTACAGACGTTCAGCCTCTGGATGGGCGAGACCGGGATGAACATCGACGAGATCCTTCTCACGACGAACATTAGTTTCCAAGCCATCCTCGGTCAGGCATTCCACATCCCGAGCGATTTCGATTCGAACCTCAACAGCACGATGCGAAACCCACTGAGTGGGATCCTGTCGAGCACGCCAGTTACTGTTTACAGCGGCAACCAGGCTACGGGGCCAGGCGGGAATCCGGGCAACCAATTACAGATGGGCAGCACGGTGTTCTACAGGAATGCGACGAACAATACGTGGTCATCGACGAACATGCTGTTCTTCACCCAGGGGCCAAGTCAGTTCGGCAGCACGAACAAATATTACTCGGCCACGATTCCCGCCAACACCTTCAACGCCGGCGACACGGTCCAATACTATTTCCAGATTCCGTATAGCGATCACTTGCCGACGTTCGTGTACGGGAATGACAATCTTTCCGAAAGCACCGAGATCGAAAGCGTTGCTCAAGCCAATCCGTTCGCCTACACCGTTCAGGCGCCGCTAGGGCCGCCCTCGGGCCCGTATGTGTCCTACTCCAACGTGGTCGGCTCGACCATCTACGAGGCGCAGGTGTTCACCAATTCGGGTGGCGTCTCGCTGGTTGGACCCGACCTCTCGGGGAATCCTCTGACCAACGTCATCAGTTTTCTGGCGCCTACTGCGGTCGTGAACGGCAATTCGATCGGCGGAGGCGCCGTGGTTTCCACGAGTTCGCTCAGCAACGGGCTGCAAATCGTCGAGCTGTTTGGCGCCACCAACATCGTCGCGCAGATTACGTTCCCCTACCCGGGCGTCATGCATTACGAAGTCGTCGACTGGGGTGGGCAGGCGCTGACCGCCACCGCCATCACGGTCCCGTCCGGTTCTACCGAACACTTCTACGGGTTTGGCGAGAAATTCGGGGCCATCGATCAGGCGGGCAACAAGGTCCATATCATGACCTACGACACGTCGGCCCGGACGAATCTCGACAACACCTATGCGGTCGCGCCCTGGTTCATGAGCACGCTGGGGTATGGTTTCGATCTGGATTCGACCGACGAGAGCTGGTTCGACATGCGCAATCAGTACCCTGACCGGTACGTCATCAGCAACATGGTGGGCAGCACCTTCAGCGGGTACGTCACCAACGCCGTGAAATTCAACGTGGTCTATGGCCCGAACCTGACGGATGTGCTCACGCGCTACACCGGTTACAAGGGCCGGCCCTTGCTGCCGCCGCCGTGGGCGTTTCTGCCGTGGATGAGTTCGGACGTTTGGAGCAGCGGTGGTGAGGTGCGCTACGTGCTCTCGGCACTGCGCGCGTACGGCATCCCCGGGTCGATTTTCGTCTACGATTCGCCGTGGGAGTACTCGTACAATGATTTCAACTGGAACACCAGCCAGTTTAGCCCCAACGGTACGTTTCCCAACATTAACGGCGGAGGCAGCAGCAACTACAACGGCTTTGCCACGACCAGCGATATGATGACCTTCCTGCAGACCAACGGCTACAAGGCGGTCGTCTGGTTCACGCCGTTCATCGACACCAGCTCCGATAATCCGGAGTGTTACGCCAACTGCTACTACAACGTGTGCATGAATGAGAACTTCGGCACGGCCTCCAACTACCCCGCCGCGCTGGCCAGCAATTACTTTGTGCAAGTGGTCAACAGCGGGGTCACCAACGTCTTGTCCCGCGATTGGTGGAAAGGCACCGGCAGCCCGCTTGATTTCACCAACCCCAACGCCGTGCAGTACCTTCAGAATACCCTGAGCAATCTGGTCACCCAAAGCGGTGGGGTCATTGGCGGCTTCAAGACGGACGATGGTGAGGCGCAGGCCGTTTACCCCACTGGGCCATTCATTCCGACCAATGCCGTGTATGCCGATGGCCGAACCGGCGTCGAGATGCAGAACGGCTACTGCGTCGAGTACCAGAAGACCGTCAGCGCGGCGCTCGGCACCAACGGTATTATCTGGGGGCGCAGCGGCTTTGCCGGCTCGCAGGCGTATCCAGCCATTTGGGGTGGAGACAATGAACCCAATTTCGGGGACACCAACGGACTGCCGGGGGTCATGATCGCCGGCGAGTCGATCGCGATGAGCGGCTACTCCATCTGGGGCAGCGACATCTGCGGGTATGAGGATGGCCCGTGGAGCAGCACGCCGACGAACCTGTTCATGCGGTGGACGCAGTTCGGCGCGTTCTGCCCGATCATGCAGATGCACCGGTCGACGAGCCTGTGTTGGATGTATCCCTGGAGTTTCGGTGCCGACGCGCTGACCAACTATCAGTATTACGCGCAATTGCACGCGGCGCTGTTCCCGTACATTTACAGTTACGCCACCCAATCCAGCACCAGCGGCCTGCCCATCATCCGTCCGCTCGTCCTGATGTACCAGGCCGACACCAATACCTACGGGAGTGTGTACAACACGAGCCATTCGTATCTGTTTGGCAACGAATTCCTCGTCGCGCCCGTGGTGACCAATCCCCCGCCCAGCGGGCCGACCATCCGCAGCGTCTACCTACCGCAGGGCAACTGGTATGATTACTTCGCCAATGTCCGGTACAGCGGCGGCCAGACCATCATTTGGACGAATGCCAACCAACATCAGATGCCATTGTTCGTTCGTGAGGGCGCGGTGATCCCGATGATCTCGACCAATGTGCAGACGCTTCTCGGCACCAGCTACACCTCCAACCCCGATCTCGTTCTGCCGGGGGCCGGGCTGCAATTCCTCATCTATCCGACAACGAATTCGAACTTCACGGTGTACGACGGGACGAGTCTGACGTGCCAATCCAACGGCACAGTCATTGCGGCGACGTTGAACTCCAACCCGCGTCCGATCTCGATGCGCTTCTTCGTGTCCCAGCCGTTCGGCGTGGAGTACAACGGCATACGGATGACACAGTTCAGCAATTCCACGGACTACGCCGCGACGAGCATGGGCTGGTATTACGACAGCAGCGGGTTCCTCAACGTCACGTTCAACCACACGGGCGGCACGGCGCAAATCACGTTCGGCCCGGATTCGATCGGCGACGGCATTTCGGATTCGTGGCGCCAGGACCATTTCGGGTCGGCCACGACGACGAACGCGACTTCGTGCGCAACGTGCGACGCAGATGGCACCGGCCAAGACAACTTGTTTAAGTATCTGGCGGGACTTGATCCGCTGAATGCGGCGAGTCTCCTGGGGGTGAATTCCATCACGATACCCTCAAGCGGCTTCGGGTTTGGCTTCGCAAGCGTTCTGGGGATGAAATACGAGGTTGATTACACCCCTGACCTCGTAAACGTACCGTGGCAATTACTGACCAATGGCATAGCAGGAACCGGCGGGACGGTACCTATCGTTGATCCGACGGCGGTGGGGCAGACACAGCGCTTTTATCGCGTTAAGTTGTTGCCGCAGAGCCAGTAAGCTGTTTTACGGGACGTAGCAGTTCGATCGCTGGCTGACACGTCTGTGTCACGCTTTCGCCACCTGTTTGTGATTGACATTATTACCAAATTCTGTAGAATTTTTCCAAGGTGAGTAAAACGTTATTGCAAGGGAACCAATAACCGTTTGATGTAGTGTTGTAGATAGGTCGCAGACAGGGTTTTCAGCATACGCGAGGTAATATACCGGTGAGGAATACGAGCAGAAGAATTCTGCGCATTTTTGGTGTAGCGCTTCTACTGGCATTTGCAACTGCCTTCCCAGCATTCCCGAACTCGGTTTACTGGAACGATCTCGGCAATACTAACAGCGGGAATACGCAGACCTATTCTTGGAACGCGAACAACGTTAGTGTCACTGGCAGCCCCGGTTGGAACGGCACCAACAGCGGCAATCCACCCTACGGCGGCATGCCCGGTTACATCACAAACAATCTCACCGCGTCAACGTCCATGGTCATCACGGACAATTCGTCTTGGGGAGCGGGCGGGATAGTTCTGAGCAACTCGACGGGCGGCTCGATCCAATTGATCGACAACATCGGCAGTTTCGGATTTAGCACGGTGGTGATCGGCAGCAACGCGACTTACACCATTGGCGGCGGCGGCAGTCTGAATTCTGTCACCAGCTTTAATTTGAACTCCGGCGGCACGATGATTCTCAGCAACGGCACGTATTATCCCGGCAACGGCAACGACATCACGATCAACGGAAAACTGCAAAACGGCGGGGGCGCCGCCAACACGGGTACGGTAAATGGCAACGATACCTACAGCCCCGGCATTAACCTGGCGGCTGGCGGGATGATGATCGCCAACTCCGGTACGCTATTCGTGAATGCAGCCGGTGCCTACGACTACGGCGGGCTGTCGATCCAGAATGGCGCGACGGTACAGGTCAACTCGGGCGCGACATTCATCCTCAGCCGGTATGGAAAGAATTCGGGCGATGCCTGGATCAGTGGTCCGCCGCCCACGAACAGTGGTGCGATTTTCCTCAACGGCGGCACGTTCACGTTCAACGTTGACTCCGTGGGCCAACGGGCCGACGAAAAGATGATCAACAACGGCCTGATCTATGGCAATGGCACGCTCGCCGCCTCCATCGGGCAGAACGGCTCGGGCGTCGTGGCCGCCAGCAACGGCGTGCTGAATATTCTGGGATCATATGCGTACGGAGGCACGGGCACTCTCGTTCAAGCGCAGATTTTTGACAACGGTGGCGCATTCGGGTCCTATGTGGCGGATTCGGGCGGTGACTTGAAAGTGTTGGGCTCACCGAGCGAAAAAAACGGGGGGGCGTGGACGATCAACAACGGCGGCACACTGGAGATTGCCAGCGGCGTCTCGTTGGATTTGGGCGCTGCCTACATGCCCGCCAGCTCACTGGCCGGTGTCGCGCAGGTGGACTCGGGGGCCAACCTGACACTGTCCAGCGCGGCTTGGAACAACAGCGGCCAGTCTCTTTCAAACTCCACAGGCTCGTCGTTTATATTCTTAGGCGGCCAGATCAACACCGGGTTTGCGAGCAACAATCCCGCCCAGTTTGGCAACTACGGCACGCTGCTGGCCGCCGCCGGGCCCAGCACATTTGAGACGGGGGGCAGCAGCGACGGTACCGCCAGTTCCGGCCTGTTGAACCTGGGCACAATTCTGGCCACCAATGGCACATTTTATATCGAGCCTGGCAACGCGTACTACAACGCGTTCAGCAACGCCGTCGGCGGCAGTATTGTTATCAGCAACGGCGCCACAGTGGTGATCCAGCGCACCGACAACGCGTGGAACTTGGTGGGCACGCAAAATACTTCCAGTGATACCAACGTGGTCAACGCGGGCAACATTCTGTTGAATAACGGGACTCTCACAACGTGGATCAACGGCAATGTGACCCTTACCAATTACTTCCGCAACATCGGGACGATTTCGGTGGTGGGCAGCCAGACCGGCTACATCGCCGCGGCAATGAATCAAATGGGCACGCTGGCGCTGACCAATAATCTGTCGGTCTTGAACTATGGCGGCACGAATGCGATGACCAATAGCGGGACCATCCTGCTGGGCGCCAACGGTTCGGTCGCGACGATGATCGCCAGCAACATTGGTGCGCATGGCAATTCGCTGGTCAACACGGGGACAGTCGAGGGCCAGGGAACCATCACGCTGGGTGTCACCAACACCACGGGCGGGGCGAATGCCAATTTCCTGAATGCGGGTACCTTGCTCGCCACGAACTGGGGCGGCTCGTCGGGCGGCTCGCTGTTTATCAGCGTCGGCAATGCGTTCTCCAACGGTGGCTTCAGCAACACGGCGGCGGGCACGATCGTGATTGCGTCCAACACGACACTGACGATCAATCGCAGCGAGAACGCCTGGGCCAGCAGCGGCAACTCGGTCGCCAACGCGGGCACGATTTTGATGCAGGGGGGATCGCTGGACTTGGCGGCCGATGGCGCGATCAGCAACGCGGCGAGTTTCATCAACACGGGGACGATTTCCGGGTGGGGCACCATCAACAGCGTGGTCATTACGACCAACGGCGGCGAGATGTTGGCGATTGCCACCAACCTGACCAGCGTGGGGACATTGACGGCAAGCCTGGCCAGTACCACGAACAATTCGACCGCGACACTCGGGGTGGTCGGAACCAACAGCGTGCTGAACCTGCTCATGCCCGGCAGCCAGAATGTGTTGCTGAACTACGGCACCGTTTCGCTGTCGGGCGGCAGCATCAATTTCAATGGCGGGATCGGCACGATCACCAACTTCTATATCGTCGCCGGCGTCGGGAACGCCAGCAGCTTCGGCATTGTCAACAGCGGCGCGAATGCCTCGCTGGTGGCGCAGGGGCCGATTTCGGGATTGAGCAACTTGATCGCGAGCGTCGGGACCATCAACACGGCGCTTCTCGGCGCGAACAATCTCATCGGCGGCGCGGCCACGTTGACCCTTGGTACATCGACGGGCGGGGGGTTGATCAACAACGGCACCATCATGCTGCAGGGCGGCTTTATCACGGTCACCAATGCAGCAGGGGCGGACGCTGGGATCACCAACCAGAGCGGCGGCCTGATTTACGGCTCCGCCAACGGCACGCAGAGTGTTGGCGTGGCCAACCTGACCGGCGGCACGTTGCTCGCCAGCAATGGCGTCCTTCACCTCGGCCTGTCCGCAGCCAACGCGGGCGTGATCACCAATTTCAACTCCGCATCGACAGTCATCCTGACCAACACGGTGCTGCGGAACACGGGCACCATCGCATTGAACGGCGGCGGATTGATCATGGGCGGCAGCACGATCACCAACGACGGCACGATCATCGGCCCGGGCAATTATTCGTCAGGCCTGTACAACAACCCCGACGGTACGGTGATCGCCCAGAATGGTACACTGGCGATTGCGACCAATGGCGCGACGGAATCGGTCAATAATCTGGGCACGTTCAGCATCACCAACGCCAGCACGCTGAATGTCACGCCCGATTGGAACAACACCAGTGGTCTGATCAGCATAACCAATGGCACACTAAGCGGCGGCGCGGTGACCAACGGCGGAACGATTCTCGGCAACGGCACAATCACCTCCAGCGCTTTCGTGAACACGGCCAGCGGTGTGGTAACGGCGTCGGTCGGCACGCTGAACATTCTCTCGACGAGCGCGACCCTGAACGGGACGATGATTGGCGGCACGTCGGAATCGATCGTGATGACCAATCTTACCAGCAGCTTCGTCAACAACGGCACGATGATTCTGAACGGCAACTTCACCGACCCCAATGCATCCTTCTACATTCTGCGTAACGGCGGCTCGGGTGAGTTCACTAATACCGCAGGGGCTCTGATCGAGGGCGCGGGTTACTTCAAGACGGGTTCGGGACTAGGAGGGGCTAATTTCGCCATCTACAACGAAGGAACCATCCTCGCCACCAATGGAGCATTGATTCTACAGCCGCAGGATGCGTTCACGGGCGGCGGCTTTGTGAATTTCGGCGGGACGGTCACGGTGGCCAACGCGGCGGAATTGGGCATCCAGCGCACCAGCAACGCGTGGACCAGCGCCACGGGCGGGATACCGGTCAACACGGGTCTCATTCAGATGAATGGCGGGTCGCTGTCGTACTTTGCCGACAATCTTACCCAGATTACGGACCGCGGTCTTAGCAACGCCGCTGCCGGTGTCATCAGCGGCTCGGGATCGCTGAACATCAGCCTTGTGAACCTGGGCACGGTGGTGGCGACCAATGGCAACCTGTCTGTCAACAATGGCGCCGCGATCACCCAAAACGGTACGATCGACATCGCCGGCAACGGTACGCTAACAGTGATCGGCTCAGCAGGAAGTTTCCAGAACAACGCGGGCGCGCAGATGTTGCTCTATGGCGGCACGTTCGTGGGTACCAACTTCTCGGAACTGGCCAACGCGGGTACGATCAGTGGTTTTGGTACGATTCAAACTGGCCGACTCAATGGCAACGGCGGGGCGAACGACACAATCGTTAACGCGGGCGGCACCATCATCGCGACCAATGGCACGTTGTTCGTCAACCCCGGTGACGCGTTCGGCATGGGTGGGTTCAGCAACGGGCCGGGGAGCACGATCACCATCGCCACCAACGCGGCTCTCGTGCTGAATCGGACGGTCAACGCCTGGAGCAACTACGGGATCTTCCCGGGCCCCGTTACCAATGGCAATCCCGTGAACGCGGGTACGATCAGCATGCAGGGCGGTTCATGGTCGAACTATGCGGGGGGCGTTTCAGATGCCAGCCGGTTCCTACAAAACGTCGGTGCAATCACCGGCTTCGGCACCATTTCGGGCAGCGTTACCAATCAGGGGACGATCCATGCGACAGGTGGGACGCTGGCGCTGCAGGGCACGGGCGCCTTCGGCCAGCAGGGCACGCTGGAAGTGGACGGCGGGGCGACGATGTTGGTCAGCAACGTCAACGGTCTGGCGTCGTTGAACAACGCCGGCACGATCAATATGAACGGCGGCACGTTGCTGGCGGGCGCGATCACCAACGCCAACTGGATCTTTGGCAACGGCTCGATCACTGGAAGCGTGAACTCCGGCGTGATCAACCTGAGCGGCAGTTTCCTGTTTGCCAGCAATGGGGTGCTGTCGGCGAGCCTGGGGAGTTTCACCAACGGGGTGGGAGTGACGATGGGCACATTGAGCACGGACGCGACGTTGAACGTGCAGATGCCCGGGGGGATCACCCAGCCGTTGATCAACCTCGGGACGCTGAGTTTTGCCGGCGGGACACTGTTGGCCAACGGGAGCAGTAGCGGGACGATCACCAACGGAGCCGGCGGGGTGATCCAGGGGGTGGGCAACGTCACGCAAACGGTGGCCAACAACGGCACGATCCTAGCGGCGGACCCGGTCAGCGGGTTGAACATCTTCTCGGTGGGATTGAGCAGCGTGAACTCGGCGACGATCGGGGCCAGCAACGGGGCGATCCTGAATGTGGTCCTGAGCGGCGGGGCGGGCAGCACGTTCAATAACAACGGATCTATCGTGATGATCGGCGGGACGTTGATCATCTCCAACGGCACTCCGGGACTGATCACGAACAACTTTTTTGTCAGCGGGAAAGGCACGATCACGCCGAACATCGACAACAACGGGACCGTGGAAGCCACGGTCAATGGCGGCGTGTTAGACGTGTCACTGCTCGGCGGTACCAACATCAGCAGCGGTTATCTCGGTGCGGGTACGGGTGCGACCTTGCAATTCGAGAACAGCTCGCTGGTCAACCTCGGAACCATCGGCCCGAACGGAGTGGCGGGCGGGACGATCCAAATGGCCTCCCCTTCCGCCATCATCACCAACCAGGGCACGATCCAGGGGATCAACGGCCTGGCGTTCAACAGCTTTGTCCAGAACAACAATTACCTCTACGCGACCAGCGGCGTGGTCAGCTTCAATGCGGTCAACGGCTTGGGCAACGCCGGCACGATCAATATCGGCAATGGCGGGACGTTGCAGTCCAACTCGTCGAACTCTTGGAGCAATGCCGGCACGATCAACCTGCTCGGGGGCACGTTGCGCACCGGCGGCTTCACCAACGCGGCCAACAGCGCGATCTTCACCAACAGCAGCCTGATCGTCGGGTACGGCACGATCATCGGGGGCGGGGCGTACGGACAAACGGGCGCGGGCTTCGACAAGTCGTTTGCCAACCTCGGGACAATCCTGGCGACCAACCCGATCAGCGGGACGGCACAGACGCTGTACATCAGTACCGGCGGGGCGACCACCGGCAACGGGATCGAGAACCTGGGGAATATGATCGTGTCGTCGAACGACACGCTGGCGCTGGATCGGGCCGGTCTGCCCATCCTTAACACAGGCACGATCACAATCAACAACGGGACGCTGGCCAGTACCAGCACGATCACCAACACGCTGGGCGGCATCATCCAGGGCTATGGGACGTTGACGGCCAGTATCGTCAACCAGTCCGGGGGCACGATTCGGGCCACCAATGGGCTGCTGTCGATGACCAGCACGGTGTTCCCTGTCAACTATGGCACCATGGAGATCGACAATGCCGCGACGCTGACGTGGGATGCCACGAACTCCTGGCAGAACAATGGCACGATTAGCCTGCTGGGCGGCACATTGCGCACCGGTGGACCGACCAACGCGTTTGCCGGCGGCGAGCCGTTCACCAATTCCAGTACCGGCTATATCGTGGGCTTCGGCACGCTCATCGGCGGCGGCGCATACGGGATCAGTACATCCGGTTTTGACAAGGCGATCCTGAACCTCGGCACGATCATCGCCGACGGGGGCACGCTGGTGATTAATACGGGCGATTCCGTCATCAGCAACGGCATCGCCAACTTCGGCACTATGATCGTGAGCAACGCGACTGATACGCTGGTTCTGGAGCGCTCGCCCACGGCTGGGACCAACAACTTCATCATCAACACCGGCACGATCCAGATCAATGGTGGCACGTTGACAGCTGATACGGGCATCACGAACCAATTCGTCAGTGCGTCGCTGCCTGGCTTGATCCAGGGTTTTGGCACGATCGCGCTTACCAATCTGTTGAACAACTCCGGCACGATCCGTTCGACCAATACCTCGGTCAGCGGCAACGGTGTGCTGCAGTTCGTCAACCCGGCCGGCAGCGCGTTACAGATCAACCAGGGCGGCACGCTGGTGGTCGAAGGCGGCAGCCAGATGATCTTCGGCAGCAATACCAACGCGCCGTTGCTCAACAGCGGGACGATCGTGATGAATGGCGGGACGCTGAGCAGCGGGCTATTGACCAACGACGCGACGTTCCGCGGGTTTGGGACGATTACCTCCAGCATCATCAATTCGGGTACCGGGCTGGCCACTTCGTTGTCGGCGCCGCTGTATCTGAGCGGCAGCACAATCTACAACCAGAGCAGCGGCGTGCTGGGCGCCAACAACGGACAGCTGGTGGTCGATACGGTGTTCACCAATGCCGGGACCGTCAGCTTCGTCAACAGTATCGGCACGTTCAACAGCACGGTGGTCAATCAGGGCGCGTGGATCAGCGACCCGAGCACCAACGTGTTCCTCGGCACGTACACCGTGGCCACCAATGGCTACATCAGCATGGCCGCCGGCGATGTGTACATGTTCCAGAGCAACTTCGTCAACGTCAGCTCGCTGTCCAACCAGTACAACACGCTCAATGGCAAGTTTGTGATGAACGGGCAGGGCACCCAGCAGTTCTATGTGGCCGGGCTGAACCTGGGCGGGTTCGCCAGTTCCATCCAGCCGTCCAATGAGACGTACTTTAGCAACGGCAGTGGCACGTTCTCGACCAACTCGTTTTCTTTCGCCAAGGGTGATGCCGCCTTCGGGTACAGCAACAATTTCGCGCTGGGGACGCTGGAGTTGAGCGGGCTGTCGACCACCGTGCTGATGGATACCTACGGCACTGTCGGCAGCACTAACAATCAGGTGGCCGGGCTGTATCTGAACACGTTGACGCTGGATCCCGGCTCGCTGCTGATCATCAGCAACAACGTGGAGTTATACTTCGAGACCACCAACGGCGTCACCGGCATCGGATACGGCACCTTGGGCGCCGGCGATGACATCCTGATGCTGAACGGCAGTTCCTTCCACCAGCTCACCGTCGTCCCCGAACCCAGCATCCTCATGCTGTTCTCCGTCGGCACCGTCGCCATCGTTAGCTATCGCCGCCGCAAGGCCAGGCTCTCCGCCAAACGCTGACCAGAGAAACCATCCGGGATCGGGGCAGGGGGCGTCGAACTACAGGGTCAACCTCAATGCCGCGTCGATTGTCTTCGCAAACCGAAACTGGAGCTTCTTGCGGATTTCCGGTGGGACTTGGGACAGATCCTTGCGATTCTGGTCCGGTAGCACGACGGTCTTGACGCCCGAACGGGCGGCTGCCAGCACCTTCTCCTTGATGCCACCGACCGGCAGGATTTTTCCCCGAAGAGTGATCTCCCCTGTCATGGCCAGCGCGGGCCGGACAGGTTTGCGCATCAGCATCGAAGTCAGCGCAACAGCCATGGTCACACCGGCGGACGGGCCATCCTTGGGAATCGCGCCCGCCGGCACGTGAATGTGAATATCCGTCTTCTCGAAATTCTTGGGATCGATGCCCAATTGTTGGGCGCGGGAACGGAGGTAACTAAGCGCGGCTTGTGCGCTCTCCCGCATGACATCGCCCAGCGAGCCCGTCAAAATCAAGCTCCCTCGGCCGGGCATTTGGGTGGCTTCGATGAAAAGAATGTCACCCCCCGCGGGAGTCCACGCCAACCCGATGGCCACGCCGGGCTCGGTGGTGCGCTCGGCCACGTCATGGAAGAACTCGGCGGGGCCGAGGAAATCCTTCAGGTTGCGCGCCGTGACGGACACCAACTTCGACCTGCGTTCCACAATGCGGCGGGCGGTGCCCCGGCAAATTGCGGCGATCTGTCGCTCCAAATTGCGCACGCCTGCTTCGCGGGTGTGGTCGCGAATGATGGCGGCGAGCGCGTCCTTGCTCAGGACGAGTTGTGATTTTTTCAATCCGTGTTCGGCGAGTTGTCGTGGCACGAGATACTTCGTCGCGATGTGAATCTTCTCATGCTCGGTGTAGCCGGGTAACTCGATGACTTCCATGCGGTCGCGCAAGGCCGGTGGAATTGGCTCCAGCAGGTTCGCCGTGGTGATGAACATGACGCGTGACAGATCGAACGGGACTTCGAGATAATGATCCGAGAAGCTGTTATTCTGTTGTGGGTCAAGCACTTCCAACAAAGCCGAGCTTGGGTCGCCGCGAAAATCCGTCCCGACCTTATCGATTTCGTCGAGCATAAAAACGGGATTATTGCTCTCGGCCCGGCGAAGTCCCTGGAGCACGCGGCCCGGCAATGCGCCGATGTACGTGCGGCGATGCCCGCGAATCTCCGCTTCGTCCCGCACGCCACCGAGTGATATGCGGATGAATTTTCGACCGAGGGCACGGGCGATGCTCCTCCCCAACGAGGTTTTGCCGACGCCCGGCGGGCCGACGAAGCACAGGATGGGACCTTTGCCGACGGCGGCCTGTGTTGACCCGTTGCTGCGGAGTTTCAACACGCTCAGGTATTCCAGGATGCGTTTCTTGACCGGCTCGAGGTCGTAGTGGTCACTGTCGAGAATCCGCTTGGCCTGGACGATATCCAGCTTGTCGTCAGTCGATCTGGACCAAGGCAGGGCAATGAGCCAATCCAGATAGGAACGCGCGACCGTATACTCCGCGGCGGCGGGCGTCATCGTCGCGAGGCGGTCCACTTCTTTGATGGCGACCTTCTTCACCTCGGTGGGCATTTGCGCCTTGTCGATTTTGTCGCGCAGTTCCTTGATCTCCGAGCCTGGTTCACTACCGTCGCCGAGTTCCTTCTGAATGGCCTTGAGTTGCTCGCGGAGGAAATACTCGCGCTGGCTCTTGCTGAGCGCGGAGTTTACCTTGCTTTGGATTTCGCTGCCGAGGTGGAGCACCTCGATTTCGCGGTTGAGCAGGTTCGTCAGCAAGGTCAGCCGCGACTTGACGCGCACGGCTTCCAGCAAGCGCTGCTTCTCGTGCAGGGCAATATTCAGGTTGGCCGCGATGACATCCGCCAGTTTGCCGGGGTCTTCGATATTCACCAGTGCCACTTTCAATTCATCCGGGAGCGACGGGGAAAGATTGATGATTTCCTGGAACTGGTTGGCGGCGTTGCGCGCGAGCGCGGACAACTCCAGACTCGTCTCCTGTTCGTCGTCCACCGGGACTATCTGCGCCTGCAGGTAGGGGGTTTCCGCCTCGACACGGACAATGCGCATTCGCTTCAAACCCTGGATGAGCACACGCACACTGTCATCGGGAAATTTCAGCATCCGCACAACGCGGGCGACGCAGCCAAAGGGGTGCAATTGATCGGGTCGCGGTTGGTCCACATCGGGGTCCGTCTGCCAGGTGACCCCCAGCAATCGGTGGCTGGCGACCACGTCATCGATCAGGCGGATCGACTGGGCGTTGGACACCAACAGCGGCGCCACCATGTGCGGGAACACCACGACGTCGCTCATGGGCAGAATCGGCAACTGCGCAGGCAATTCCGGCACGGGCGTCACCGTCTTGATGACGTCCTGCGTCGGCTGGTTTTCCGTGGCCTCGGCCATCGTATTTATTATGACGACTTCTGTGCCTGCGCGGTTGCGCGTGCTGTAGCGTCGTCCTCCCTGGGCGGCAGGAGCCCGCGATACGGGCTACGCTGCCGAAACTGCCGCTGCCGTGCTCCTAGCCTGCCTGTTCGATGATGACGGTGACCGTCGCGTGTTCGGAGCTTTGGGACTTCGGCAGTTCGATGTGCAGGAAACCATTGTCGAACTGCGCCCGAACGCGGCTGCCATCAACCGAACGGGGGATGACGATACGCCGCTCAAAATGGCCATAATCGATTTCCATCTGACGGAATGAACAGTGTCGCTGGCGGCACGGGTCTTTGCGGTGGCCACGCACGAGCAACACGCGGTCGTTCAAAGTGATCTTGAGATCCTCCTTGCTGATACCCGCGATTTCCATCTTTACCACGAGGCCTTCGTGGGTCTCGTAGACGTCCGTGTTGGGCGACCAGGCGCCATGGGAAGCCAGCGCGGGCAGGCTCAAATAAGCAAGGCTCTCTTGTAGATGCTGATCGTACGTCTTTGCCATTGCGTCGTCCTAGTGCAATACAGAATAACCGTCCTTTCGTGAAAACGCAAGTTGCACTATGGGTACTTCCGCCAAGCCCTGTTGGGGTTACTGCTGCCAACACCGAAGTCTTTTGCATCGGCCGCCGCGTCCCCCCATCGCCCGGCAATACGTGGAACGGTAGTGCCAGTTTGGGCACCGAATCGGTGTGGTTAGTGGGCTGTAGAGCAATCGGGGTTGTTTCGGCCCAGAAAATGCGGTATGATGTTGGGGTGACGATGCGGTGCTGGAGAAAAGTGACGATTGGCGTTCTGGCGGCGTCGATAGTCGTTCTATTGGCGCGCCAGAATGGATGGTCGCTGCCGCGTTGGCCGGAAGGCGAGACACGTGCCAATGGCCGCAATCGTGTCGAGATCATCTCGCACCCGTATACGCTCGACCGGATTTACATGTCGATGACCGGCCCGAGCGGAAACCATCCGGTAAGTTGCCTGTTGCCGCATGAGAAGTCGCAGTTGGTATGGCTGACGGGGTTGCAGACCGAAGTCCTCGACGCGAACAATCGGGAAACCATTTCGTCGGAGTTCTGCTGTCATGCGAACCTGACGTTCGACCCGAAACGCATGTCGCCAGAGCGGCACAACGCTGAGTTTGACAATTCTACGCACATGGACTGGCGGTTTTTCACGCTCGTTCCGGGACGACTGCACGTATCACTCCCAGCCGGCTACGGCGTGCCGGTGCTCTCGGACACGCCGCTGGACTTCTTTTCGATGTCGCTCAACCTCAACGTTACGGATCGCACCGTCAAAGTGCGGTTCAAAACCACCATCGATTTTGTGCGGGATGCGGACACGACGGTGCCGATGAAACCGCTGTTTCGCCGAGCGCTGTATGTTGTGCAACCGCTCGCGGGCTCCGGGATGGAGCATATGAAAATGTGCGCGTCGATGTCACATCCGGGGGAGGGCTGCATCGACCCGGTGACGACGAATGTGACGGGGTCGGTAATCAGCACGAAAGACGGGGTCCAGGCGCAGTTCGGCAATGACGTGACCTATCATTGGATGGTGCCGCCGGGCCGGCACACGTACCGGTCGAGGGTTGTGCTCGGCCGGTTGAACCTCAGCGAGCCAACGACGCTACATTACGCGACGGCGCACCTTCATCCCTACGGCGAATCGTTGGAACTGTACGACCTGACCGCGCAGCAAAGCGTGCTAAAGATTGACGCCGAGGATTACCGCGACAAGGTCGGCGTGGCTCGCATGGGCGAATTCCAGTCCGACACCGGGATGGTCATCACGCCGACGCATCAATACGAGCTGCGCGCCGAATACAACAACACGACATCCTCGGCCTCGGACGCAATGGCGATTTTGTATCTGTACCTGTTGGAAAAGGACTTTCACCGTCCAACGAGCAGGAACCTTCAGGCCGGACCGGTTACACCGTTCGAGCAGTTGGAGCGTTTCTGGCGCAAGACCGCCGCGGGTTAGGTCCCGTTACGCCACGAGTCTGCGCAGTTGCAAATTGTAACGCGTTGATCCCTTACTATTGTCGTGCTGATCCGTTGAAACCCGTGGTGTAGTAGCTATCAGTGGCCCGTGAGTTTGGCGGCTTGAGCGAAATCCGCATCCGCTCCCGCTTGATCTCCCTTGGCTTTCCTGGCATCCCCACGGTTCATGTAGGCGTCGGCGTATTCTGGCTTGAGTTCAATGGCTTTCGAATAGTCAACGATGGCATTATCCAGGTCGCCCTTGGCCTTCTTGGCATCGCCACGGTCGACGTAGGCGTTGGCGGATCTGGGGTTGAGTTCAATGGCTCGATTCTCGTCGGTAATGGCACCATCCAGATCGCCCTTTTTTCCTTTAGCAAAGCCGCGCTCGGTGTAGGCGGAGGCAAATTTTGGGTCGAGTTCAACGGCTCGAGTTTCGTCGGCAATGGCGCCATCCAGATCGCCCTTTTTTCCTTTCGCAGAGCCACGCCCGTAGTAGGCGTTGACAAATTTTGGGTCGAGTTCAATGGCTTTCGTGAAATCGGTAATGGCACCATCCCAATCGGCCTTGGCATACTTGAGAACGCCACGGCTGACGTAGGTGATGGCGATGTTTGGATTGAGTTCAATGCCTTTCGAGTAGTCGGCGATAGCACCATCCGGATCCCCTTTGGCCTCCCTGGCCTTGCCACGGGCGTAGTAGGCGATAGCGTCCTTCGGGTTGAGTTCAATGGCTTTCGAGTAATCGGCAATGGCACCATCCCAATCGGCCTTGCCCACTTTGGCCAGGCCACGGTTGGAGTAGGCATTGGCGATGTTTGGTTTGAGTTCGATGGCGTTCGAGTAGTCAGCGATGGCACCATCCAGATCCCCCTTGGTCTTCTTGGCCAGGCCACGGGCGTAGTAGGCTCCGGCGTCTTTCGGGTCGAGTTCAATGGCTTTCGAATCGTCAGCGATGGCACCATCCAGATCCCGCTTGGTCGCTTTGGCAATGCCTCGGTGGACGTAGGCGGAGGCGAGTTCTGGGTTGAGTTCAATGGCTTGGTTGTAGTCGGCCATGGCTCCATCCCAATCGCCCTTGGCCGCTTTGGTCAGGCCACGGTTGTTGTAGGCTTCGGTGAATTTCGGGTCAAGTTCAGTGGCTTTCGTGAAGTCAGCGATGGCACCGTCCAGATCGCCTTTTTTCCCTTTGGCAACGCCGCGGTTGACAAAATCCTCCGCGGTCTGTTGGCCGAATGTACACCGGGGCAGGGTCAGAGCAGACAGAAGAGCAAGCAGAATCAGCAAGGTTGGGCGGTACGTTGACATATGATTCCTTTCCCCTTTTGGGTAACTATCAAACCGAGTCTATCAAACGACCTCTGGATACCAAGTGTGAAATCGGCGGCTATCAGTCACCCCTGAGTTTGGCGGCTTGAGCGAAATCCGCATCCGCTCCCGCTTGATCCCCCTTGGCCTTCTTGGTATAGCCGCGGCTGTCGTAGGCGTGGGCGTTTTCTGGGTCGAGTTCAATGGCTTTCGTGAAGTCGGCGATGGCACCATCCAGATCGTGCCTGGCGTACTTGGCATTGCCACGTTTGACAAGGTCCTCTGGGGACTGTTGGCCGAATGCGGCACCCGGCAGGGCCAGCGAAGATATCTGCTCCGGATTCGGCTTCGACAACTTATCGTTGTATCTGCCCGCAGATCCTCCCTTTAGCTCATCTGTATACGCAATCCACCCGTCTTTCCGGCCCTGAATCTTTACAGTAAAAATTGCTCCTGTGGGGGAACCCCAGGCCGTCCAACCGGCAAACGGAAGATCGCAGACGCGTTCGGCCTTCGAGTAGAAGTATAATATTCCTTCGAAAGTCGAGCCATCAAGTCTGTCGGCTTCGTCCAGGTCACGTTCCACGAGGTCATAATCAACCGCTTGTTCCTGCTTATAATAATTCCGTGATGTCGGAATGTTTTGGCCATGGGTGAACCAACTATCGCCCACCTGGAGCCAGGTCTTCTTGAAAACCTCAAGACCCCTCGATGTGGCTTGTTCCCTCAAGGCCCGATGAACGGCATTGGTCTTATCCTCGCCGCTCGGCGTACCGGGAATGGCGGGCCCGTTCGGCAGGGAAGGTTGTGCGGCCTGTTCCCTTGCGGCTCGCTCGGAGGTTTCCCCGCCCTTGACAAATCCTAAACAGAATCGCCGGAAGTCTCTGCTCACAAAGAACAGCAGGATTAGAATCAACAGCAGGAGGTTGGCGACCATTGACACCTGGACTTTCCCGCCATTGTTTGTGAATTTGTGCTTCCTCATGATGCCTCCACTCCAGAATCATCTCCGCATCAGCGTCGTATTCTCCCCGACCTTCCTGTTGCGCCTGACAAGCACCCAACAGAAAACTCCGAAATCCGCCTCAACCTAGCACCGCCGCTGCGACTCGCAAGGTGTTTGGTGGTGCAGGCGAGGCGGTCATGGGCATCGGGGTAGTACTCGGCGGTCGCAAGTTGCGTCGTCGCTCGTAGAGTCCGTCTAGAGGCGGGGGCCATGCAAAAGGTACTTTTTGCGTAACGAAGCCAATTTGTTCAGGCCAGATTGTGCGTCGATGTGGTTGGGGAATAAACGGTTGCGTTGTGAAACGTTTGAAACATCGAATGGCTTCGTTTTACGCTCTAAACACCGCAACAACACGCCCAGAATGTCTGCCCGGGGGGGCGTGAAAGGTGGTAAGCCACTGATAGCGTCGGGTGCCGCAGGGGTTGTGAGGCCCTACTGCGTGCCGAGTTTGGCGAGCAGGCCTTTTTCGCGGGCGTGGTCGAACATGAAATTGAAGAAGAGTCCGGCGGCGATGAGGTACAGGATGTTGAGGCCGAAGGCCCACATGAGGTAGTAGGCGGACAATCCTTCTCCGCGCAGCACCTGGCGCATTCCTTCGAACACGTATGTGGCCGGGATCCCACGCGAGATCGGTTGGACCCACTGCGGCAGGACGCTGAGCGGGTAGAACACGGCCGCGACCGGCTGGATCAGGAAGGGGATGCCCCACGCCAGCGCTTCCGCGGATTGGCCCCAACGCATGATCAGCGCCGTGGTGACCATGCCGACCGCCCAACCCATGAGCAGCAGGTTGGCGAATAGCGGAATCAACGGCAGACCCATCTGAAAGAGGTTCCAATGATAGAACCACAGCGCCAGTCCCGCCAAGATCGCCACGGTGATCAGGATTTTCACGAAGCCGACCACGTACGTCGCGACAATGAATTCGCTGACGCGGATGGGTGCAACGAAGATGTTTAACAGATTGCGCGCCCAGATGTCTTCGAGGAACGAAATCGTCACGGACTGTTGCGCGCGATACAAGATGTCCCAAAAAATCATCGAGCCGAGCAGGAAGGTGACCGTCGCCGGCACTTGGTGTTGGAGACGTTGCAGGTACACGGTGATGAATCCCCAGACCAGCAGGTCCATGACGGGCCAGAAGAACATCTCGGCCACGCGCGGGACGCTGCGCGTGTAGAGGAACGTGTAGCGGAGCACGAGCGCCCGAATATGACCCCAGCTCACGTCGCCTCCTTTTCGCCGGCGGCCAGCACGTCGCCGCCGCGCGCGACGCTGATGAACACGTCCTCCAACGACTTTTGGTTGAACTTGTCCTTCACCTGTTGCGGCGTGCCTTCGGCGATGATGCGACCCTTGTGCATGAACAGGACGCGGTCGCAGACTTCTTCCACATCGCGCATGTTATGCGAGGTGTACACCATGGTGATCTGCCGTTCGCTTTGGATGCGGCGCAAGAGTTTGCGCACTTTGTCGGCGATGTCGGGATCGAGGCTGGCGGTCGGTTCATCCAGCATCAACAACTCGGGATCGTTGAGCAGCGATTTGCACAGGTTCACCCGCGTTGATTCGCCGGATGACAAATGTCCGGTGATCTTGTTTCGGAGGTGCGCGATCTCGAACATCTCCAACAGTTCATTGGTCTTCTGGCGATGGTCTTTCACTCCATAAATCTTGGAGAAAATGAGCATGTTCTCCCAGACCTTCAAATTTGACGGGAGTCCTGTGTAGGCCGAGGAGAAATTGGCCCGCTGGAGGATTTCGACCCGATGCCGCTCCAGATCCTTGCCGAAAATCGTGATCGTGCCGCTTGTGGGCTTGATCAGTCCGAGCAGAATCTGGATGGTCGTTGTCTTCCCGGCGCCGTTGGCGCCGAGGACCCCGACGATTTCCCCACGCTGCACCGTGAACGACACGTCCGCCACGGCGACGGTGCCATCGAATTCTTTTCGGAGATGCTGAACGTCAACAAGTGTTTCGGCCATGCGCGCGTATCGCCCGCTAGGAAGATGCGGGAGCGGTCGAATTCGGTTCACTGCCTTCAGTGGCGGCCGGAGCAGGCTCGGGGGACGGCGTTGGTTCGGCAGCCGGCTCCGCCGGGGCTGGGGCTGCGGTATCGGTCGCATTCCCGGGAGTCACTTCCGTCGTTGCCGGTGGTGGAGTCGGGGCCGGCGGTGGTTGAGGCGGTTTGTCGGCGAGGGCCCAGAGCCGGCCGTTGGAGAATTCCACGACGTAGCCGTCTTGAATCAACCAATGCAAGTCCGCCAGCACGCGGTCTTCTTCCGATGGGACCGGTGGCGCCGAAATGATAGGCGTGCCCTGTTCCGGGACGGGTGCGGACGCCACGGCCTGGTCTTCCGTATGAACGGGCGCGGAAGCAGGCGCTTGAGCTTCTGTCTGGACTGGCACGGGTGAAGGAGCAGCCGAATCGGGGACCGGCACGGATGCCGGAGCCGACGGAGCAGGACGGGGAACGAACTGCGCGATCAATTGCTTGCGGGTGCACCCGAAGTGCCCGCGAAGATACACGATGATCCTCTGAATCTGGTCAGTGAGATGCGAGATGGATTCAAACCGCTGCGGCTTCACACGTCCGATGTAGGTGACGCCCTTGGGATCTTTGAAGAAGTGAAATCCTTCATGGCGGAGCTTGCCGCGCATTTCGTTGGCCGTCTTCAGCGGGAACTTGCGTTCCTGCATCCAGGCAAGTCGCACGGTTTCCAGGAGCGCGGGATTCTGAAGCTGACGGCTGGCTGTCCCGCTGATGCGCACTTCGGGGGCGGACGTGATGAATTGCGCCAGGTGTGCTTCGACGAAATGTTTTTCCAACTCGTCGCGGCTGGCGAACGCTTTCGGCTCGGCGTCGAGGATACACTCATACTCCGACTTGACGCTCATGGATTCGATCCACGCCTTGACGGCCTCGGGATCTTTTACCGTTTGGATGCGGGACTTGAACTCGTCGAATGGAATGTGCCGCAAGCGTTGCTGATGGTGGCGCACCAATCGGCTTTGGTACTCGTGATAGTTTGGGGGCCCGAGCCAGACGCCCGTCAAGCTGCACCGATTCACAAACGTGAAATTGCCCTTCGGCGGATCGATGGACGTCTTCTTCTCTCGGAAGACCATGTCGGCATGATGACGCAGTGCGAATCGCACGGCTTCGTCTTGACGAAGAAATACATTCTCGCCCGGCGTCACTAGGAACAACGGGGCCCGCGAGCCGTCGGCGGCTGGCGGGCTGGCCAACTTCACCAGATGCCGTTCGGGTTTGTTGAGGACGAGTTTGGCAATGTCGAACAACGCGTAAGCCCGCTGCGTTTGCTTCATCGCCTCCATCATTCCGCCGAACCCCTTTTCTTCCGGTTGAAACGTGATTTCAAAAGGCAGGGTGGGTGGCGCGGCGGGTCTGGATGGCCCGCGGTCGTTATCGTGTCGTCGCGGTGCATCGTGCCGTTGCGGGGGACCGCTCCGACGCTGTTCTGGGCGCGGTCCGCGGCGATCGCCCGTAGCGGGAGGTCTTGGCGGGCGAGGGCGATTGTCCCTGTCCCGTTCTCGGTCACGATTCCGGCTCGGCCGTCGTTCGTCGCGTCTCGGTTCGCGCTCCGTTCCTGAGTGATCGGCGTACGACTTACCCGAGGTCTTGACCCACTCGGGGGTCAACGCCAATTCTTCGAGAGGCAAGGCCTGATCTTCTGCAGATGTCGGGTTCGCTGCCGGTGGTTCGCTGTTTGTCATGGAAATCAAAGACGGCGTACTATAACACAGAGGGCAGGGTGAGGGCCATTGAATTAAGCTGTGACTTGGAGCTTTAAATCAGCTACCGTCACGTTCCCGTGGTCATGATTCAGAAATATCTTTCGCAACATCGCGATCAATTTATCGAGCAGCTTAAGTGCCTGATGCGGTTTCCCAGTGTCTCGGCACAGCCCGCGCATCGGCGCGACATTCTGGCCTGCGCGAACTGGCTTGCCCGCCATTTTCGCAGCTTCGGGCTGGATGTCAAACTGTACCCGACCGTGGGAAACCCGATTCTGGTGGCGCGCACGCCTCGAGCACCCCGCGCCAACGCCCCGCATGTGCTGGTCTACGGGCATTATGACGTGCAACCGCCGGAACCGTTCGATTTGTGGAAGACGCCACCGTTCGAGCCCGTCGAGCGCGACGGGAAGCTTTTCGGCCGCGGCGCGTCCGATAACAAGGGCCAATTCTTCGCCCACGTCAAAGCCGCCGAAGCCTGGCTGAAGACGCGCACGCCGCTTCCCGTAAACGTCACCTTTTTGATTGAAGGGGAAGAGGAGGTGGGCAGCGCCGATCTCATCGCATTCGTGAAACAGCGCGCGAAACAGTTGCGCGCTGACTACATCGTGGTGTCGGACACCAGCATGTTTTCCAAGGACCATCCGACGATCACGTACGCGACGCGCGGCATCGCGGCAATGAGCGTGCGCGTGGACGGGCCGTCCCGCGACTTGCACTCGGGCGTCTTCGGCGGCAGCGTGGCGAATCCGGTCCTGGCTCTTGCGCGGCTGCTGGCAGCCTGTGTGGATGCCAGGGGTCGTGTTGCGGTGCCGGGGTTTTATGATGATGTGCGGCCGTTGCAAAAATGGGAGCGCGCGCAGTTTCGTCGGCTGCCGTTCGATGAGCGGGCGTACGCCCGTTTCCTCGGCGCCCCTTCCTTGGAGGGCGAGAAAGGGTATACGACACTCGAACGACGTTGGGCGCGGCCCACATTCGAGATCAACGGCATCACCGGCGGATATCAAGGTCCGGGCACAAAAACCATTGTACCCGCGTGGGCCGAGGCCAAAATTACGTGCCGACTTGTGCCCGACCAGAATCCCGAGAAGATTGAGCGACTGGTGTCGCAGTACCTGCGACGAACCTGTCCGCCTTCCGTGAGACTCAGCCTGACCAGCCATGGCGGATATCGCGCATTCCATGAATCACCGAGCGGTCGCGGGGTGCGGGCGGCAGCGGTCGCGCTGAAACGGACGTTCGGTCGCGAGCCGGTGTTTGTGCGCGAAGGCGGATCACTCCCGATTCTCGATATCTTCAAGCGACACTTGGGCGGCGAAATCGTTCTGGTGGGGCTCGGACTGCCCGACGATAATTGGCATTCACCGAACGAGAAGATGGACCTCGCGAATTTCGAGCGTGGCATGTCAATGAGCGCCGAGTTGCTGAGGGAATTGGGCGCGTCTGCATAAAGAATTTGTGCTTCCACAACGAAATCCGCCTCCGTATAACTCGGCGCCAACAACATGAAGACATCAGGCTACTTTCGGTTTCCGACCATTCACAAAGATGCGGTCGTATTCGTCAGCGAGGACGACCTGTGGACAGTTTCTGCGGGCGGCGGGATTGCGCGGCGGCTCACATCGGGTCTGGGAGCAGCCAGTCATCCCGCGTTATCGGCAGATGGGCAGTGGCTGGCGTTCAGTGGGCGCGACGAAGGCAGTTTGGAAGTCTGCGTCATGCTGGCCGAAGGCGGCGAAGCGCGAAGGCTCACCTATCTGGGAGCGAACACGCTGGTCGTCGGCTGGACCGACAAGGGCCAGATCATTTTCAGCAGCAACGCAGAGCAGGCATTCGGTGGGCCGCCGCGTTTATGGACAATCAGCCCAGAGGGGAGCGCGCCGGAGTTGTTACCAACCGGCCCCGCACAATTCATCTCATTCGGGCCAACCGGCGGCTGTGTCATCGGTCGTAACGCACTGGACCCGGCGCGTTGGAAGCGCTATCGCGGCGGCACGGCGGGCGATTTGTGGATTGACCGAACGGGCAAAGGCCAGTTCCGCCGGCTCATCGAACTTAAGGGGAATCCCTCGCGACCGCTCTGGATCGGGTCGCGCATCTATTTTCTGTCCGACCACGAGTCGGTCGGCAACCTGTATTCCTGTACGCCGGCCGGCAACGATCTGAAGCGGCACACGCATCACGAGGATTTCTACGTGCGAAATCCCGCAACCGATCGGCGTCGTATCGTGTACCACGCCGGCGCCGACTTGTTTGTGTTTGATCCCGCGACTGACACGACGAACCAGATCGACATCGAGTACGACAGCCCTCGCACGCAGCGACAGAGGAAATTTGTGGACGCCGCGAAGTATCTGGACAGCTTCGAGCCGCATCCACAAGGTCATCTACTGGCCCTCGCGACGCGCGGAAAATGTTTCACGATGGGCAACTGGGACGGACCGGTCCTGCCGCGGGGCGACGCCGACGCGGTGCGCCATCGCCTGCCGCATTGGCTGAACGACGGCAAACGGATCGTGCTCGTCAGCGATGCGGAGGGCGAAGAGGCCCTGGAGGTTCACAACATCGACAGCTTCGAGAAAGCCTCGCGCATTGGCAAACTCGATATCGGCCGCGTCGTCGATCTGCGGGTGAGTCCCAAGGGCGATCAAGTGGCGCTTTCCAATCATCGCAATGAATTGATGCTGGTGGACCTGAAATTGCGCAAGAGCCGCGTGCTGGACAAGAGCGACTGGGCGCAAATCGCGGGATTCGACTGGTCGCCGGACGGTCGGTGGATCGCCTACAGTTGCGCCCAAAGCCAGCACACGTCAGCGATTCGGGTCTGCGAGGTCAGGACGGGGAAAGTGCATCCGGTGACGCAGCCCGTGCTGCAGGACGTTTCCCCTTCGTTCGATCCCGATGGCAAATTCCTCTATTTCCTGTCCTACCGTGAGTTTGATCCGGTGTACGACAATCTCCATTTCGACCTTGGTTTCCCGCGCGGCGTGAAGCCGTATCTGGTCACGTTGCGCAAGGACGTTCCGTCGCCATTCGTCCCCGTGCCAAAGCCCGCCGAGGAGAAGAAAGAGGAGTCGAAGGGCAAAGCGGGCACGAAAAAGGAACTGCACGTTGACATCGGCTTCGAAGGCATTGAATCGCGTATCGTCGCGTTTCCGGTGTCGGACGGACGCTACCAGCAGATCGCCGGGATTCGCGGCAAGGTGTTATTTACGTCATTCCCGATCGAAGGCAGTCTGGGGGCCGACAATTGGCCGCCGCCATCCGAGCCGCCGGCGAAGGGAACGCTGGAAGCGTACGATTTCGACGCGCAGAAATCCGAAACGCTGGTGAACGGCGTATCTTATTTTGTGTTGTCCTCGGATCGCAAAACCCTGGTTTATCGGGCCGGACGCCGGTTGCGGGTGTTGAAAGCCGGCGAGAAGTCCGACGAAAACCAGGCGAAAGAGCCGCCTGGTAAAAAGAGTGGATGGATTGATCTGGAGCGGGTGAAAGTCCCGGTCCGGCCGCCGGCCGAATGGCGGCAGATGTATCGGGAGGCGTGGCGGCTGCAACGCGATAATTTCTGGACCGAAGACATGTCGAAGATCGATTGGCAGTCGGTGTACGACCGTTACCTGCCGTTGGTGGACCGTATCGCCACTCGCGGGGAGTTCTCCGATCTGATGTGGGAGATGCAGGGGGAACTCGGCACATCGCACGCGTATGAATTTGGCGGCGATCACCGTCGTCCGCCCCAGTACGACGTCGGGCTGCTGGGCGCGGATTTTCGTTATGACGCGGCGGTGAAGGCATGGCGCATCACGCACATCGTTCAAGGCGACCCATGGAACGAGAGAGCCCGGTCACCGCTCACGGCGCCGGCGATCAACGTCCGTGACGGCGATACGGTGCTGGGAATTAACGGTCGGCGCGTCGATGCGGAGACACATCCCCATGCGCTGCTGGTGAATCAGGCTGGCGTCGAGGTGTTAATCACGGTCGGTGACGCGAAGGGCAAGTCGCCGCGCACTGTGACGGTGAAGACGCTGGCGAACGATACGCCGGCGCGGTATCGCGAATGGGTTGAGACGAATCGCCGCGTGGTGCAGGAACGCACCAAGGGGCGGATCGGGTACGTCCACATCCCCAACATGGGGCCGCTCGGGTACTCGGAGTTCCACCGGTATTTTCTCAGCGAGATCGACCGCGATGGCCTGGTCGTGGACGTGCGGTTCAACGGCGGCGGCCATGTGTCGGAGTTGATTTTGGAGAAGCTGGCGCGCCGCCGCATCGCCTACAATCAGTCGCGCTGGTCGAATGTCCAGCCGTATCCGGTGGATTCCGTTGGCGGGCCGATGGTGGCGATCACCAACGAGTACGCCGGCTCCGATGGCGACATTTTCTCCCACGGGTTCAAATTGCTCCGGATGGGCCCGCTCATCGGCAGGCGCACGTGGGGCGGCGTGATCGGCATCTGGCCGCGACATGCGCTGGTGGACGGCAGTATTACCACGCAGCCGGAGTTTTCGTTCTGGTTCAAAGACGTGGGCTGGAAGGTCGAAAACTACGGCACAGACCCGGACATCGAAGTGGAGATGCGGCCGCAGGATTTTGTGGCGGGGCGCGACCCGCAACTCGATCGCGCGATCCAGGAGATCAGTAAACGATTGCGGTCGAAACCGCCGCGCCGGCCTGACTTCGGCCAGCGACCGAATCTCGCCGCGCCGGGTCTACCCCGGCGTTGAGCGCGGAAACAGATCCGCTTGCACGGAGGCGAAACGAGCGTAAGGTGAAAGCATTGGAGAAAGTGCGATGAAAGCAGACGATCTGGCAAAGAAAAAGTGCGTGCCGTGCCAGGGAGGCGTTCCGCCGTTGAAGGGCAAGCCGCTGCAAACACTGCTGGCCGCCGTCAACAATGGCTGGCAACTCGTGGGCGAGCACCACCTGGAAAAAGAATACAAATTCGGCGATTTCCGTGAGGCGCTGGACTTTACCAATCAAATCGGCGAGATGGCCGAGCGGCAAAACCATCATCCCGACATCTATCTCGCTTGGGGCAGGGTGAAGGTCACCATTTGGACCCACAAGATCGACGGGTTGACCGAAAGTGATTTCATTTTTGCCGCGAAAACAGACCAGCTATTGAAGAAAACATAACGGTCCGCATGAGAATCCCCACGCCGGCTGACGAGCGACGCCATTCACTGCTGGAAATCGACCAGTACATTGAGCGATTGTTTGTCCCGCGCGATTTTGTGTTCTTGCAAGCGCTGCGGGACGCTGCTGAAGCCGGCTTGCCGAAGATCAACGTGTCGGCGAACGAGGGCAAGTTGCTATATCTGTTGGCCAAGATCGCAGGCGCGCGCCGCGTGCTCGAAATCGGCCTGCTGGGCGGCTACAGCACCATGTGGTTGGCCCAGGCGATCGGTCCGCAGGGCCGCTTGGTGACGCTGGAAGTGGACGAGAAATGTATTCGCATTGCTCGCAAGAACCTGGAGCGGGCCGGGTTGGTGTCCCGGGTCGAAACTCGACATGGGGATGCGCAGGTCTTGCTGAAAAGGATGGTGGATGGAGAGGAACAGCCGTTTGACCTAGTCTTCATCGATGCGGACAAACCGAGCTATCCGGTGTACTTGGATTATGCGGTGAAACTGACGCATCCGGGCAGCCTGATCCTTGCCGATAACGTGATTCGCGATGGAAAGGTGACGCAGATCGCCGAGAACGACAAACTCGTGCAGGGAATCCAGGAGTTCAACAAGAAACTGGCCGTGCACCCGAAGCTCGAAACGATTGTGGTGACGGTGACGCGAGAGGGCGTCGACGGCCTCGCCATCGCGCGCGTAAAGAATTGATTCTCAGGTGCCGCCGCAAACGACGTAGCCTTGTTCGCGCAAATCCTCGGCGAGATCCTTTTCCATCCGACAAGCGGCCTCGTAGGGCATGGGGTTGAGATACTCGTACAACTTGGGCAACAACCGCACGCCGTATTTCTGGACATGGCGCGATGATTTGTAGCCGTCCTTGTGGTTCTGAAATCGCTCGATGGGCGGAATGCCCGTCATGCCGACATACACGCAGGGCTTCTTTGGATCGCGCTTCGGGTTTGCCGCCGTGACCTTGCGCTCTTTCAGCACCGCGTTATCCAGGAGTACGACGTAAACGTGATGGTGAAATCGTTCGGCCATGGGTGCTGAGAGTATAAGCGGCTCGGGCACGGCAACAAGACCGGGTATATGTTAAACTCCTTTGCGCAATGAGCGTCCGCAGCCTGCCAATCATGGAATTACGAGAGCCCCTGCTGTCGGCGTTGGCAAGGCAGCGGCGGTTGATCTTGACCGCGCCGACGGGATCGGGAAAGTCAACGCAGGTGCCGCAGATGTTGCTCGACGGCGGACTGTTGGGCGCTGGGCAGGTCGTCATCTTGCAGCCACGGCGGTTGCCAGCAAGAATGTTGGCGGCGTGGGTTGCCAAGGATCGCGGCGTGAAGCTCGGTGAGGAGGTCGGCTACCAAATTCGCCTCGACGATGTCACCTCACGCGTGACACGTATCCGGTATGTCACCGAAGGCGTCCTGCTGCGGCAGATGCTCTCCGACGAGACATTGCGAGGCGTCAGCGCAATTATTTTTGATGAGTTTCACGAGCGGCATTTGTACGGCGACATCACACTGGCGCGGGCGCTGCAGATTCAGGAAACGGCGCGACCGGATCTCATTATTGCGGTGATGTCGGCCACGCTGGATGTCGGTCCGTTGCGGAAGTATCTGGAGCCTTGCGAACTGCTCTCGTCGCAGGGCCGCACGTTTCCGGTCGAGATCGATTACCTCCCCAAAACCGTAGGTGACTGGCCGATTTGGGAGGCGGCGGTCAAGGAATTGGAGCGCCTCGTGGCGCAACACGATGGAGACGCGCTGGTATTCATGCCCGGCGGCTACGAGATCACCCGGACGGTGCAGGCAGCACAGGATGCGCTGGGCGGCCAATTCATCGTCCTGCCGTTGCACGGTGATTTGCCGACCAACGATCAGGACGCGGCTGTCGCCCAATACGACCGCCGCAAGGTCGTCGTCTCTACCAACGTCGCCGAGACATCGCTGACGATTGACGGAGTACGGATCGTGATCGACAGCGGGTTGGCGCGCATTCCGCGTTACGACCCGTATCGCGGCATCAACACGTTGCTGGTCGAGAAAATCAGCCGCGCGTCGGCGGACCAACGGGCCGGTCGCGCGGGCCGCACCGCGCCGGGTGTGTGCCTGCGCTTGTGGACGAAGCACGAGCACGAGCAGCGACCCGCGCAGGAATTGCCCGAGGTGAAACGGCTGGATCTCTCGGAAGTCGTCCTGACGCTCAAGGCAAGCGGCGTGAGTGACGTTCACTCGTTTCGGTGGTTGGAATCGCCCAGCCGTCAGTCGTTGGAACGCGCCGAGCTGCTGTTGAAGGATCTAGGCGCGTTGGAAAACAGAGGCAGTGCGATTACGGAACTTGGTCGGCGGATGGTGGCGTTTCCGCTGCATCCGCGGTATTCGCGAATGCTATTGGCGGCGCAGGAGTACGGTTGCGTAAGACAGGTGGCATTGATCGCCGCGCTCACACAGGGACGCGATTTGCTCGTGCGGCGGCAGGGCCGGCAGGTCGAGGACGCGCGTGACGATTTGTTCGGTGGCGAAACGCAATCGGATTTCTTCGTGCTGATGCGCGCGTGGCGGTATGCGGACCGCAATGGGTACAACCTCGACCGGTGCCGACGGCTGGGCATCCACGCGCAGTCGGCGCGGCAAGTGGGGCCGTTGTTCGAGCAATTCCTCAACATCGCGAAACGCGAAGGGTTGGACGTAAGCGAAAAGCGCGCGGCCACGGATGCGATCCAGCGCTGCGTACTGCTCGGGTTTTCCGATCACGTGGGGCGCCGGCTCGATGCCGGTACGTTGCGATGCGAATTGGTGCACGGCCGGCGCGGGGTGCTGGCTCGGGAGAGTGTCGTGCAGAATTCGCCGTTGCTAGTGGTGACCGAAGTCCACGAAATCCAGAGCGGGACGGGCAAGGGCAAGGAATTGAATGTGCTGTTGACCATGGCGACGGCGATCCAGAAGGAGTGGTTGCGGGAACTTTCCCCGGGGGATTTCACGGAGGCGCAGGCCGTGGTGTATGATGCGACGCAGCGGCGGGTGTTTGCGGAGCGGCGGACGCAGTTTCGCGATTTGGTGCTGGAGGCGGGACGCATGGAGGATGTTCCATTGGATGACGCCGCGCGGATTCTAGCCGATGAGGTGCTCGCAGGCCGGTGCATCCTGAAGAACTGGGATGAGGCGGTGGAACAATGGATTCTGCGGGTGAATTGGCTCCATGAGTGGATGCCGGAATTGGGGATTCCTGTGATCGGCGCCGACGACCGAAAAGCGCTTGTCGAACAGATTTGCCACGGCGCGACCAGTTACAAGGAGATTAAGGACAAGCCGGTGTGGCCGGTGGTGAAGGCGTGGTTGTCGGGACAACAACAGGCGTGGGTCGAGGAGTACGCGCCGGAGCGGATTGAGTTGCCGGGCGGTCGAAAGGCGAAAGTCACGTACACGATGGATGGCCCGCCGACGCTGGCGGCGCGAATTCAAGACCTGTACGGAGTGAGAGAAGGATTGTGGATCGCACAACGCCGCGTGCCGGTGCGGATCGAAGTGCTGGCGCCGAACCAGCGGCCCGTGCAAGTGACGGATAACCTCGCCACGTTCTGGCGGGAGACGTATCCAAAGCTCAAACTGGAATTGCAGCGGAAGTATCCGAAGCACGAGTGGCGATGAAGACTTGGGCGTCGGTCTTTCGTCTGGCATCGGTTGGGAAACCTGCTAGATTTTTGCGGAGATGAATTCCTCACACGAATACTCGGAAAAACTCTGGCAGGAAGCCCTGCATTACCTTCCCGGCGGGGTGAATTCACCCGTACGCGCGTTTCGGGGCGTGGGTGGCACGCCATTCTTTACACAACGCGCCAAAGGCTCGCGCCTGTGGGATGTCGATGGCAACGAGTACATCGACTACGTGTGCTCGTGGGGGCCGATGATCCTGGGGCACGCGCATCCGAAGGTGGTGCGGGCGGTGCAGGAAGCGGCCCGCGACGGAACCAGCTTTGGCACGCCCAATCCGCGCGAGGTGCGGCTGGCGCAGTTAGTGTGCGGAGCGTTCCCATCGATTCAGAAGGTCCGGTTCGTCAACTCGGGTACGGAAGCAACCATGTCGGCCATCCGTCTGGCGCGCGGGTTTACGAAGCGGGACAAAATCCTCAAATTTGAAGGCTGTTATCACGGCCACGCCGATGCGCTGCTGGTGAAGGCGGGATCGGGCGGGGCGACGTTTGATGTGCCGGACAGCGCGGGCGTACCGGCCGATTTTGCGAGGAACACGCTGACGCAGCCATTGAACGATTTCACGGCGCTGGACTCTGTGAACTGGCGCGAGATTGCCTGTGTTATCATCGAACCAATCCCTGCAAACATGGGATTAATACGGCTGAAGTCCGGTTTTCTTGAAAGGTTGCGCAAACTCACTCACGAGAGCGGCGCGTTGCTGATTTTGGACGAAGTCATCAGTGGCTTTCGCGTCGCGCGAGGCGGCGCGCAGGAATTGTATGGAATTCAGGCGGACCTGACCACGTTGGGCAAGATCATCGGCGGCGGCTTGCCTGTTGGCGCGTTTGGCGGCCGGGCGGATGTGATGGACATGCTTGCCCCTGTCGGCCCGGTGTATCAGGCGGGGACGCTTTCCGGGAATCCGCTGGCAATGGCCGCGGGAATCGCGACGTTGGAGGAGCTTTCACAAGCCGGGACGTACGAGAAATTGGAGCGGCTCACCACGGCGTTGTGCGGTGAATGGAAAAAAGTTGTGAAGGGGCATCAGGCGCGGATTGGGTCGTTGTTCTGCACGTTCTTCACGGACCGGGACGTGGTGGATTACGCGACCGCAAAAACAAGCGACACGAAGCGCTATGGGCGGTTCTTTCATGGGATGCTGGAGCGGGGTGTGTATCTGGCGCCGTCTCAGTTTGAAGTCGGATTTGTCTCCCTGGCGCACACGGAAGCAGACATCGAACAGACGTTGCGGGCGGCGACAGAGGCGGTAAAGACGCTATGAAGATTGTCGTCGCGATGACCGGCGCCAGTGGCGCGATCTACACACAGCGATTGCTGGACAACCTCGACCCGAAGGCGCACGAGATTCATTTCATTTCGACGAGGCACGCCCGCGAAGTCGGCCAATTGGAATTGCCAAAAGGTGACTTGAAGATCGCGCCGTCGGTGATCCAATACGACGAGAACGGGTCGATGCTTGTCCCGTTCGTCAGCGGGTCATCCAAATTTGACGCGATGGTGGTAATCCCGGCGTCGATGGGCACGATTGGCCGCGTGGCGAATGGAGTATCCGATACCACTGTTGCCCGAGCGGCGGACGTGTTTCTGAAGGAGCGGCGCAAACTGATTCTTGTTCCACGTGAGTCACCGTACAACCTGATTCATCTGCGCAACATGGCGATGTTGACCGAGGCGGGTGCGACAATTATTCCCGCTTGTCCGTCCTTCTATAACAAGCCGAAGACGGTCACGGAAGTCGTGGACACGATTATCGCGCGTGTGTTGGATCATCTCGGCATCGACCACAAACTCGTCAAACGATGGCAGGGCGCCGAATAGCGGCTGTAACTTCGTGGCGGGCGGTTGCGTTTTTCCGCGACGGATGTGATGCGGGATTTCTTTGTTCGGCACCCGAAGAGATGACGATGGGAAAACTCAGCGCGACGGCGCGGCATTCCTTGCGTCCAAAAACTTGAGTTGGCGGTACAGTTCTTCGAGCAGGGGTGATTTGGCCCCCGCTTGTTGGGCGGCCCGGAGCGGATTTCCGAAAATGGCTTCCACTTCCATGGGGTGACGCTCATCGTAGTCGATCTTCATGCTCGTGCGATAGGGAATCATCTTGTCCGTATAGGTAAGCATTTTTTCGACGGTGTCATCGGTGATTGTCACGCCGCACATGTGTGCGTCCGCGACCACTTCCCGCATGAGTTGTTCGACAAGCTGACGGGTGTGCGGGTTCGTCATCAACTCCGAGGTCGTCGCATCCAAGACCACGGAGAGTCCGTTGTAGGGAACATTCCAGACGAGTTTTTGCCACCGGACGACAGCCAAGTCTTCGTGAAGTTGGGTGAGAATGCCGGCGCGGTTCAAATCGCCGGCAATCGCGCGCATGCGTTCGCTGATGCCGCGTGTCGCGAATTCACCCAGTCCAACATGTCCATAGTCGAGGTGTCGAATGTGGCCGGGGCCGACTTTGTTGGAGCAGAGGAAGCACAGGCCGCCCATCACGGGTTGCGCGCCGACGACCTCAGCCACCTGCGCCTCGATGCCGAGGCCGTTTTGCATCACGAGCACGACCCCATCGTCTTTGACGAGCGGCGGCAATAATTGTGGCAGCAACTGATTTTGCGTTGTCTTGAGGCAGACGCACACGACGTCGCATTTCGGCATGTCGCGTACATCGCGATAGGCATTCACTTTCGGGAGAGTGAAATCACCATCCTTCGACTCGCAAATCAATCCGTGCTGGCGCACGTGATCATAATCGCGGTGCAACAGGTAATGCAGTTCACAACCGGCGTGCTGCAATCGCGCGCCATAGAACCCTCCCAGCGCTCCCGTGCCGATGATGGCATAGCTCCGTTGCATGCTCTGAATTTAGCAGAACCGAGTTCGTTCTTCTATGTATTCGCTGGCATGTGCTAGAAAAGAAGGGTGGTCGGAATCCGGAAATACTTCGAATTTGTGCGGTTTTCGCACACGGTGTTTGCGCTGCCATTCGCACTGGCAAGCATGGTGGTGGCGGCCAGCGCGAATCGCGGCTGGCCGGGCTGGCAGACATTTCTGCTGATTTTGGCCGCGATGGTTTGCGCCCGCACGGCGGCGATGGGGTTCAATCGCATCGCGGACCGCAAGTTTGACGCGTTGAACCCGCGCACGGCCCAGAGGCATTTGCCCGTTGGCAGCATGACGGTGACTGGCGCGTGGTGGTTGGTAGCCGGAGCAGCCGTGGGATTGATAGGCGTGGCTTGGCTGATTAACCCGGTATGCTTCTATTTGTCGCCCGTGGCGTTGCTGGTGGTGTGCTTCTATTCGTACACCAAACGGTTTACGGACTTCTCGCATTTTTTTCTCGGATTGGCCTTGGGAATTGCGCCCTTGGGCTCGTGGCTCGCGGTGCGTGGACAGTTCAACTGGCCACCGTGCGTGTTGGCGGTGGCGGTGGTGTTTTGGCTGGTGGGATTCGACATCATCTACGCAACGCAAGATTACGAGTTTGATAAGTCACAGGGGCTGCGCTCGTTGCCAGCACGACTGGGGATTGCGAACAGCCTGCGGATCGCGCGGGTGGCGCACGGGGTCACGGCTGTTTTGTTGCTGGCTTTCGGGTTGATTTCACATCTCGGCGTGCCATACTATTTTGGTTTGGCGACCATTCTGATTTGTCTTGTCGCGCAGCACGTACTGGCGAGAAAACAGGATCCCGTCAGCCTGAACGCGGCATTTTTTCGCATGAACGCGGTCATCAGCGCCGTGTTTCTTTTGGCCGTTGTAGCGGATGTGATTTCACGATGAACAAGTTGATCGAGCGTTCGGAGTTGCGGGACATCTACGAGAAGGTGGAGGCGGCACAGCGCATCACCGAAGACGATTGTCTGCGATTGTACCGCTCGCAGGACCTGGCCGCGATCGGCGCGATGGCCAACATCGTGCGCGAACGCAAGAACGGCAACGCGGCGTATTACATTCTCAATCGTCACATCAATTACTCGAACATCTGCATTCTCGATTGCGATTTTTGCGCATTCTATCGACGGCGGCGCGACGCGGGCGCGTACGAATACAACCTGCCGCAGATGATCGGGAAGGCGCAAGAGGCGCTCAAACTGGGTATCACCGAGATTCACATCGTTGGCGGCCTGCATCCGTCGTTCAAGTGGGACTACTATGTCGAGATGCTGCGATCGCTGAAGGCGCTCGATCCAAAACTGCATTTGAAGGCGTTCACGGCGATCGAGATCCTGCACCTCTCATGGGTGGGCAAACGGAGCGTGCCGGAAACGCTGGCGGCATTGAGGGAAGCAGGACTCGGGTCGCTGACGGGTGGTGGCGCGGAGATTTTTGACCCCGAGGTTCGCAATAAGATCTGTCACGCGAAGGAATCTGCTGAAGAATGGGCCGACGTGCATCGCACTTGGCACAAAATGGGCGGGCGCTCGACCTGTACGATGTTGATCGGCCACATCGAGAAAGACCATCATCGCGTGGATCATTTGCGGCGGTTGCGCGAACTGCAGGACGAGACCAACGGATTTACGGCGTTCGTGACACTGGCGTTTCACCCCGAGAACACCAAACTGCCGGACCTGCCCGGGCCGAGTGGTTACGACATGCTCAAGACACTCGCCATCGCCCGCATTTACCTCGACAATATCGACCACATCAAGGCGTACTGGATTCTCATGGGGATGAAGCTGGCCCAAGTGTCATTGAGTTATGGTGTCGACGACATCGACGGCACCGTCATCGAGGAAAAGATTTACCACATGGCCGGCGCGAAGACGCCGCAAGAAGTAGCGCGAGAAGAACTGGTGAAGGCGATCCACGAAACGGGACGGGAACCAGTCCAACGGGACAGCTTATATCGACCGGTTGTCCAGAAGGGTGAGGGCGAAGGGATGCGGGATCGTCGTAGCGATGCCGCGCCCGGCGGCCGCGCCCCACCCACTGCGTCGGCCTATGTAGGCGCGAGCAATGAAGGAGGCACGGCGTGACCACAAAACCACGCATCGGAGGCATTTCGTATCTAAATGTGCGGCCGCTGGTGTACGGCATTGAAAATCAGGTGGGCTATTGCGAGCCGTCGCGACTGGCGGACCTGATGTATCGGAAGCAGTTCGACGTGGGAATCGTGCCGATCGCCGAGGTGCTGCTGCACGACCAGTATGACGTGCTGGATGGAATCGCCATCGCGGCGCGCGGGGCCGTGCGCAGCGTATTCCTGACGCACCGCGTGCCCTTGGAGAAAATACAGCGAGTAGCGGTGACCCCGGCGTCGCGAACATCCGTGTGGTTGTTGCGCGTGTTGTTGAAGGTGGGATACCACATTGAGCCGGAATTTTACCCACGACCGCCCGGGGCCAAGCTGAGTGAGCACGAAGCGATGATGTTGATCGGTGACGAAGCGATTTGGTACGCGACGCGCAATGGGAAACAGCCGCTGTGGGACCTTGGCGCGGCGTGGGTGGAGATGACGGGGTTGCCGTTCGTATTTGCAGCCTGGGCGTTCCAACGTGACGTGGAGAAGACGGAACTGGCGGCGTTGTTGCGTAGCGCCAAAGCCAACGGCTTGGCGCACATCGAGGATATCGTGCAGCAGGCCACCGAGGCCACGCCGGAGTTTCTGCGGGATTATTACTCGAACTGCGTCTGGTACAATTTGGGGGATGCCGAGAAACAGGGGATTCGGCGGTTTCAGCAATACTTGAAGGAAATGAGATTGGTGAGCAGCAGCCATGATCTACGATACGTCGCTTGACATTATCCAGGGCAAGGTATTTGACGGTGCTCGGATCTCGGGTGAGGAAGCGGTGCGATTGTATCACACGTTGTCGTTGCCCGAACTGGGCGCGCTGGCGGACATTGTGCGCGAACGGAAGCATCCGGAGCGGAAGGTCACATACATCATCGACCGCAATATCAACTACACGAACGTGTGCGATGTGTATTGCACTTTTTGCGCGTTCATGCGTGAAGAGCCTGACGGCGATTCGTACGTGCTGACGCCCGAGCAGGTTGGTGAGAAAATCAAGGAACTGGTAGCCATTGGCGGCGTGCAGATCTTGATGCAAGGCGGTCACCATCCAAAGCTGGGGATTGATTATTATCTGAACCTGCTCCAGTACATCCGTCGCAATTTTCCCCAGGTGAACATCCATGGTTTTTCGCCGCCCGAATTCAATCACTTTGCCGGAGTGTTCCAAATGTCCGTGGAAGAGGTCATTCGCCGTTTCAAGGAGGCGGGGCTGGGCTCGATTCCCGGCGGCGGGGGCGAGATCCTGGTGGATCGAGTGCGCCAGCGCGTTTCCCCGCTCAAATGTATGAGCGACGAGTGGCTGCGTGTAATGGAGATCGCGCACGGGATGGGGTTGAATTCATCGGCGACGATGATGTTCGGGCACGTGGAGACGATTGAGGACCGCGTCGAGCATCTCCAGCGGCTGCGCGACCTGCAGGATCGCACACACGGATTCACCGCGTTCATCTGCTGGACGTTCCAGAGCGAGAACACGCGTCTCAAGGTGCCGTCGGTTGGTTCGCACGAGTATCTGCGGACGCAGGCTTTGGCGCGAATCTTTCTCGATAATTTTGACAACGTGCAGTCGAGTTGGGTAACACAAGGGCCGCAAATCGGGCAGGTCGCGCTGAAGTTTGGCGCGAATGATTTCGGCAGCGTGATGATGGAAGAGAATGTCGTGTCGCAAGCCGGGGCCACGTTCCGCATCAACGAGGAAACGATGCGGCGGTTGATTCGTGAACTCGGTTACGAGCCGCATCGACGCAATAACTGGTATCAGCTGTTGAACTAGAGGAGAAGCAGCAGATGGACAAGATCAAGACGATCTTGCTGTTCGGGGCTCCCGGCAGCGGCAAGGGCACGCAGGGCAAGATGCTGGGGACGTTGCCCGGTTTTCGCCACCTCGCGTGCGGGGATGTGTTTCGCTCGATTGATCTGAACAGCGAAATTGGCAAGGTGTTCCTGCGATACTCGAGCAAGGGTGAACTTGTTCCCGACGACTTCACGGTGCGGTTGTGGCGGGAACACATCGACAAGCTGATTCACACGGGCGCGTTCCGGCCGGAGAGCACCGTGTTAGTGCTCGACGGCATTCCGCGGAACATCCATCAGGCGAAGATGCTCGATCCATATATCGAAGTCGTGAAGTTGATTGCCTTGTGCGCGACGCACCATCACGAAGAAATGGTCCGGCGGTTGAAGTCTCGCGCCCTGAAGGAAAACCGTCTCGACGATGCGAACGAGAAGACCATCGCCCATCGGCTTGAGGTTTATGACAGGGAATCGCGCCCCGTCTTGGAGTACTATCCCGAGCGGCTGCGCGTGGATGTAGATGCGCTGCAATCCCCCATCGAAGTCGCTCATGATATTCTGAGTGCGATACTGGGTCGTACGCAAGAATTGCATGTGATTGAGCGTCCGGCGGTTGCGAACGCAGAATAGCGTTCAATCTTGGAACGCCGCGTTTAATTTTGGCGCGTAGACTCGCCCAAAAATGTCCACATGACCGCGAAACTGACCACGTTTCGCGGTGTTGCATACCTGAGGCAACATGAGCGGGCATCGAGAAGCGGGATCAGGGTATTTTGGCACAAACAGTGCTCAAAATGTCTGCGTTTATTGTTGCACGGCGGGCCGCTACCTCAAAGCAAGGGTTGGGGTGACTGTTGCTTGGCGCGGAACTCGCCTAAACAAACAAGCCGAGCAAGGAGTATAAAGGACAAAGATGAAGGCCTAGAAATGGATAGTAGCAGGACTGATTGCCACGACAGCCGCGGTTCTCACGACATGGGCTCTTACGGAGAGTTCACGAACGGTACGGACGACGGCGTCGGTCATCGCCGTGTACCAGGAGCCGAATCCGCTTGCGACCAACACGGCTACCTTGGCGTTCGAATCACTCGCGGGACATGACATTGTCAACCTGGCTTTGGGCACATCCTTGGAGACTGCGCGAACGAACCAACTGCTCGCGATGGACATCAATTGTAATTCCACCGAAGCCAGCTTGGTGATCTTTGACACGGTTCTGTCGAGCAACATTCTTACCATTGCGCAAAGCACCAGCATGACGGCGCTGACGGGGCAGGATAATCCTGATGCCGCAGGCCCCAACCACGAGCGCTTTGTCATCCAAATGGGCATCAATACCAACGGCTTCTTGGTGGGCGGCTCCCTGACGGTCGCGGGCAGGATATACCTGACTCCAAGCAACGGCTGCCCGGCCGCGGTGCTGATCGACACGGACAAGGGACACGACAAAGTTTGTGCCGATGCCAATATCAAGGATCTGGATGTTAAAGGGGGCAAAGACAAGTACATCACCGGAGAGGCGCACTTGATTGGCGTTACCGATGTCATCGTTTTGGATGGCTCGACCAATACGTTCCTGCTCCCCTTCGGACAGTTCACGATGAAACGCATCCTTCTCTCGAACTAGCACCGGACATACCGAAGCTGTTTGCGCAAAACGGACAGGCGCTCGCGCCCTGTCCGTTTTGCTTTAGCGTGCGCGCTTGTTTTCGACCGGTCGCTCTGCTAGTGCTGACGAAGGCAAACATGCGCATCGCATTTATGGGGACCGCTGAATTGGCTGTGCCGTGCTTCGAAGCCGTGGCGAAAATGCCCGGCCACGAAGTCGTCGCCGTCATCACCCAGCCCGACCGCCCGAAAGGCCGTGACCTCAAGCCGACGCCGCCACCCGTGAAAGTCGCCGCTGAGCGCCTCGGGATATCCGTCCAGCAACCGCTGAAAATCCGCGAGCCCAACGCCATCGAGGCGATGAAGGCCACGCAACCCGATCTTGTCATTGTGGTCGCGTATGGCCAGATTCTGCCGAAATCGGTTCTGGAAATCCCACGCTTCGGGTGCGTGAACGTCCACACTTCGTTGTTGCCGCGCTGGCGTGGGGCTGCGCCGATCCAATACGCCATTCTGCACGGCGATCGCGAAACGGGCGTCACCACGATGTACATGGACGAGCACATGGACACGGGTGACATCATCCTGCAACGGTCGGAACTCATTCGCCCTGACGACACCAGCGCCACACTACACGACCGCCTGGCGAAACTCGGGGCCGAGTTGCTTGTGGAAACGGTCGCGCAGATCGCCGAGGGCAAGGCCCCGCGGGCGAAACAAGACGAGACCTGCGCCACCTCTGCGAGGAAGATTGCGAAAGAACACGGACGCATCGACTGGACGCATTCCGCCATCGAGATTGAGCGACAGGTTCGTGCGTTCAATCCTTGGCCGAGTGCGTACACGCAGCTGGGCGACATGATGTTGAAAATCTGGAAAGCTGAGGTCGTCGAGAGCGTCACCGGCAACCCCGGCGAAGTCCTTGCTGGTTTTGTCGTCGCTACCGGCCATGGCGGTCTTCGGATCCGCGAACTCCAACCAGCCAATAGTAAACGCATGACTGTTGATGCGTTTTTGCGAGGGCACCCGGTCAAGCCGGGGATGGCAATGGAGTAATGGGCGACCCGGTCTTCAGGCCGGTGCCATAACCAGTCGGCTTGCGCATGGGGCGGAGGCGGGTACAATGGCGGGCAATGCAGACCGCTTCGGATCGTGGCGCATCCACCAGGCGTCGCCCGGAATTCACACGACTTCTCGCCATTCTTTGGGTCGTAGGATTGGCGCTTGTTTACCTGATCCGCTACGGCGCTTGGGCGCTACCGTTCCAACTTGCGGCAGTCGTTAGCGCGTCGATGTCAGGGTTTCACGTCGGCCCGCATTTCCGTGAATTCTGGACCGGACGGATGTATGAGGGCGGATGCATTATCGGCATTGTAGCCGCGTCGTTGGGGTTGGGCGCAACGGTGGCGGGCCGACTGATTGCGCGCCGCGACGTGCTCGGCATGCTGTTCGCGCTGGGCATTGGTCTGTGGTTTCTGGCGGTGCTTGTGCTCGTCTCCGGGGCGTTATCCGTAGCGAAAGTCCCGTGCACATTTCTTACATTGGCGTGCTGGCTCTTGCCGGCACCGAGGAAGTTTGTGGGCGATTTTCATGTTTCGACGGAACGCACTGACAGTTGGGCGAAATTGATGCTCGCGTGCATCCTCCTTGCCGCGGCACTCAACCTCGTGGGCGTGCTGGCGCCGCCGTTCGAGTACGACGAATTGGAGTATCACCTCGGCGCGCTGGCGGATTACCAGCGTGCGGGTCGTATTGTGTTTCTGCCGCACAACTTCTACTCCAACATGCCGCAGCTGACCGAGATGCTGTATTTGCTGGCGAAAACCACGACGTCGGATATCGCGGCGAAACTGTTGCATTGGTTGTTCGGCTTGCTGGCTGCGGCAACGGTATATGGTGTGGCCCAACGGCTCTGGTCGAAAGCCGTGGGGCTGACGGCTGCGGCGCTGTTCTATTGCACGCCATTCGTGCAGGACCTTGGCCAAACGGCGCGGATCGATTTGGCGACGGCATTCTTCGCGACGCTGGCGTTCGGGGCCCTCGTGTTGTGGATGGAGGAAGAAGAGAAAAGAGAGCTCCTTTGGCTGTCAGCCCTCGGTGTTGGAGGCGCAGCGGCAACGAAATGGCCGGCGATTGCGGTGGTGTTGCTTCCTGCGGCAGCAGGAATGATTTTCCGTCGGAAGTATCGTTTACTCGCCGGGTTCGTTCTGGTGGTGGTCGCCGTGGTCGCACCGTGGCTGGTAAAGAACTGGCTTCTGACAGGCAACCCGGTGTATCCGCTATTGTATCGATTGTTCCCGAACCCGCACTGGAACGCAGAACAGGCGCTGATATTCTCGGAGAGACACGCGCCGATGTTTGGATTGGCGACCGTCACGGAATTGTTTACGCTGCCGTGGAAATATTCGTTCGTCGAGGCCGGAGCGGTTCCATTGTTGTTGCTGACAACGCCCCTGCTGCTCTTGGTTCCGCATGCGCAACCAGCGGCAAAACGGGCCGGATGGCTGTTCGTGGGCTCGTACGCCGGATGGTTCTGTTTCACGTTTCGACCGTGGCGGTTCTTGTTTCCGGCATTTGGCATGGCAGCAGTCGCCGCCGCCTTCGCCATGGAGAAACTGGGTAAGGATGCAATGGTGCGAATCACGATGCGCGTTTCCGTCGGACTTGTGATGGCGGCCAGCCTCACGTCGCTGGCACTGAACGATTTGGTGGACGTGGGTGATCCGTCGCGAACGCCGCCGCAGATGAGTTTTGCGCAATATGCACTGGGTCAATTCACCCGTGACGAATTCGTTGCGAGCGTGGGCAAGGGAGTGCTGGAGCCAATCATTTGGATGAACGAGAACCTGCCGGCTGGTGCCAAAGTACTCTATGTCGGAGAAGCCCGCGCGTATTATGCAAAGCAATCGGTCGTGTATAGCACGGCGTTCGACCAGAATCCGTTGACGGCGATGTCACGCGCCGCGAGAACACCCGAAGAATTGGTGGCGGCGTTGCGCACGCAGGGCATCACCCACGTGTATGTGGATTATCCGGAGCTGAACCGCCTGCGGCATGGATACAGTTATATGACGGACGCAAACTGGAGCTTGATTAAAGACGTCCTGGATCAGGAACAATTTGCGAAGGCGGTTCATACCTCCGGGCGGCGAATCGTGTATGAGTTGGAACGGTAAGCAATGAGAATCGGTCATATCATCACGCGGTTGATCGTCGGGGGGGCGCAGGAGAACACCGTATCCACGTGTATTGGGCTGCGCAAACTCGGCCACGAGGTGGATCTGATCATTGGTCCCCAGACGGGACCGGAAGGCTCACTCTACAATCAGGCGAAGGCTGCGGGTGTGCCAATCACGATCGTGGATGAATTGCGACGCACGCCGAATCCGTGGCTCGACGTGAGCGCGTGCCGGGCCTTACAGCGTCTGTTTACGAGCAAGCGATACGTGGTGGTCCACACCCACAGTGGGAAGGCGGGGCTGGCGGGGCGCGTGGCGGCGAGGTGGGCACGAGTGCCAATCATCGTTCACACCATTCACGGTCCGTCCTTTTACCGTTACCAGAATCCGGCAGGGAACTGGGCGTTTCGCTGGGCGGAGCAGATCGCGGGCGCGTGCACGACGCAATTCGTGTCGGTTGCCGACGCTATGACCGACCAATACCTCGCGGCCGGAATCGGGACGCCGGACCGATACGTCACGATCCACAGTGGGATGGACATTGAGGGGTTTGTGAAGGCACGTCGTGACGATTCCTTGCGTGAATCGCTGGGCATTTCGGAAACCGACGTGGTGGTCGGAAAGATCGCGCGGTTATTTCGGTTAAAGGGGCACGAGTTTCTGTTTGAAGCAGCGCCACGAATTGTGGCGGCAGTGCCGAATGTAAAGTTCCTGTTGGTGGGCGACGGTGTGTACCGCGAGCGCTTTGAGTGGCGGGTCGCGAAAATGGGGTTGCGCAGTCATTTTGCATTCGCGGGCCTTGTGCCGCCGCAAGAGATCCCACGCTACGTGGCGTCGATGGAACTGTTGGTGCACTTGTCGCTACGTGAGGGATTGCCGCGGGCGTTACCCCAGGCGCTGGCCTGCGGCAAGCCGGTCGTTGCGTTCGATGTCGATGGGGCGCGCGAGGTGTGCCTCGATGGTGAAACGGGATTCCTCGCGCCCGCCAAGGATGTGAACGCGCTGGCTAATGCGGTGATTCGGTTGTTGCAGGACGACGAGTTGGCGCATAGAATGGGTGCGCGAGGCAAGGAATTGGTCAAGGAGCGGTTTTCGGAGGCGCGAATGGTGCAACAACTTGACGAGTTGTACCGGTGGTTGTGGGCGGCGCGGTACTGAACATGCATTGGCTGCTCGTCTACCTCTATGTGTTTGATGTCAGCTTCGTGCTGGCGCTGTTCTTCACGCCCGGGTTCAAGCGACTTTCCTTCCAGTGGAAGTACATCGACGAACCGGACCGGGAGCGGAAGATTCATACGGAGGCGATGCCGTTGCTGGGCGGTGCGGCGATTTTCTGCGCGTTCGCAGCCAATGTCATATTCAACTATCTGTTCATCCTTCCCTTGGGAAGCCGGGTGGATTTGCCGCTGATCAACATGCCCGACGTGAAGATGTACCTCGACGGTGCGTTCTCGGTCTGGCCGAAGTTGCTGGTGATCGTGTTGGGGGGTGGCCTGATGGTGGCGCTGGGGATGTATGACGACAAATACGAGCTGAACCCTCGGGCGAAGTTGATCGCGCAAGTGGTCATCGCGCTGCTCGTGGCGCTGGCGGGAATCCGGATCACGGCGTTCATCCCCAATCGATTCATCAACTACCTGATGACGGTGTTGTGGATTGTAACCATCACGAACGCGATGAACTTTCTCGACAACATGGACGGGCTGTGCGCGGGGATTGGGTTGGTCTGCGCATCATTGTTCGGATTCATTGCCGGGATCCAGCACGAGTATTTCGTGTGTCTTCTGGCGGTAGCGCTGGCGGGCGCGCTGCTGGGATTCCTGCCACACAATTTCAAGCCGGCGACGATCTTCCTCGGCGACGCCGGCAGCCATTTTGTTGGTTACATGTTGGCCGTGTTGCCGATTTGCGTGACGTTTTACCACCGTGGCAGGACGCCGACTTGGTTACCCGTGTTGATTCCGTTACTGGTGCTGGCGGTGCCGCTGTTCGATCTCGTCATGGTGATGTGGATTCGCATTCGGCATGGCCAGCCGGTCTATCGGGGCGATGTGAATCATCTTTCGCACCGGTTGGTGCGGTTGGGACTGCCGCAAAGCTGGGCGGTAACGCTGATTTACCTCATTACGCTTACCTTGGGCTTGGGCGCGACGATCCTGTTGTGGTCGCAAATGACCGCCGCGTTGATCGTTATCGTCCAGGCGCTCTGTATCGTTTCGATCGTGACATTGCTGGAGAGAATGGGCGGGAAGTGAGACGGTTGACTCGGGCGCGCCAAGCTGCGATGATTTTGCGCCCATGAAATTCTACGTCACGACGCCGATTTATTATGTCAACGACCGCCCGCACATCGGTCATGTGTACACGACCACGATTGCGGATATCGTGGCGCGCTTTCATCGGCTGTGTGGCGACGACGTGTTTTTCCTGACGGGCACGGACGAGCATGCGGCGAAAGTGGTGGACTCCGCGGCAGAGCATGGCGTGACGGCGCAACAGTGGGCTGACCAAAACGCGAAAGCATTTCAGGATACATTTGCCAAGCTGGGGATCCGCAACGACGATTTCATCCGCACGAGCCAGGAGCGTCACAAGGTCAAAGTGCAACAGTACGTCGGCGAACTGCTAAAGACGGGCGATGTATATCTCGGGGACTACGAAGGCTGGTATGACGCCGGGCAGGAGGAGTATTTGCCCGAGAACAAGGCAAAGGAATACGAGTTTAAGTCGCCGTTCAACGGCAAACCGCTGGTCCGCAAGAAGGAGAAGAATTATTTCTTTCGACTCAGCCGGTACGGCGACTCGTTACTGAAGCTGCTGGAAGAGCGGCCGGAGTTCGTCCATCCCGACGTGCGGCGCAATGAAGTCCGGAACCGCATCCGCGAAGGTCTCAATGATGTGCCGATCTCGCGCACGGGTGGAGGCGATTGGGGAATTCGTGTTCCGGGAGACCCCGAACACACCATCTACGTGTGGATCGATGCGCTCTTCAATTACATCTCGGCCGTCGATACAGACGAGCGTCGGAAGTTCTGGCCGGCGGACGTGCATTTGATCGCGAAGGACATCCTTTGGTTCCACGCGGTGATCTGGCCGGCCATGTTGATCGCATTGAAGCGCGAGTTGCCGCGACAGGTCTACGCCCACAGTTTTTGGATCAGCGAAGGCCAGAAGATGAGCAAGAGCCTTGGCAACTTTATTGATCTTGAGAAGATTGACCGATATATCGCGGATTTCGGGCTGGATGCGCTACGTTATTTTCTCGGGCGCTACGGTCCCTTGGGCATTAACGACAGCGATTTCGCGGAGGCCAGGTTCAACGATGTGTACAACGCAGAACTGGCGGACAAGCTGGGGAATCTGGTGAATCGCACGTTGACGATGATCCAGCGATATCGCAACGGCGCGGTGCCCGAAGCGAATGATAAGGCCCTGCAGGCTGAGGCCGACAAGACGGTGACGACCTATCGTGAGGGGATGAGCCGATTGGATTTCGTCGGAGCACTGGAAGGGTTGTGGGGCTTCGTGGTGCGGTCAAATCAGTATGTTGAGGAGAGCGCGCCGTGGAAACTGGCGAAGGATCCGGCGAAGGCGCGGCAACTCGACGGCGTGCTTTACAATCTCGCGGAGTCAGTGCGTTTGATTTCGGTGTTGGTGGCGCCGTTCATGCCGGCCACGAGCGACGCGATCCGAACGCAACTAGGGACGGGCGGCAAGCTCGGGCTATTGGCTGAGGAAGTGAATTGGGGACGGCTAGCGGCAGGGACAAAGATCGGCCAGGTTGCGCCGTTGTTTCCGAAACGCACATGATCTATTTCCCCGAGTCGTCCCGGTTTCACGTCATCGACGAATCGAAGGTTCAGCCTCGATTCGGTCGTCTCGCGCCGCGGCCGATCTACGTTCATCTTCCCGAACTGGCGGAGCATGATCATCGGCGGCGCTTTCCGGTGTTGTACTGCCACGATGGGCAAAACATATGGGATGATCCGCACTGTTGTTTCGGACACGGCGGCTGGTTCCTGAATCAGATTGCCGACGAGTTGACGCGTGAAGGAAAAATGGAGCCGATCATTCTTGTTGGCATTCCCAACACGCGCGCGCGCTACCGCGAGTACACGCCGGTCAAAACATACGACGATATTCTGTCGCATCCGTACGCGAACTACGTGGTCGATGTGGTGAAGCGGTACGTCGACCGGAGATTTCCGACAAAGAAAGATCGCCACCACACGGCGTTGATGGGTTCGTCGCTCGGCGGTCTGGTCACGTTGTGGATGGCGCACAAACTGCCCGAGACGTTCAGTAAGGCGGCGTGTTTGTCGGGCGCGTTCCAGGTCCGCGATCGGCAGAAGAAATCGTTCATGGAGTTCGTGTGCGAACGCGACCATCAGGACCTCCGCATCTATCTGGACTGCGGCACGGTCCGGGACGGGGTGCGGCAATCGCGTCAGGTCCACGAAGCGTATTTGTCACGCGGGTGGCGTGAGCGGGAGGATTTGCTGTACTTCGAGGACAAAGGCGGCGAACACAACGAGCGGTGCTGGCGCGACCGGGCGTGGCGGGGGTTGACGTTCCTCTTCGGAAACGGGCGCGACAGGGAGTAGACGCCCTACGGCGAAATCCCGAGCGACGCTGCTCAGAAATTTTTTTCGAGAATTCACGAAAAGGTGTTGACACGTTTTGGGTGTCGTGTCTAAATGTGGGGCGTTGTGGGGAATAGTGGTTTTCAAGGAGGAACCACGACTCCCAAATGGTAAAGGCACTTACAAGGGCGGTGTTCTTTGGCACGTTTCGGCACGCGGTTGACGACAAGAACCGCGTCGCGATACCGGCAATCTGGCGGGCGGCCGCGAGGCGCTCGCGAGAGTTTTACGTATTGCCCGATCCAAAGAATTGTCTGGTCGTGTTAACGGCATCGGCCATGGAAAAGATGCTGGAGCGCGCCGACGACATTTCGATCGGAGAATACGGGCGACGTGACGTGCTTCGGGTCATCGCCTCGCGGGCGCACGGTACGCCCTGCGACAGCCAGGGGCGCATCGGGTTGACGGACCAGCTGCTTCGGCACGCCGGTGTGGGGAAAGAAGCGGTTCTCGTGGGAATGTTGACGCGGTTCGAGATTTGGTCACCGGAGCGATGGGCCGAGGTTGACCGCAACGCGATGGAGAACTTTTCGGAGGCCGCCAAGCAAGTGGGATTGTGAGATCGCAGATGAGTCGAGAAGGCATCATGAGTTTTTTGAGTGTGAACCGCAGCCTGACGAATCAGGGTGGGGAGATGCGGCAGTTCCGTCTGCCGCGAATGAATCCATTTCCGAAGTTGGACAGTCGGATCGTCCGATCCACTGGTAGTGACGGTGTACAGCGCTCGGCGTCGCGCCCTGTGGCGCGCGGCGCGGTCATCATCGAGGGAGGCTGCGGGTGTTTGCCCGAAATGGCCACCGACGTGATCGACATTTCCGCGAGTTACGCCGTGGAGAACGTGAAGCGCGAACGTTCCAGCAGCACCCCGTGGTCGCGCGTTGGTTTCGGACATTTGATCGGACGAGTGTTGGGCAGTCATCGTGCCGCGCGCTTGTGAGGAGGGAACTGGCAAGCCGGTCGCGGTCTTGTGAAGCGGTGACAGCGGGAGGGAAGTTTCCCGCGGGCGGGCAGGGAGGTGTGGCAAAGGAGGTCGGGATCGGTGTACGTACGTAGCAATTTCCTTCCGATCCGGGCTTCTGCATGACCTACCACACACCTGTGCTGCTCAAGGAGGTTGTAAACCAGTTGCAACCGCGCCGCGGCGGGCTGTACGTGGATTGTACGGTCGGCGGCGGCGGGCATGCGCGGGAGATTTTGCGCGCGTGCGGGCCGGAGGGTCAGTTGATCGGCTTGGACTGGGATGATGAGGCCATCGCGGCCAGCCGCGAGCGGCTGAGTGAATTTGGGGCGCGCGTACAATTAGTGCGCGCCAGCTATACGGAGTTGGAGAGAGCGTTGATGAGTCTAGGAGTAACAGTGGTGGATGGGGTTCTGTTCGACCTCGGTGTCAGTTCGCATCAGTTTGACGAGCCGGGCCGAGGTTTTAGTGTCCTGCGGGATGGTCCGTTGGACATGCGCATGAGTCGCCAGTTTGGGGCAACCGCTCGGGACATTCTTCGCACCGCCAGTCTGGAGGAACTGGCAAAGATCTTCCGTGTGTACGGCGAAGAGAAGCGTTCCCGAGCGATTGCCCGGAAAATTGTCACTGAACGCGAGCGGGCACCTCTGGAGACCACCGCGCAACTGGCCCGATTGGTGGAGCAAGTGTTGGGATCGAAGCGTGGGGTCATCCATCCGGCGACGAGAGTGTTCCAGGGCCTGCGTATCGCGGTCAATAACGAATTGACCAATCTCCGTCAGGGGCTGGACGGGGCTACCCGATTTCTGCGAGCCGGGGCGCGGATTGCGGTCATTTCCTTTCATTCGCTGGAAGACCGGATTGTGAAACAGTTTTTTGTGGAAAAGAGCAGCGGTTGTATCTGCCCACCGGAGTTGGCGGTATGTGGGTGCGGGCGCAAGGAAATGCTGCGGATCGTGACGAAAAAGCCCGTCACGGCCGACGAGACGGAAATAAGTGTGAACCCACGGGCGCGGAGCGCGAAGTTGCGCGTCGCGGAGAAGATTTAGGAAGAGAACGTTTGGTTGGGGGTGGGGAACCCCGCGGGGGGTCGGTTCCAAGGAGGACGACCCCCCGGGCCAATTTTTGAGATGAAGCGGAATCGTAAACGCGAGCCATTGAGGTTTGGAACGGTGACCAAGTCACTGTTCGTGTGCATGTGTGTGGCCATTAGCGGCTTGGGCTACGTGTGGCAGAAGAATACCATCTACCGTTTGGGCGACGAGCTCAAGAAGCGAGAGGCGCTCCTGTCTTCGGCACAACAACGTAATCTCATGCTGGCCGCGCAACTGGCACGTTTGGAATCCCCGGCGGAACTGGAAACGAAGTGCCAAGAATACAATCTCAGCCTGGTGGCTCCCAGAGAAAGCCAGATGGTGAGATTGTATGAGCCGGGTCCGGAGTGGGATGTGCAGATGGCGAATGCACCTTTGCCCGCGCGGATCCCGGCGCAACAGCAAGCCAGACTACAATTACGGAACCCCCAGCCCCGGGCGGTCGTCCAATAGGAATCATGACACTGGCACCGCAACAAGGCAGGGCGTTGATCGTGGTCGGTGCGTTGGCGTCGGTCTTCACCGCGCTCGCATTCCGTCTCTTCGATTTGCATGTCTTGCAGCACAAGGAGCTCAGTGCGTTGGCGCAGGCAAACCGTGAACAGGTTGTCCATCGGCAAGGCCGACGGGGGTCGATCTTGGATGCCAACGGCAATCCGCTCGCCGTCAGTTTGTCGGTGCACATCGTCACGGCCGACGCGACGATCACCGCTCCGCAGGCTTCCGCGATCGCGCGGAAGCTCGCGCCGTTGATCGGGATGGATGTCGACTCACTCACGCAAAAGCTCAGTGGCCAGTCCCGCTACGTTCGGCTCAATCCGCGCGTCAAACTCGAAGAAGACGCTGTGCAAAAGATCCGGGCAATGAAGTTAAAGGGCATTTACTTTGAGGATCAATTTGTCCGGTCCTATCCGAATGGTCCGCTGGCCAGTCATGTGATCGGGTTCGTCGATGCCGAACACAAGGGGGTGCAGGGCATCGAAGCGGCGATGGAGGATTATTTGCAGGGCCAGGCCGGCTACGAAGTCATCGAACGCGACCGCAAAGGCCGCGAGATTCGAGCCTTGCGCACCGAGGACCTCGGACCGCAGGACGGTCTTAATGTGGTCCTCACAGTCGACCAGGTGATTGAGCACATCGCGGAGCAGGAACTTGAGAAAGCGATGGCGGAATTCAAGCCGCAGTCGGGTGTGATCATTGTGTCGCGTCCGAAGACGGGGGAAATCCTAGCGATGAGTTCGCGACCGACGTTTGATCCGACCGAGATGGACGCGTCTTCAGCTGATGCGCGTCGCAATCGGTGCATCAGCGACGTCGCTGAGCCGGGTTCCACCTTCAAGATTGTCGTATGCTCGGGCGCGCTCAACGAGGGGGTCGTGACGCTCGGGGACCAGTTCGACTGCGAGAACGGCGCGTTCATGTATGCGGGCCGCGTGTTGCACGATGCGCATCCATTCGGCGTGTTGAGTGTTGAGGAGATTTTATTTCATTCCAGCAACATCGGGGCGGCGAAGGTGGGCCTGCGGATGGGGCCGGCGCGGCTGTACGAGTATATCCGGCGGTACGGTTTCGGCCACAAAACCGAGATTGTCTTGCCGGGAGAGGTGTCGGGGATTGCCCATCCACTGGCTCGCTGGAACAGTCTTTCCATCACCCGTATTCCAATGGGGCACGAGATTGCGGTAACACCACTGCAGATGTTGATGGCCCTGAACACCATTGCGAACCAGGGCGTGCGGATGAAGCCGATGATCGTCAAGAGCATCGTCAGCGAAGATGGCGCGACCGTATTGCAATATCAGCCGCGAGCGGTCGGGCCGGTTATCTCGCCGCACACCTGCGACTTGATGACGACGGCATTGCGCAAGGTGGTCGGGCCCGAGGGCACGGCGCCGAAGGCAGGCGTGGAAGGATTCGACGTGGCGGGCAAGACGGGCACGGCTCAGAAAGTTGAGAACGGCCAGTACGTCCGCAAGTACTATTCGTCGTTTATCGGCTATTTCCCGGCGTCGAACCCGGAGATTTCGATTTTGGTTTCGTTGGATGATCCCACGGGGGGCGCGTTCTACGGTGGATCGGTAGCGGGGCCTGTATTCCGGGCTGTGGCGGAGAAAGTCGCCGAGTATCTGGGCATGGTGCCGCAGACTCCACCGACAGAGGTAACGAAAGTGTCATGAAACTCGCGGAGATTGTCAAAATGTTCAAGCCGTTGGCGGTCGTGGGTCCATTGGACCATGAAATTACTGGGATCGCCTACGATTCGCGCCGCGTGATGCCCGGCCATATGTTTGTGGCGATGCGCGGCGAGCGGACCGATGGACATCGCTTCGTGGAGGCGGCCATCGAACGGGGCGCAGCGGCGATCATATTGGAGCGCGACGCCAGCTTCAACCCCCGCGCCACGCGCATTAAAGTCAGCGACGCCCGACGGTCGATGGCGCAAGCATCGGCACAATTCTACAACCATCCGTCGCAGCAATTGAAGGTCGTCGGGGTTACGGGAACCAATGGCAAAACCACGACGGCATTCATGGTGAAAGCCATTATGGAGGCGGCGGGGATTTCCTGCGGCCTGCTGGGCACGGTGCAATATCAGATCGGCCAGCGCGTGATACCGGCATCACGGACGACACCCGAGTCCGTCGACATCCAGGACATGATGAGCCAGATGTTGCGGGCCGGCTGCGGCGCCGTATCGATGGAGGTCAGTTCCCACGCGATCGACCAATTGCGCGTGGAAGAAGTGGATTTCGATGTCGCGATCTTCACGAATCTTTCGCAGGACCATCTCGATTACCACGGGACGATGGAAGACTATTTTGAGTCAAAAACGAGGCTGTTCAGCGCGTTGGGCACCGTCCGAAAGGCAGGCCGTGCGGTAGTGAATGCGGATAACGCATACGGTTGTGAATTGATTGAGCGCTTGGGTGGGGACCGCGCCGTAGTCAGCTACGGCGTATCAAGCGCGGCGGTCATTCGCGCCGCGGACGTGCGTGTGTCGGCGGAGGGAAGTTACTTCGTCGCCCACACGCCCCAGGGCAGTATCCCGATGTCACTTCCATTGATTGGACGCTACAACGTGTCCAACGCGCTGGCGGCCATCAGCGCCACTCAGGCCATCGGCATCGATCTGCGGACGGCCGAATCGGCGCTGGCGCAATTGCGTCCCGTGCCGGGGCGCGTCGAGAGGGTGGAAGTTCCGGAGGACTTCAGGGTGTTCGTGGATTACGCGCATACGGCCGATGCGTTGCGCAACGTGCTGGCCACGGTCGCGGAACTGGCGCGGGGACGGGTGATTGTGGTGTTCGGCTGCGGGGGCGACCGCGACAAGGGCAAGCGGAAGGCGATGGGACAGGCGGCCAGTGATCTGGCGGACTTTTCCATCATCACCACCGACAACCCGCGCACGGAAGACCCGCGGGAGATCGTGAAGCAGATCGAGGAAGGCTTCGGGACCAGAAACGGCAACCACCATCAGGTGATCGACGATCGCCGCGAGGCCATCGAGCGGGCGCTGGATATTGCGCGGCCGGGCGACGCCGTGGTGATTGCCGGCAAGGGACACGAGACCTACCAGGAATTTGCGGACACGGTCGTGCCGTTCAGCGACCGTCAAGTGATCGAAGATTACTTTCGTTTGAGTGGAACACGGTGGAAACCTTGCGTTTAGAACAATTGGCTGAGCTTTGTGAGGCGCGGCTGATTCGCGGCGAGCCGGGTAGGCTCGTCGAGCGGATCAGCATCGACTCGCGCGTGTTGGGCCGGGGCGATTGCTTTGTCGCCCTGCGCGGCCCGCGCTTTGACGGACATGAATTCGTACCCGATGCGGCCCGCTTGGGGGCATCGGCGGCGGTAGTCTCGGATCCTACCCGTGCAATGAACTCGCCTAGTGCCTTGGCGCTTCTCCAAGTGCAAGACACCCTCACCGCATTGCACAAACTCGCAACGAACTACCGCCGACTGATGCCCCCAACCACCCGCCTCATCGCCGTTACCGGCTCGAGCGGGAAAACGACCACCAAGCAGCTCATTGCCTCGGTGCTTGGGGAACGTTTCAATGTAGTGGAATCGTCCGGCAATAACAACAACCACATTGGCGTGCCGCTCAACCTCTTACGACTGGACCCCGCGCACGACTACGGCGTGTTTGAACTGGGCACGAATCATCCGGGTGAAATCGCGGTGCTGGCAAAGATGGTGCAGCCCGACATCGGGGTCGTCACCAACGTCGGCTTGGGGCATGTCGAATTCTTCGGGGACGAAGCCGGAGTGGCCCGGGAGAAGGGTTCGCTGCTCGCAGTGTTGCCACGCAACGGCGACGGTCTCGCGGTGATCAATGCCGACGACAAGTGGTGCCACGAATTGCGCGCGCGCACAAACGCCACGGTGGTAACGGTTGGGATCGACAATTTCGCGGACATCCGCGCCAGTGAGATCAAAATCAATGGGGATGTGAAGTTCCGTCTCAACATCGCGAAGAAGCGGGAAGATGTGATCGTGCGGCTCAAGACGCTGGGTCGTCATCAGATTTACAACGCGTTGCAAGCGGCCGCCATTGGCTATTTTGCGGGAATGGACCTGGATGAAATCCGGGTTGGTTTGGAAAACGCGGAGTTTCCGCGCATGCGGATGGAGCCGGTCACAGTCGATGGCGTGCGGTTCGTAAATGATTGCTACAACGCCAACGTGGTGTCGATGAAGGCTGCGTTACAAATGATTCGCGAGATCCCATGCAAGGGACGGAAGATTGCCGTTCTCGGTGACATGCTGGAACTCGGCGAATGGACACAGTCGGCACACAGTGACATCGGGGCGATGGCGGCCAACTGCGGCTTGGCGCTGCTCGTTACCGTTGGCCAGTCCGCGCGGCTGATCGCGCAAGCGGCCATCGAAGCGGGTATGGAGACGCATAGGGTGCTGCCGCTGGCCACCACGATGGAGGCGGAGGAGACAGTCCGCACGCTAGCGCAGGAAGGTGATTTTGTGTTGGTCAAAGGCTCGAGACGATTGCAGTTGGAACGAATTGTGGAGGGATACCGAAACCACGTAGTCGCGCCTCTGTGAGGCGCCAACCAGTTATGTGTGGGGACTGCGCCTCCCCAAGGCGCGGCAACATGGGTGTGCGGAAGTGAAAGACCGAGGAGGAGATGTTTTACTATCTTAGCGAGTATACGCAGTGGTTCTCGCCGTTGCGGGTG
>JBKQMH010000055.1:0-3674 GCA_052146795.1 Verrucomicrobiia bacterium
CGACCATGGCGCGGCCCATGCGTAGCAAGGTGCGGGCGTTTGGCAGATTCTCCAGCCGCGAGATCGTCGACTGCGAACACAGTTCGCGATCGGACGGTGACAAATCGAGCGCCATCTTGAACATCGGATCGCTACGCAGAGAACTGGCGTCGTTTTTATCTTCATATCCCGCCGCGATCATCAGCAAGCGAAAGCGGAGGATGTCGGCAAGGCTGTGTGTGATCAGGTCGGCCGCGCGCGGGTCCACCATGCAGGCGGCGAGCCGATCGGCGACGCGAAGGTGCCGCTCGACCTCGCGCAACAGCAGAACGCCGCCATCGGACGAGAGCAAACCGCCATCGAATTTGGCGACGACGGTCTTGCCGGAAACCGGTGACAAGCCGGGCAGCGGCAGCATAGGATCGTTCATGGCGGGTGCGGTCTCCTGAAATGGCGCGGATCGGCTTCGACAACCAAATCCTAAACCAAATCAGTTGGTTAAACTACATCCGCCAGCCCGCGCTGCATAATGCGGGCTAATCGCCTTGCCTCCCTTAGTGTGGCGACCTCGGGCTTGCGGTAGCAGGCGAACAGCAGGTTAAGCGCCTCTGCCTCCATGCTCTCGACGGCGCGGCCCTACTCCCCAGCCAGCGCCTTGAGTTGACGACGTGTCTCCTCGTTTAGATGTAGGGTGATCGGCTTGGTGCCGGCGCGCGATGGTTGGCGCGGGGCAGGGCGGCGACAGTCGAGAGGCTCGATCACCACAAAGGGCAGATTCTGTCATGACCCCAAGTTGCAATCGCAATCAAATCTCTCAACCGAATGCGCCAACTCGGGCAAGCCGATTTCGTCCGCGTCGCGTAAATGATTCCGCGACGGCGCCGTCGCGCCTTTCGAAACCTCCATGCAACAAGGCCGTGAGCGGCGGCACTGCCGTCACGGATCGTAGCGGCCGGCCTTGATATCCGCCTCGAACTTCGCAGGATCGGTTCGGTAGCGGGCGACCTCGGCCTGGACGCCGGCCAACGTCGGGTTTTTCAACAAAATCGCGCGCGTCGCGACGACCGGGACGCCTCTTACCACCGCGCTGAGCGCCTCTGCCGCGGCCGGATGCGCCGCGGAGGCTCTATGCGGTGTCGCCAGCATCCGCCTCGGCGGCGCAAGATTCAGCGTTCCGGGGTTCACGGGATGGTCGGCGAACACGCCCTCAAACGTCTGCGCGAGCGGCATGCGCTGACCGAGGTCGACGCTTTCGGGCGCGATGTCTGCCCAGCGCAGTAAGGTTTTGAGAAATGAGGTGTGATCGAACGGCGGTTTCGTCGGGTCGGGGGCACGGAACACCGTGCGCGGTTGAACGAAGGGCGAGACCAGGATGGTCGGCACGCGGACCCCGAACAGGTCGAACTTAAAAAGGTTCTGCCCGTCCAGGCCGTCGGGGTTTTTCGCGCCCCAGAGTGGCGCGACGTGATCGTAGGTGCCGCCATGCTCGTCGAACGTGATGATCAGCAGCGTTTCATTCCATTGCGGGCCATTTCGGACGGCGTTGTAGACATCCAGGATAAATTGCTCGCCGGGTTGGATGATGGAATTTGGATGGTAATCGTTGCCGGTAACGCTCAGGCTGGTCCATCCCGGTTCGAGATAGGTGAACGCGGGCAGGCTACCGCGCCGGGCATGGCGAAAGAACAACGAAATGTCGCCGATCTCCCGCTCGCCGGCAGCCTGGGAGATATACGGGAATGTATATTCTGTGTAGGATTTGCCATCGATCCAGGTCGAGGAGTAATATAGGCCCCAACTCTTTTTTTCCGCCAGAGAGTTTATGATGGTCTGCCGCTCGAACTGCTCTTGGGCGTGGATGTTCGCGTTACTCTCACGCCCCATCGAGGTGCCCAACAGCGAATAAGCCCGGTTGGGGTTTGTTTCCGATGGTACGGAACAAAACCATTGGTCGCTGACTGCGTATTGCAAGGCGAGGCCGTTGATCACGCTGGCTTGCGCGGGCGTGAAGGTCCACGCGATGTCCTTGCCGCTGTAGCTTTCGTCCCAGTAATAATAGTCCTGCAGGAAACCCAGCATCGCGGGTGCGCCATCTTCCGGCGTCGGCAGGCGGTCGATCGTCTTCGCATCGCCAAACAACTGGTTCATCACCCCTTTCCATGTGCCTTTCGGAGCACGCGGATCGTCTTGCGGCGAAACGCGCAGCGCTTCATAGGGGTCGCGGGTCGGCACGGCGTATCCGCCGGACCAGACGTCGTCAGGCACTTTCGTCACCTCGACGAGACTTCCGTCCGAGTAAGGGAGCGAATGGGCGCCGGGCTTCAGGCCCTCGAAAAGTTTCGGGCTGCCGGCGGGAAATACATTGTCTGGCGCAGTTGGGTTGGGCGGCTGATAGAGCCAGCCCAGCAGGTTGTCGAGCGAACGGTTTTCCAGCATCAGAAAAACGATGTTCTTGATCTGGGGAAGTATCGGGTCGGCCATGGCTTCCTCCTGTTCCGCGCTGATCCCCGCCGTCGTTACAAGTTGAACGGACCATCGGACTGCTCGATGACGTATTTGTCTTGCGAATAATCATAGCCGCAATACGCGATCCAGTACTGCGCGCCCACGGCGCTTGTCCCGGTGACATAGGGGCTGGAATGGCCGGCAATGTACTGCCACTGACTACTCAGATAGGAGAGCGGATCGACCGGATTATGATCGAACAGGGCGACATAGTCCCACCGGCCGACCGTTCCGCGATTGATCCAGGCCAGCGCGATCCAGCCGCCGTTATTCGACAACCACACCTCGATCTCGCCCGACGTGGCCAGGGGTGTCGCGGTTTCAAGCGCCGCCGCCCCTTGCGCCTGGAGGAGTTTTTCCCGTTCCCGGGGTTCCGGCATGTCCATTTCCATGCTCCTTCTTCGCAGGCGGGCTGTTCCGCTGGTCCGGCGCCGTTGGGCAGCCCCGGTCAATCTCGTCGTCGCGGCCGTCATCCTTTGAAATACGGTCTATCTCAGCCACGCCGTTGCTGAACTGCGCTCCAATGGAGAACGGGTCCGTGACGATTTTCTCGCTCACATCGTGCCGCTCGGCTGGGAGCATATCACCTTCAACGGGGACTACGTTTGGCCGACGGAGCCATTACAAAATTCCTTCCGGCCCCTCAGAAACCCACGATCCGAGCTACTCGACGCGGCTTTGCGTAGGATTTTGGGAAGATTCTGTGTGGATCGGCATCATCAGATCACCCCAGGAGCGTCCCTCCATACTTGCAATTTCAGTCCTTTAGATCGTGACCCCAGTGCCGATCGGCGTCGAGACCCCGCGCCGAAACACATCCCTCTCAAATGAGTTGGCGCTAGAATTGCACGGTGAATTTCGTGAACGAGAAACAAAAAGTTCGCTTCAGGCCTGACTCCCCGGTCGCACGCGAGCTGGACATCTCGACTGACGCCATTGGAACCGTAATTTGTCGGTATCGTATCCTGAGGGAAGGTGAGCCCGCCCCAGATCGGTTGGACGTGCGCTTCGGTGAGCGACGGTTTGCTTGGGGGGTGCAGGAAAAAGAGCTCGAGGTAATCCCCAATTAGAATGACGCATGAAAGCCGCACAACTCACCAATAGGGAAGCGCGCCTTCAGCATCGCCCCGCAGGAGTCCACTTAACTTCTGCGGGGCGCTGTCCAGACGATAAGAACCATGCCTCCCTCG
>JBKQMH010000056.1:0-2904 GCA_052146795.1 Verrucomicrobiia bacterium
CTATTACTTACAGGTTAAATGAATCATGTATCGGCTGCGGCCACCGCGATCGATTACCCATAATCCGCATTATGTTAACTGTTGGAATGTGGAATATTATTGTCGGATCTCAGGGATCATGAGACTGGTGCATCATCTTCGAAACGTCCCGTCACTGCGAAATCAGTGACTTGCCGTTTCCAGTCTCACGATCCTTGAGACGGGCAATCGAAATGTCGAATCTCACCACGGGCGCATTGACCGTCTGTGCGCCAAAATCTCGCGAACCTTGAGACGGCTGTCTCGCCCGGTCGGCCAACATCGCGCAAATTGCACGCGGTCCATCTCACTCCAGCGCGAAAGGTAACGCCGCGTGTCGAGATTGTCGAGTGCTTCCCGGGTAAGGACTGACAATATCAGGGCGTTAACGAAACGCTCGTTGATCGCGGACCGAGCTTCCATCATGCGCAACATTTCCGCAGCCATCATCAAAAGAGTCGCTCGGTTCTCTAACAGCTGGGGCCGGAGCGGCGCGCTCAAGTAGCTCATGCTGTCGAAGCGGAGTCCACGTAATCGTAACGCGTCCCGGCGCCGCAGAATCGCGTGCCGCACGTCCTCGGTTACGGATATGAAGCCTTCCGACATCGTGAGTTCGAGCATTTGCTCCGCTCTGCGCCGCGCGACCACGTCTTGACAATCGTGCGCCCCGAGCGACGAGCCATTCGAACAGAAGCGCTCGATCTCCAGACTCAAATCAGCAATTTCCGCCGAGGACAGCCCAGAATGTCGGCAGGGTGAATACGACAGCACTTCTGCAGTCACTACGCGCTTGTGCGGCAAATGCAAAGATCTGGCCCACGTCGCGCGCGAACGCCACAAGGGCGCCCACGACGGCCACGCTTGCGCCGACCGATGACCGATTCTCGGTCGGGTCCAAAGAAATGCTCGGTGAATGGGGCAAATAATGCAATGCCAGGAACACCATGAGCGCCGCACGAAAGGTACCGCGCCGCTCGCGACATCGTCGCCCCAGCAGGATGGGCAGTATGCCGTACGAGAGCCAAAAATGAGAACATCATGTGAAGGGGAAGCCAGGGTGGAAGGGATTTGCGCATCGTCATACTTCGCGATGGCCTTCATCACTTCACGCACGCCGCCATCGACATCCGCGTCATAACCAATCGGAGAAGCCACCAGTCCTCCGCGAATCACCAAACTTGCGATCCAAGGCTCATAGGGAGTCCCGTAAAAAAGTCCAGCCCGTTCGATCCAACTGCTTTGGAGTTCTCCCCGACAAGGACGCGGGACTACCGGGCATCGGAGAAGCTCCAGCCGATCCGCCACGCTCACGATCGCCCCGCGATCGCTTCGGACTCAGCGATTGAAATTCTCGGGTCTACTGGAATTGGTTGTATCAACTGATCATCGATCTCACCGCTGGGCTGCTGCGCCGCTCGTCGAGCCGCATGTACACGCGCTGGGTCGGTACGCTGCACGCAAATCAGATCGGGGGTTATCCGTTCCAGGCGCTCATGCACGGCCACTATCGCCGCCGCGTTGAGCCGCTGAATGACTCGATGGGTGATGCCACGGGTTTCCTCGAGAATCGCTTGCATCATCTCTGGCTCCGCCAGCCGCGAGGGCAATCGCAGAGGGCGTACGCGCTCATATGCGCCCAAAAAGCGCCTGAACTCCCCATCCGCTCTCCACGGCGTAAAGGTTGCAATATCGAAGCGCCGCTCCACCTGAGGTGCAGCTAAGAACTCGCGCTCCACGCCGTTCGTGCCGGCGCAAATTACATTGACCTGATGAACGGTCGACACCGCCTTGATCGTGTCAAGGACGACCAATCGATCGCGGCGACGGGAGTAGCAAAGGTGTTGAATCTCATCAAAGACCACAACGCGGGTGCGATGAGCGGCGAGCAGGCGGCGAATGACGGCGGACTTGTCCACCGACCGATGACTTGTGATGATTGGCGCGCGCAGCGCTTCCAACAAAGCAAATGTCAGGGTGACTCGCGTCGGTTCAGGCGGCACGTTGGCCATGACAATTGGCCTCTGCAATACCCCGGTAACGGGGTCAAGCGCGTCCGCAAACTGCCGTTGAAAGCGGTGCAATTGGGCAGTCTTTCCCATCCCCGCATCGCCCGTGATCAACAGGCACGGCATCCGGGTTTGCCGGGGCCCGGTGATCAGCTCCGCGAGCAGGGAACTTAAGTGTCGGCTGTAGTCGTGCTCAATGAAGAGATCCTTCTCAAGCGTGCGAATGCGGGTCTGCCCATCGGCGTTGGCAAGCGAATGCATCCGCGAATCCAGATGCTGCAGTGTATTGGCTGTGTTCATTCTAAAATCTCCCAAGAAAAGTCGGCCGAATTCGGCTCCGAGGTAAGGGTTGCCGAGAGCGCGATATCGGGTACCGGTAACGATTGGAGCGCCTGGATGGCGCGCCAGTCCGCGTGTCGAGCGGAGCGTCGACGCCGGCGAAGTGGCGTGACCGGCTTCGTTTCTATGTGCTCGAGGCAGAAAAGGGCCCGCCGCACGTGTGCCGCATCGCAGTGGGTGGCTACGGCGAGTTGGTGTTTGCGGATCGCCCGCCATTCCCACAGGGAGACCGATGGAAGACTTCGATCACGCAGCGGTATCGTCAAGTAGCGGCCGTCCGGCAGTTCCAGGTGAATGCGAGACAGATCCCGGGGGTCAAAGCGCACGATCCGGTCGCGACCCGGGTTCACCTCGGGAGCCAGCGACGACTGCGAGTACTTGAGCCCAAACAGATCGATTCCCTCCCGGCCCACAACACGTCGGAGCGCCGGCAGGAAATCAAGCAGAAACTTCATGCGATCGTGCGGCAACGGCGGCAGCTCAATCCCTTGTCGGCGCGTCCAGCCCCGTTCCCACGCCGACCGGGGCGGCATCCCGATCC
>JBKQMH010000057.1:0-7955 GCA_052146795.1 Verrucomicrobiia bacterium
CTCGTTGTCCGTGACCAATCAGATTGCCGATAAGATGCTCGGCAAGCCCGCTGACGAAGCCGAATGAACGTCGCGATCATCCTGGCGGCGGGCGAATCGCGGCGCATGGGCCAACCCAAGCAGCTTCTCCCGTTTGCTGGCCAGACAATGCTCGAATGCGTGATCGACGCCTTCCGGTCGCCGCGCGTGGACGAGATTCGGGTCGTGCTGGGTTACAAAGCCGATGAGATCGCGGCGAAGATCGCTCATGCACAATGCAAGATTGTGAGGAATGAGCATTACCAGCAGGGCATGTTCACGTCCATGCAGGCGGGACTGCGGGACCTTCCGAAAACGGCCAAGGTCGTGATGCTTGCGGTCTGCGACCAGCCGCGGTTGAAGCGGGAGACGGTCGAGACGCTCATCGAGACGTTTGAAAAGGAGCGGCACAAGATTCTGATTCCGTCGTACAACGGGCGGCAGGGCCACCCGCCATTGTTGCGGGCGGAGTACGCGAAGGAAATCCTGGCAATGGACGAGTCGATGACCCTCAAACATTTCTACGCGAAACACGCCGACGACGTCGCGCGTCTGGTGGTCGAGGACGAAGGCGTGCTCATTGATATCGACGACCGCGAGACGTACGAACACGAATTGAAGAAAGCCTGATGACCGGCACTTTCGAACTTCTAACCCAGGACACCAAAACGGCGGCGCGCGCGGGTCGGTTGCATACCGCGCATGGAATTGTCGAGACGCCGATTTTCATGCCCGTGGGCACGCAGGCGACGGTCAAGTGCATGACGCCGGACGAGTTGCACGAACTAAAGGCGCAGATCATTCTCGCCAATACATATCATCTTGTCATTCGTCCGGGCACCGAACTGATCGCCAAAGCGGGTGGACTGCACAAGTTCATGGGCTGGGACGGCCCGATTTTGACCGACAGCGGCGGGTATCAGGTTTTTTCGCTGGCGAAGCTCCGCAAGATTTCCAAGGAGGGCGTGGAATTCCAGTCGCATGTGGACGGCGCGACGTTGTTTCTCGGGCCACGGGAGTCGATGGCCGCGCAAGTGGCTCTGGGCAGCGATGTTGTGATGGCATTCGACGAGTGTCCCCATTGGCCCTGCGACCGAGAATACGCTTGCAGTAGCCTGGATCTGACCTTAGAGTGGGCGGCCCGCTGTCGGAAGCAGCAATTATCCGACGGCCAATTGCTCTTTGGAATTGTGCAGGGAAGTGTGTATCCCGATTTGCGGGAACGGAGCGCACGCGAACTGGCGGCGATGGGATTCGATGGATACGCCATCGGCGGCGTCAGCGTCGGCGAACCACCGGCGGAGATGATGCGGCAGGTCGAGATGACTGTGCCGTTCCTGCCGCAGGATAAGCCGCGCTATTTGATGGGGGTCGGTACCCCGCCGCAGATTCTGGACATGATCGCCCGCGGGGTGGACATGTTTGATTGCGTGCTGCCGACGCGCGTGGCGCGAAACGGGACGATTTTTACGGCGCGGGGCACGTACGCGATCAAGAACGCGCAGTATCGCGACGACTTCGGGCCATTGGAAGAGGGATGTGAATGTTACGCGTGCCGCCGTTTCACGCGCGCGTACATTCGCCACCTGTTTCGCACGAACGAAATCCTCGGGTTGCGGCTGATGACGTGGCACAACCTGCACCTGTACCTGGGCACCTTGCGCCGCGCGCGGGAAGCGATTGCGGCGGGAGCATTTGAAGATTTTCGACGGGAATTTACGTCAGTATACACGGAAGGAATCGGAGTAGATGAGAGCGTTTGAATTGTTGGCCATGTTTGCACCGTCACCGCCGGGGACAGAGCCGAATCCGACAGGGCAGATGCTGCAGACGCTGTCGATGGTTGTGATCCTCGGTGTGATGTTTTACTTCCTGCTGATTCGCCCCCAGCAGAAGCAGCGCAAGGACCAGGAGAACCTGATCAAGAATGTCAAAACGGGCGACAAAGTGTTGTTGAACAGCGGCATTTTCGGAATTGTCTCCAACGTCAAAGAGAAATCGCTGATGATCAAGATCGCCGACAACGTGAAAGTCGAAGTGCTGAAGAGCGCGATCGGGTCGGTCGTCCAGAAGTCCGCGGAGGTCGAAACCGCCGCGCCATCCCCAAAATAATCGCAGACTTATGAACAAACAATTTGCTTGGAAGTGTGCGTTGGTCGCCGCCGTCCTGTTGATATCGGCCTGGGCGATCTCGCAGTACGGCATCAAACTTGGACTCGACCTGAGGGGCGGGACATCGTTCCTGCTGAAGATGGACGTCTCGGGGATCGACCCGGCCGGACGGGGAACCGCCGTCCAACAAGCCATCGAGGTCCTGCGCAAGCGCATCGACGAGTTCCATGTGGCCGAGCCGCTTCTCCAGCGCGTCGGCGACGACCGGATTCTGGTGGAACTGCCGGGATTAAAGGAAGCCGACCGCGAAGAAGCCCGCCGGCGAATCGAAAAGACCGCCTTTCTGGAGTTCCGGTTGGCGCATCCTGACAACGCGGAGCTGGTTTCCCAATCGTTGAGCGACCCCCGGTTCACCGTGCCGCCGGGCTATCAGAAAATGACGATGAAGGAAGAAGAAGGAGGCCGCGAAATCACGAGCACCTGCTTCGTCAAGGTGCGGCCTGAAATGACCGGCCGATACGTCCGTCGCGCCTCCGTGCAGTATGACCAGATGACGGGCGCACCGCAGGTCGGCATCGAATTCGATGCCGAGGGTGCCAAAATTTTTGAGCGGATTACGACAGCGAACGTGGGACGTCAGTTGGCGATCATACTCGACGGCGAACTCTACACGGACCCGCGCATCAACGAACCCATCGCCGGTGGCCGCTGCCAGATCAGCCGTTCGGGAGGATTCCCACTGGACGAAGCGCAGCGACTGGCTAGCGTCCTCGAGAACCCGCTTCAGGCGCCGGTGCACGTGATGGAAACGCGCAGCGTGGATCCGACGTTGGGCAAAGACTCGATTGCGAGCGGTGTCCGCGCGGCGGTGATTGGCGCGGGCGCGGTGGTCATCTTCATGGCGGTGTACTACCTGGCGGCCGGCGTCGTCGCCGACATCGCCTTGCTAATGAATATCCTGATTACGGTCGGTGTCCTAGCGATGTTTGGCTTTACACTGACACTGCCCGGCATCGCCGGCGTTGTCCTGACCATTGGCATGTCTGTGGATACCAACGTGCTGATTTACGAGCGCGTGCGCGAGGAGCTGGCCGCGAACAAACCGTTGCGCGCCGCGATTGCGGCCGCGTACACGCGGGCGTTTCGCGTCATTTTCGATGCGCACTTCACGGCGATCCTGACCGGCGTCATCCTGGTTTCCATGGGCAGCGGGCCCGTGAAGGGGTTCGGTGTCACCCTCATCATCGGTTTGTTGGCCAACCTGTTTTCCGGCGTGTTCGTGACGCGGATCATTTTTGACTGGCTGGTGACCAAGGGCTGGATCAAGTCATTCCAGATGCTGCACGTGTTTCGCCACGTGCCCCATATCAATTTCCTCGGCGTATGGAAGATTGTGTTTACGCTTTCCTGGACGCTGATCGCCGCCGGCATGGTCGCGTTTGTGCACCGCGGCGGCTTGGACGTCGGCCATGGCGAAGTGTACGGAATCGATTTCAAAGGCGGCGACACGGTCACGCTGGGTTTCGTGAAACAGGTGGACGCTGAGCAAATTCGGCACAGCCTGGAGGAAAACGGGTTCAAGCAAGACATTATCATCCAGTATGAGCACACCACCGGCGGCGGAGATGTACTGTCGCTCCGATTGCCCGAAGGCCAGGCCGAGCCGGTCGTCAAGCTTCTTCAGGACAAATTCCCGGACGCCCAGTTCAAAGAGCTGAGCCGGGAGCACGTGGGTGCGGTCGTTGGCGGGGAGTTGCTGAAGCAGGCGCTCATGGCCGTCGGCGTCTCGCTTGTGGCGATCATGATCTACCTCGCGTTTCGCTTCGGCGAATTCTCCTTCGGTTTCGGCGCATTAATCTCGTTAATCCACGACGTCCTGATGACCGTCGGACTGTTCTGTCTCTGGCCCCATCGCACGTTCTCGATGCCGGTTGTCGCCGCCGTCCTCACGCTGATCGGCTACTCGATCAACGACAAGATCGTCATCTTCGATCGGATTCGAGAAAACAGGAAGCTGACGGGTGGTAGGTTGAGCCAGATCGAGCTGATCAACAACAGCATCAACCAAACGCTGTCGCGAACGATTCTCACGGCCGGCACGGTCTTTCTGTGCGCCGTGGCGCTGTACGTGTTTGGCGGGCGCGTCCTCAATGACTTCGCCTTCTGCTTCGTCGTGGGCGTGGTAACGGGCACATATTCGTCCATCTACATCGGTCAGCCCGTACGCGGCCTGTATCGTGGCGCCGAAGGCGCCAAGGCAAAGCGGGCCGCCGAGAAGAAGCCGCAGCCGGCCAAGGCCTAGGGCGGTTTCGTGACAAAGCGCTGGGTCATTGCGAAACCCGAGCCAGCGCTGGCCAAAACGCTGGCTGGAGAATTGCACCTCGGGGTGGCGCTGGCACAGGTCCTCATCAATCGTGGGCATCGCGCTGCCGACAAGGCGTCGCAATTTCTCAATCCACAACTTCGTCAGCTTGGTGATCCCTTCGATTTGCCGGCCATGGCGATGGCGGTCGACCGGATTCTGCCGGCCATCGAAAAGAACGAACGCATCACGATCTACGGCGATTACGACGTGGACGGTGTCACGTCGAGCGCGTTGTTGCAGCTCGTCCTGCGGGCGGCGGGCGCGACCGTCACGAATTTCCTGCCGCATCGCATGGATGAGGGCTACGGCCTGACCCAGGACGGCATTGCGCGCTGTTGGAAGGAGCACCAGCCGCAGTTGCTTCTGGCGGTGGATTGCGGGACCAGTTCCGTGCACGAAATCGCGGACCTCAAGAAACGCAAGGTCGATACGATCGTTCTCGACCATCACGAGCCAGCGGAGCAATTGCCGGATTGCGTGGCACTGGTGAATCCCAAATGCGCCGCGTCGAGGGACGCGGCCTACAAGTACCTGGCCAGCGTGGGGGTGTCGTTCAAGCTGGCGCATGCGCTGTTGAAACGCGACCGCCAACTCTCCGAGCGGATCGATTTGCGCGAGCACCTCGACCTCGTGGCGGTCGGCACCGTAGCCGACGTCGTGCCGCTGATCGAGGAGAACCGCATTTTGGTGAAGGTGGGACTGGAGCGTCTCCCGCACACGCAGAAGATCGGGCTGCGCGCCCTGATGGATGTGGCCAGCGTACCGGATGAGGTAAGCCCGTACCACATCGGGTTCCGCATCGCACCACGGCTGAACGCGGCTGGTCGGCTCGCTGATGCGATGGTCGCGCTGGAATTGTTGCTCACCACCAACGCGTCGCGCGCGAAGGAACTGGCGATCCTGCTCGACAATCACAATGCCGAACGCCAGCGCATCGAGGAACGCATGCTGGATGAGGCCATGGCGATGGCACGCGCGCAGGAACAGGACCGGGTGCTCGTACTTGCCAAAGAAGGCTGGCACGTCGGTGTCATCGGCATCGTGGCGTCGCGCGTCCAGCAGGAATTCTACAAACCCACCGTCGTGATCGGCATCGAGGACAAACTGGGTAAGGGGTCGTGTCGGAGCGTCACGGGATTCTCAATCGTCGACGCGCTGCGCCAGTGCGCGCCGTTGCTGGAGCGGTTCGGCGGACACGAGATGGCCGCGGGGCTCAGCGTGAAGGCTGCCAACATCGATCGATTGCGGCAGCAGTTGAATGAGTTCGCCGCGAAGGCGCTGACGGACGACGAGTTGCACCAGCGCGTGAAAATTGACGCGGTCATTTCGCTCGACGAATTGGACGCAGACTTCTTCGAGCAATTGGCGCGATTGGAGCCGTGCGGGACGGAGAATCCGACGCCCGTGTTTGCCGTCGAGGGCGTACAGCTACGCGGCGCGCCGCGGGTGGTGGGCAAAAATCACTTGCGCTTCAATGTGACGGATGGTGATACGACCGCGCAGGCGATCTGGTGGGGCCGGGGCGATTTCGAATTGCCCAAGGGCAAATTCGATGTGGCGTTTATCCCCGAACTGAACGAATTCCGCGGCGTGGAAAACGTGCAGCTCAAAATTCGGGATGTACGATGGTAAATGGTTGATGGTGGATGGAAAAATGGACGCACAAAAAATTCAGAATGTAGAGCAGATGCCGGTGTATCAAGCGTTTCTGACATTGGGTCTGGAACTCGAGAAGAAGACACGAGGTTTTAGGCCAGAGTTTCGGTGGCTTCGAGTGCAGATGCTGCGATCATCAGAATCCGTCTGCGCCAACATGACGGAAGGCTTTTATTCGCAGTACAGGACGGAGTATTTGCAGGCACTATATCGTTGTCGCCGGGAGGCCCGTGAGACAATGACGCATGTATCGTACGCTCAATCCACCAATCAGCTTTCCGAAGACATCGCGATTAAACTACGCGGGCAATATGAGGAGGCTTTGAAGCAGTTGGCGAATCTCGCCGCTAGCATTGAGCGCAAGATTCGGGAACGAGGCAAGGCGAAGCCGGGATCATTGTTGAAGGAATCCAAAGCCGGATACGCCGCAAGATTAGAAGACGACACAACGGACTAACCGTCATCGACCATCTGCCATTGACCATTTCCGCCTAGGCCGCCTTGGCGATGCGGCCGCTCTTGATGCAGTTCGTGCAGACTTTGACCCTGCGGCGCGCGCCGTTGACCACCGCGTGGACCACCTGCAGGTTTGGCCGGAATATCCGCGGCGTCACGGCGGTCACGTGCTGGCCGATACCGCCCTTTTTCTTTGCCTGGCCGCGGCGCAGGATGTGATTCCCGCGCGCTTCGCCCTTGCCACAAATTTCACAACGTCGAGACATGATGATTGTTCCCTTTGCTTTTCGGAAGGGCGAACAATAGCCAAAGAACCGCGGCTTCGCAAGGGTAAAGTTGACCGTCGAGATTACCCGCGCAGCTTCTGCGAGATCAGCGGGACCAAGTCGGCGATTTTGACCCGCTCCTGTTTCATCGAGTCGCGGTCGCGGAGAGTGACGGTGTCGGCGAGTTCTGGGCCTTTTTCACCGAGGGTTTCGAAGTCGATCGTGACGCACCATGGCGTGCCTTGTTCGTCCTGATAGCGGTAGCGTTTGCCGATGTTGCCGCGGTCGTCCCATTCGGTGGTGAAATGTGGCTGGAGGAGCTTGAACACTTCCTTCGCCTTTTCGACGAGCGCCGGCTTGTTGCGCAGTAGGGGGAACACGGCGACTTTCACTGGCGCGATGCGCGGCGCGAACCGCATAACCACGCGCGTTTCGGTCTGGCCCTTTTCATCGGTCGTGGTTTCCTCGTCGTAGGCGGAACAGAGCAACGCGAGCGCGATGCGGTCGACACCGGCGGACGGCTCGACCACGTGCGGGATATATTTCTCCTTCGATTCGTCGTCGAAATACTCCATCGATTTGCCACTGAATTTCTGGTGCTGGCTGAGATCGAAGTTACCGCGGGCGGCGATGCCTTCGAGTTCCTGCACGCCGAAGGGGAATTCGAACATCACGTCCACGCACGCGCTGGCGTAATGGGCGAGTTCTTCCTTTTTGTATACGTACTGGCTCAACTTTTCCTTCGGCAGGCCGATGGATTCGTACCATTTGAGGCGTTCCTCGACCCAGCGCTGGTGCCACTCGGCGTCGGTGCCGGGCTTGATGAAGAATTCCAGTTCCATCTGCTCGAACTCGCGGCTGCGGAACGTGAAATTGCGCGGATTGATCTCGTTGCGGAACGCCTTGCCGATCTGCGCGATGCCGAACGGCACTTTCTGGCGCGAAACACTCAGGACGTTCAGGAAATTGGCAAAGATGCCTTGCGCAGTTTCCGGTCGCAAATATGTCTTGCTACTGTCATCACGAAGCGCCCCGGTGTGGGTTTCGAACATCAGGTTAAACTGGCGCGGTTCAGTCAGCGG
>JBKQMH010000058.1:0-7871 GCA_052146795.1 Verrucomicrobiia bacterium
CGTCCAGAGGTCGTCCGCCGCCGCCGAGTCCCAGGTTGGCACGTGGACTCCGTTGGTCACATGTTTAACGGGCACTTCGTCGACTGGCCAGCGGGAAAAGAGGGGCGCAAACAGATGTCGACTCACCTCGCCATGCAACCGGCTCACGCCATTGACCGCCCCGCTGCCGCGCAGTGCCAGATACGCCATGTTAAAAGGCTCCCCCGCGTCATCGGGATTCTGGCGTCCCAGAGCCAACAACTGGTGAAGGGAAATGCCGAGCTTCTCCTGCGCATAGCGGGCGAGATATTGCTCGATGAGTCCCGGAGAGAACCGATCAAACCCCACGGCCACAGCCGTGTGAGTGGTGAAGAGGTTGCCCGCCCGCGTGACGGCCAGCGCGACATCGAAGGGCTGGCCGCTTTCCTGCATGAAAGTCCGGGCGCGTTCCAAAACCGCGAATGCGGCGTGCCCTTCGTTGAGGTGGCAAACTTCCGGACGGAAGCCGAGCGCGCCGAGCAGCCGCCAGCCACCGATTCCGAGCATCAACTCCTGGTTGAGCCGCAACTCCGGCCCGCCGCCATACAACTCGCTGGTGATCCCGCGGTGGGCGGGGGGATTCGCCGGGTCATTGCTGTCCAGCAGGTAGAGTTTCACCCGCCCGACCCGCGCCTGCCAGACGCGGAGCCAGACCGAGTACCCGGGCGCCGCCATCTCCAAGCGCAACCACTCGCCGTTTGGTTGGCGCACGGGGGAGATCGGCAATTGCCCGGGATCGTTATACGGATAGAGGGCCTGTTGCACACCGTCCTTGTCGATCGCCTGGCGGAAATAACCTTGCTGGTAGAGCAGTCCGACGCCGACGACCGGCACACCCAAATCGCTGGCGGCTTTGAGTTGATCGCCGGCCACATTGCCGAGTCCCCCTGAATAAATCGGGAGAGCCTCACCCAACATGAATTCCATGCTGAAATACGCGACACAAGTCAGGGATGATTGCGGATGAGTTTGCTGAAACCACGCGGGTGACTCGGCGGCGCGCTTCTCCGCTTGTACGAGAGCATCCACCTTCTGGCGAAACGCGGGATCGGCGAGGAGGAGGCGGAGTTTTTCCCGCGAGACCGTCTGGAGGACGACCCACGGGTTTCGAGTCAGCTCCCAGAGCGCGGGGTCGAGTTGCTTCCACACCTCGTCGGCGCGGTGGTTCCATGACCAGCGCAAGTCCCGGGCAAGCTCCGCGAGAGAACTGAACCCGTCGATTTCCGCGGGCCGAAGACTGTGGGTTGGGTTGCTGACGGGGGTTGGTCCGCTCACGGTGTCTCCTTCTCATTGGTTACGCAAAAAGCGCAGCTCGGCCCGGAGGCGTTCCACCTCGTCGAGCAGATCGAACATGGTTTTGAGCACGGCCAGGTCGACGTCGTGAACGGTTCGCAAGTGCTCGATCTGTCGCAGGGTATGGATCGCCTCCTCCGTGAATTCCATCACTCCGTACGGTGGTTGAACGACCGGTCGCACGAGGCCAGCACGACAATAGATCAGAATGGAACGGCGCGGGATACCCGCGAGATGAGCGGCGGCATCGAGGCTGTACAGAACGTTTGGGTTCGGCTGGAACAATTCCAGAGCATCCGGTGACGGAACGTCGTGAACGGATCGTTTGCTCATGGGTTTTTCCTCGGGTTGAATGCCGATTTCGCCGCCAACTGTTCCCACAGGGCTTTTTGTTCCGGCGTAAGACGCGGTGGGACTTCGATGGACGTGACGGCATAGAGGTCGCCCCGCGTGCCGTCTACTGTGGGCAAGCCCTTCCCGCGCAAACGAAATTGCTTTTCCGCGGTCGTGCCCGCGGGAATTTTCAGGGACACCGTTCCATCGAGCGTTGGTATGTGGACGGTGGCACCCAGGACCGCTTCCCACGGGGCGAGATCCAAATCGTAATACAGATCGGCGTCCCGCACGCGGAAGTCGGGGTGCTGGGCAAACTTTACTCTCAAGTACAGGTTTCCCGACTCACCCCCGCCGATGCCTTCCTGGCCTTTGCCGGCGACACGGATGAGTTGCCCTTCCCGGACGCCAGGAGGGATTTTCACCCGCAGGGTTTGCGTGGTCGATTGTCCGGTGCTCGGATCGGTACGCTGCAGTCGGATCGTGCGGGTCGAACCGTGCAGGGCTTCGTCCAGCGTCACCAGGATGTCGCCCTCGATGTCCTGGCCGCGTTGGGCGAATGTTTCGCCTTCCCCGCCATTCCCCCCCGCTCGGCCGAAGCCGCCACCGAACGGACGACCGCGACTGCCGAAGAACTGCTCGAAGAAATCGCTGAAACCCGTGCCATCGAAATGGAATTCCGCACCCTGTTCGGGACTTCCGCCGAATCCTTCGGTTGGTGGCGCAGTCTGCCGTTCCGGGTGGTTCCAGTTCGCCCCGAGTTCATCATACTTTCGCCGTTTCTCCGGGTCGCTGAGGACTTCGTTGGCCTCGTTGATTTCTTTGAATTTGTCTTCGGCGGTGCGTTTGTCTTTGGCGACGTCGGGGTGATATTTGTGGGCGAGCTTGCGGAAGGCCTTCTTGATTTCCGCGTCGGTCGCGGTTCGGGGCACGCCGAGAACGTCGTAGTAGTCCTTGAATTCAACGGGCATTGCGGACTCCAGGGAAATGGCTGTGATTATTCACGGTTGTCACCGGAAATCCTCAATTCAGATGCCAGACTGGGAAGATCGGTCTTCATGGTTTGGCCCTCGCAACGCTCTGTTCTCATACCCCTTTTTGGTGTGGAGTTCAAGGTGACGCGCTTCTTAAGCACGAGAACCCGCTGTGGGGGCCAGGGATTGACCCCTCTGGGATTTCGGGAACCTCAGCGATCTGGCAGCCGCTACGCTACACGCCGTACTGACGCGAGTAGGCAGGGAACCGGCCGAGTTCGGGGTGGGGTCGGGCTTTCCAGCGTTTGTAACTCCAGAGCCAATGTTCCGGTTGGTCGCGAATGACGGTTTCGCAGAAGTCGAGGCAGCGCTGGCTGATCGTTTGGATGTCAGCCTGATCGTTGCCACTGGGTTGATGGGGGAACTCGCGGCAGTCGATGCGGATTCTCCCATCGGGCAGTGGATGGGTGATGCTGGTGACGATCGCGGCGCCGGACAGCAGCTTCAGTTGGCCGATCGTCGAGTTGGTGAGCACGGGCAGGCCAAAGAAATCGCACCAAGTGCCACCGGAACGCAATCCGACATGCTGGTCGACCAACACCGCGGCGCAACCGCCCCGCTTGAGCGTTTTGAGGACGCGGAGCATGGCGTAGGGGCCGGTGACAACGCGGTGTCCCCACTGGCTGCGGAGTTGGACAAAGATCCGTTCCAGCGCGGGGTTGCGCATTCGTTTGGCAATGGCCGTCATGGGGATCTCTCGGAAGCCGAAGGCCGGTCCCTGGAGTTCCCAATCGCCATAATGCATCATGATGAAGATGACGCCTTTGCCGCGGGCCATGCAGTCGCGAATCATCTGGAGGCTGGTGTCGTCGACTTCCACGATCTGTTTGGTCAGGGCCGGGGTCAGGCGGGCGCTCCAAAAGAGTCCGAGCATGGCCGCACCAAAGCTTTGAAACGAGGCGCGGGCGATCTGCATTTTCTCCCGACGCGTTTTGGTGTCACCGAATGCCACGTCCAGGTTCGCCAGCGCGACGCGCCGTTGATCGCCCAGGAACCAGAAACCGAACCACCCGATACAGCGACCGATGCGGCGAACGGCCTGATAGGGGAAGAAGGGGACGACCCAGAGCGCGGGTGTCAGTAACGCGGCCTCCACGCGGTGACGAAAGCGTTTCCACCGGGAGTAGCGTTTGCCAGCTTTACGAGGAGTGGACATGAGACAGAGGGGCCGTTTTCAACATTGCGCGGCCGGCCGCTGTTGCCGCCGAAGGGTCCTGAGGTGGCTGTAGCCGACCAGCTTGTGACGTTGTTCGTCCCAGAGACGGAAGGTGAGCGATTTGAAGCTGGAGAAGAGCGTGACCGGCGGCACTGTCTGGAACAGCGGCTCCGCCTTGTGGCATTTCTCCAGATTGTAGTTGGGAATCCGCGGGCTGAGATGATGAATATGATGAAACCCGATGCTGCCCGAGAACCATTGGAGAATCTTGGGCAGTTTGTAGAACGAGCTACCCTGCAGCGCGGCGGCGAGGTAATCCCATTCGCCATGGCGCTGCCAGTAGACACCTTCGAATTGATGTTGCACATAGAACAACCACACTCCCGCCGAGCCAGCCACCGTGATCACCATCAACTGAATCACCAGATACGCCTTGATGCCGAAGACCGAACACAGAGCCACGGCCATGCCGAGAATCCCGAGGTTGGTCCAGTAAACCGAGTGTCGCTCGCGCGGGCTGGCCTGGGCGTTGGGAAACCGATGGAGGACCAGAAAGAGGAACAGGGGCGCCAGCAGGAAGAGGATGACCGGGTTGCGGGCCAGTCGATACCCGAACCGTCTCCAGCGAGAGGATTCCAAGTATTCCTGCACCGTCAGCGTCCACACCGCGCCCAAGCCGCGCCGATCCAGATCGCCCGCATGCGCGTGATGGATCGCGTGTTCCCAGCGCCAGAGATAGTACGGGGTAAACGTCAGCACGCCGGTGATGAATCCCCAGACGTCATTGGCTTGGCGGGATTTGAAAAACGCGCCGTGACCGCAATCGTGGTGAATGATGAATACTCGCACCAGAAACCCACCCGCGAGAATCGCCAGCGGCAGGGTAATCCAATACGACACCGCCAGACTGCGGTACATCAGGTACCAGAGGACCGCGTAGGGCACGAGCGTGTCGGCGATTTGCCAAATGCTGCGCCACTGGGACGGCTGCTGGTACTTGGCGACGATCTCCTGCCAGACCAATGTGCCGGCTTGGTCCGAACCTGCGGTCGGTGCCGGGGATTGCACGCCGGCTGCCGCTTCCTGTTGTAAAACTCCGCTCATGATATGAAAACATTACCCGGGAAGGAAACGGGCCGCCATGGGGTGTTTACCCCATATGGGATGAAACCAGTCGGGGGGCTAGCGGATGGTCAACTGGACGCTGCTCTCGATGATTCCTGCAGCGATGGCGTAACGGGTGAGGCCGGAGATCTCGTGGATGTTGAGCTTGGCCATGAGATTCTGCCGGTGTTTTTCGACCGTCTTGACGCTGATGCCGAGTTCCGCCGCGGTCTGTTTGTTGGCCTTGCCTTCGGCGATCAGTTGGAGCACCTCCAACTCGCGCGAACTCAGGCGGGCAACCTTCTTCCGCAGCGCCACGCCGTTCGCAGGGATCCTCTGATCGTGCAGTCGCTTGGCAATGGAAGGGCTGAAAAAAGTGTTTCCCTTCTGTACTTCCCGAATCGCCTTGGACAAATCGTGGGAGGACGTTTGTTTGAGCAGAAAACCCACCGCGCCGATGGCGATGGCCTGATCGACGTACGCGTCATCGCTGTGGGCGGAGAGAATCACAACCTTGGTACTGGGAACAGCTTTGCGGATTTGCCGGGTGGCTTCCAATCCATTGAGCAGCGGCATCGCAATATCCATCACGACCACCGCCGGACGAAGTTTCCTGGTCAATGCCACCGCTTGGCGGCCGGTTTGCGCTTCGCCGATCACTTCGAGATCGTCTTCAGCCTCCAACAGTCTCCGAAACCCCTCGCGGACGACCATGTGATCTTCCGCCAACAGGACGGTGATACGTTTCATAAGCACTAATTCCCCCTGCCGTTTGTGACCGGAATCTGCGCGCAGATGGTGGTGCCTTTGCCGGGCGCCGATTCGACGCTAAAGCTGCCGCCGACCATCTCGACCCGTTCGCGCATGCCGAGCAGCCCCAATCGCTTGTTCTTTCCAGCCTGCAGTACGCGATCCACCTGGAAGGATTTGCCGTCGTTTTTGATCTTCATGCAAATGCGGTTCGAAAGTTTCTCGATGCTCACGTCCACCACGCTGGCTTGCGCATGACGGGCGACGTTGGTCAGTGCTTCCTGGGCAACGCGGTACAGCGTCGTGCGCCTGGCGTTGTCCAGCTTTTCAACGCCGGCAAAGATCGTCAAACGGACGTGGACGCCCGTCTGTTTCGAAAAGCCTTTGACAAACGAATGCAGGGCAGGAATCAACCCCAGGTCGTCCAACACCGTCGGGCGCAATTCACGGGCGAACCGATGCACGATGTCCACCGACTTCTCGACCATCCGCTGCGCACTGGAGATTTTGTTTTGGAGTCCCTTGGTGTTGTGCGTCGCCGATGTTTTCAAGGCCGCCAGGCGAACATTGATCCCCGTCAAGGTCTGGGCGATTTCATCGTGCAGCTCGCGGCTGATCTTCTTGCGTTCTTCCTCCTGTGCCAACAGGAGCTGGCGGGTCAGTTGCCGCAATTGTTCCTGCATGAGGCGCGATTGCTCCAGCAACCGGCCATAGTGTCTCTCACTGTTCCGAAGGGATTCCTCCACACCCTTGCGTCGGAGGATTTCCCGTTTCAGCCGCCGATTCGAGACGGCCAGGTCGGCGCTGCGCTGGCGTAGCGTCTGGTTCAGGTGCCCGAAGTGGGTGTTGGCCTCGCGCGCGGTGCGATGAGTCCTCTCAATTGGGATGATGGTTTCGGCGAAAAACTTTCCCGCCCGCCGGACGATCGCGTCCCGGGTGCCGGGAGAATCGCCCGGCAACACGATGGCGATCAGCGCTTGCTCGTGAACCCTGGCCAGGTCCAGCGTCTCCAAGCCGAGAGCCATGATCTTGCGTCCCAGCCCGCGCGCGGGTTGCAAGCCGGCCCGTGATCCTTGCTTCAGATAGGTACGCAACGCGGCCGCGTATCGTTGCGACAACCTGGTCAATTTCCGTGTCATGCTATTTGCCGAGTTCGTCAGCGAATCGCTTCAGGGTTTTCTTGGATTTTTCCACAAGACGTCGCGTGTTGGCGATTTCTTTTTTCAGGCCGTTGACATTGGTCGTGGCCTCGTTTTTCAATGCCAGGAGCCGGACATTGATTCCCAACAAGGTCTGGGCAATTTCGTCGTGCAACTCGCGGCTGATCCTCGTCCGCTTGTCCTCATGCGCCGACAGAATCTGGCGGGTCAGTTGCCGTAAATGCTCCTGCACGAGTCGTGACCGCCCCAATAAATCGGTCCGATGTTTCCCGCTCTTCTTCAGAGCTTCTTCCGCAGCCTTGCGTTGGACGATTCCCCGTTTCAAATGACGACCGGAGGCAGCCAGTTCCTCTGAGCGTCGGCTCAGTGTCTTCGTCAGACGATTCAAGTCGCCGTTGGTTTCCCGCGCGGCACGATGAGTCGCTTCGATCGGGGTGATGGCCTCGACGAAAAAAGCTTCCGCCCGCTTGACCGTTCCCTTCCTGGCGCGGGAGGAATGGCTTGGCAACAGCAATGTCGCCAGCGCAGTTTCGTGAATCTTGGCGAGATCCAGCGTCTCCAGGCCGAGGGCCATGGCCTTGCGTCCCAAGGTGTGCGCGGGCTGCAAGCCGGCTTGGGGCCCTTGCGTCAGAAATGTGCGCAAGGCTGCCGCATATCGCTGCGATAACCTGGCTGTGGTTCGCTTCATAATACAGTCGGAATCGTGTACCTCATTGATCCACTGTCACTGTCTGACTATTGCCTCAAGCCGTCCATGGGGTGAAACCCTACCCTGCCAACCTGCGTATTCGTTCGGTGGAGGCTGCATCCGTATTCGGGGAGCACTCTCAAGCCATCCGCGGTAGGGTTCTGCCTTATAGCGCGCGCTACGCACTGCGTCTAACGTCGTTCCAACCCAAAGATGTGACAATAGAAAGCAGGAAGTATCATGAGAGCAAGATATTCATTGGCGCTGGTAGCGGCGGTGGCCGCTCTGGTGGGCAGCAGCACGCTAGTACGCGCATCCACCGACATCAATGGTGT
>JBKQMH010000059.1:0-20650 GCA_052146795.1 Verrucomicrobiia bacterium
CGGATGAAGAGCGGCCCGTAATGTCCGTAGTCGGCGGGCCACCACGGCTGCGACTTGGTCATGACCGCAAAGACGTCCTTCTTCAGGGCATCGAGGTCGAGTTTCTTGAACGCCCCTGCGTAGTTGAACTCCTTGCCCATGGGGTTGGACAGGGGCGAGTTTTGGTGGAGTATCTGCAGGTTCAACTGATTCGGCCACCAGTCTCGATTTGACTGAGCTCCAGCCGCCGTGTGTTTGTGAGTCCCGCTCATCACCGGGCATTTACTTTCGGTCGTCATATTTCCTCCAATCGCGCTCCGAACTTACACTGTTCAGACAAATGCCGCCAGTAATTAGAGGAGGGGCGGATGCGTCAAGGTTATTGTCGAGCGAGGTGGGGATATGGTACAGTGGCCAGACGAGGAAAGTACTCTCATGGCGATCCAGAACCACATCATCAAAGTGCAGAAACGCAACCGGGCGCTGGTAACGTTTGATGAGGACCGGATTTGCAAGGCGGTATTGCGGGCGGCGGAAACGATCAACGGTTTTCGGCAGGATTATCTGCCGGGAATCAATGACAAGATTTTCGAGGCGTACGATTCGGACGAACGCATTGCGGGATTCATCGCGGACGCCGTGGTGTTATGTCTGAACTCGCAGCCGCACCATCTGATTGCCAACTTTCCGCCGACCATTGAGGCGATCCAGGAGTATGTCTTGCACGCGCTGCGCAGTTACGGGTTCCAGAACACGGCGGATGCATTTGAATGTTACCGCTGGGGCCGGCACTGGCTGCGCGAGGGCGCGATCAACGAGATGCAATTCGTCGGGAACGGTTTCCCGAAGAAGCGGATGGAGAAGACGCTGGAGTGGAACCGCCAGCGTGGTTGCGACACGGTAGCGGGGCTGAACGAGATCGTGCGCCGGGGCAAGTTGAGGCCGCTCGTCGACGACTCGCTGGCGGCCTATGAAACGTCGCTGGACGAAGCGGCGCGAAAAGTGATGACGCGTCTCAACGCCGGCGACAACCTGCGGATGATGTGGGTGAGCGGGCCGAGTTCGTCGGGCAAGACGACCACGACGGTGAAACTGACCGAGCGGCTCCAGAAGCACGGGTTGAAGTTTTTGATGTTGAACCTGGACGATTATTTCTGGGCGCTCATCGAGCATCCGTCGGACTGGATCAACGACCGCAATTTTGAGACACCTGAGGCGCTGGACATCCAATTGCTCAACCGTCATCTCCGCGAGTTGCTCGATGGCAAGACGATTGAGAAACCCGTGTACAGTTTCAAAGAGGGTCGGCGCGTTTCGTCGAAGCCGGTGAAGCTGGAGAAGGGTCAGATTCTGTTGCTGGATTGCCTGCACGGTTTTTATCCGCCGATCACGGAGGGGATCGATCCGTCGACACAGTTCCGCCTGTATATCGAGACGCTCAACGTGATCTACGAGGGCGATGGCAGCACCAATCGCCTGACGAAGCTTACCGACGTGCGGCTGATCCGGCGGATGCTGCGCGACGTGCAGCACCGGAACCACAGTCCGCTGTCGACGATCCTGCACTGGCATTACGTGCGGGCGGGGGAATTGTTCAGCATCATTCCGTTGATGGGGTTGGCCGATCACATCGTCAGCGGCGGTTTGTCATTCGACCTGGCGGCGCTGAAGCCATTTTTTGTCGGGCCGGGCGGGTATTTGCCGAAGCCGGACGAGTTCGGGCCGTACCAGGGCTTTCTCGATGCGCGGATCCGCTATGACCGGGTGAAGACGCTGCTCGAATCCGTCGAGGGTATCACGCGGGAACAAGCCGACTCGTACGACATCATCCCCGGCGATTCCGTGATCCGTGAATTCATCGGCAAAAGTACTGTGAAGATTCCGCATAACGAGTGATCGCTATGAAAACACTGGTGGTTGTATTGATTGGCGCGGTCGTGACGCAGTTGGCGGCGTTCGCGGCGGACATGCCGAAGGTGGGGGACAAGGCGCCGGATTTTTCCGTGGCGGCGAGTGACGGGACGACGGTTCACCTGAAAGATTACATTGGGAAGGGGAACATCATCCTGTATTTCTACCCGAAGGACGACACGACGGGATGCACCAAGGAGGCCTGTGGTCTCCGCGACACGTTCGATGAGTTCAAGGGGTTGAACGCGACGATTTTGGGCGTGAGTTTCGATTCGGTGGCGTCGCACAAGGCGTTCATTGCGAAATACAACCTGCCGTTCGTGCTGCTGGCGGACACGGACAAATCGGTTGCGAAGTTGTACGGCGTGGCCGACGATAGCAGCCGGGTGGCCAGCCGCGTCACGTTCGTGATCGACAAGGCCGGCAAGATCACGTTCGTGGACCCGAAGGTAAACCCCGCGACGCATGCCGCGGAACTGCGCACGGTCCTGAACAGTTTGGCGCAGTAGGGCAAAACCATTCTGGCGGCGCGGGTGTCCCTGCCCGTGGAGTATGGATGCGCCGGCTTGGAGGCGTATCCAGCCATTTAATGCTTGACGATGCCTAGGGAATCGATGTATAGTCACCATCGTGAATTTCAAGGGCGGATTGCCGGCATTGATTTTGCAGAATTTGAGCCGGGGGCCAAACCACGGCTATCGCATCGCGCAGGAGATCAAGAAAAAGTCCAAGGGCGTGCTGGATTTCAAGGAAGGCACGCTATATCCCGCGTTGCACGGGCTGGAGGGAAAGAAACTGATCTCGTCCTATACGCAGGAAGAGAACGGGCGGACGCGCTGCTACTACAAGCTGACCGAGAAAGGGAAAAAGGCACTGGCCCGGCAGAAGGAAGAGTGGATGGACTTTGCCGGGGCCATCAGCTCGATCCTTCAGGAGGTGTGATGATACCGGGGCACAACAAGCGAGCACCCGAGCAACCGCAGCCGGCGGGAGGTTGCATCCTGGAGTTTGAGGATTTGTGGTCCGAGCACCGACAATTTCGGGGTTGGCTGGAGAGTGCGACGTCGGGGCTTGTCGCTCCGGCGAAGCAACGTATTCGAACAGAGGTCGAAGCGCACTACCGACAGGCCGTGGCGGCCCATGTTGCGGAGGGCCTCTCGGAACCGCGTGCGAAAATAGCAGCGGTGGCTGAATTGGGTGACCCAGGAGCGGCTTGGAAACGATTTCGCAGAAATCATTTGACGACGGAGGATGCCAAGGGGGCGGCACGCTCCCTGAAGTGGGCGGGGAGCTTTTGGTGGTTGCTGGGCATGTATCTGCTTTTCTGCTTTGTGCAGTATTTGGATCGCGATCTGGGGCAAGAAAAGCATTATCTGGCTCCCAGCACTCTTTTCGCAATCGAGTTCTTGGGGCTGGTCGTTGTCCCCACCGCCTGTTTTTTTGTCGCCAGGCACAAGAACTCGAAGCCGAACACGTGTTGGATTGTCCTTGTGCAGAGAAGCGCCCTTTACGTGTGCATGCTCTCCCAGTGGTTATGCACGGACGGGCCAGGCGTCCGGTTCTTGGTGAGTTGTTTGTGGTTTGCTGGCTGCATACTCTTTCCGCCGGTCCGTCTCTGGCGCAAGCTGCGGAGGGCGGGGGATGATTGGCCGGAGATGCCTCCGCAAAAGACCGCATCCTCCTGACAGGTTCGAGCCTCACTATCTCATCGCGCATTTCCGCTCGCCGGGAGGCTCGCCCTCCAATTAAAATGCCGCCGTCATGAGTGAGCGGGAGAGATTGATCAGCGGATTGAAGCAGGCGTGGCGGGATGAGATGGCGAGCGCGCGCAACTACCGCGCATTGGCGAAACGTGAACCCAATCCCGATAAGAGCGCGATCCTGTTGCGTCTGGCCGAGGCGGAGGACAAACACGCGGTGAATTGGGCGGCGCGATTGAAGGAGTTGGGCGCGGACCCGGGCGAATACCGCGAGACGTTGGCGGAACAGGCGCGGCGGTGGGCGCTGGTGCAGAGCGGGACGGACACGGCGGTGGTAAAGCTGGAGGCGTTGGAGGACGGGGCGGACGCGATGTACGACGATTTGGCAAAGATCGCGCCGAGCGAGGACGTGCGGAGGCAGTTGATCGAGGCCCAGACCGAGGAACGCTCGCACAGCCGGGTGTTGAGCGAGTTCAACGAGGGAAGCGTGCCGCCGGCGCAACGGAAATTGAACAAGATCCTCGGCACCGAACGGTGGCACGTGACGGGTGCCGGGTGGATCGGGCAGGCGATTTACGGGGTGAACGACGGGCTCGGCGCGGCGTTCGGGGTCGTCAGCGGCGTGGCGGGCGCGACGGACGTGAACGGGAAGTTCGTGTTATTGAGCGGACTGGCGACGGCGATCGCGTCGGCGTTGTCGATGGGCAGCGGCGCGTACCTGGCGACGAAATCCGAGCGCGAGGTGTACGAGGCGGAGATCGAGCGCGAGCGGATGGAGATTGAACAGGAACCCGAGCAGGAACGCGAGGAGATGGAGTTGTTTTACCAGTTGAAGGGGTTCTCGCCCGAGGAGGCGAAGACGCTGGCGGCGAAACTGGCGGAGCAACCCGAGCAGTTGCTCAAAACGCTGGCGCATGAAGAATTGGGGTTGTCGGAGAAAGGGTTTCCGAATCCGTGGCGGTCGGCGATGAGCGCGACGTTGAGCACGGCGGCGGGCGCGATCGTGCCGGTGATTCCGTTTATATTCTTCACGGGGACGACGGCGTTAATCTGGTCATTTGCGATTAGCACGCTGGCGCATTTTGTGGTCGGCGCGTCGAAAACGCTCGTGACGGGTCGGACATGGTGGAAGAGCGGGACGGAGATGACGATTGTTGGCGTGGGCGAAGCGGTGGTGACGTATTGCATCGGGTTGTTGATCGCGCCGGCGTTGAGGTAAGGTAGTAATGAAATACTTGAGTTGATCTAAACGGACGGATGAAAATGAAGGAGCGTACTGGAGCGATTATCGCTTTCGTGTCCATTGCGATTTCTGCTGGGCTGGTGCTGTGTGGCGGCTGTGCCGAGTACCAGCATGATTACGCAAATCCACTACCACCGGCTCAGCCACTTGGTATTAGACTTCCCCAATACAATCCAGCGCCGGGCGACCCTCTTCCAACTGGGGGATTCCAGCACTAGGGATAGGAGCAAGATTCAAGTTAGGACAACGCCCATCTATCCGTCAGCTTGAACAGATGGGCGGCATGGGATAAGCTCGCGGTTCAATAATGCCTTTTATTCCCGGAAAAAAATCGGACGGGCCCGTGGAGTACAAGCCGGTCTTTGAGCGGATCCAGGACTTGATTTTCAAGCTCGACGTCGGCATCGGGATCGGGCCGTTTCGGCTGGGGATGTTTTGCCTGGTGGTGCTGCTGCTGATCCTGCTGTACACAGGGACGCAATTTTACGGGTTGCACGACCCGGTGGCGATGGACGCGGGTCAACTGGCGCGGAACCTGTGGCGCGGGCGGGGATACGCGACGCAGAACATCCGTCCACTGGAAATCTGGTATCTCTCGTCGATTGGCCATCGGCCCATCGATCCCAACATGAACCTGCAACCCGAACTCTGGACGCCGCCAATGTATCCGATGGTGTTGGCGGCGGTGTTTCACGTGTTGCCGCCGGATTTCGAGGTGGTCAACGGCGCGTGGACGCTGGAGGCGGACCGGGTGGTGATGTTGACGGGCTGGCTGTTTTATCTCGCGGGGATGTTTCTCATGTACGCACTGGCGCGGGAGATGTTCGACCACCGGGTGGCGACGATGAGCGTGTTCATGTACCTGTTTTGTAATCCGCTGATGGAATCGGCGATTGCGGGGCTGCCGTGGGGATTGATGTCGGATTTCTTTCTGCTGGCGGCGTATGCGGTGTTCAAGGCGGAGAAATGGCAGGCGGAAGGGCGGACGGCGTCGTGGGTGTACGGCGCGCTGGCGGTGAGCGCGGGGGCGGTGGCGCTGGGGACGCTGACGCAGTACGCGTTCGTGTCGGTGCTGGTGCCGCTGCTGATCTACGTGGGGGTATCGTTTCCAAAAAACTGGCGGGCGAAATGCGGTTTGTGCGTGGCGGTGTTTCTGGTGGTGTTGACCCCGTGGATGGTGCGGAACTGGAAGGCGTCGGAGACGTTGTTCGGGCTGAGCCGGTTCCAGTTGGTGGAAGGGCTGGGGGCGGGGACGGAGAACGAGATCAGGGTGGGGCAGGTGCAGCGGATGTTTGGCGGCGCGTTGCCGGAGATCCGGTTGCGGTCGCAGGTGCGGCGGGCGCTGATCAACGGAAGGCAGTTGTACGAGGTGGCGCTGAAAGACGTGGGGGCGAACTATCTGGTGGTATTTTTCCTCGTGGGATTGATGCACCGGTACCGCCAGGAAGAAGTGTTCCGGCTGCGGCGGTTCGTGTTCTGGTCGGTGCTGATGGCGATTGTGTGGATGAGTATCGCAGGCCCGCCCAAGCGTAATTTTCTGACGGTGTTCGAGCCGCTGATCATCGTGTACGGCGTGGCGTTTTTCTATGTGCTGTTCGAGCGGCTGCAATTTCGGACGCGGCTGGTGCGGACGGCGTTTGTGGGCGCGTTTGCCGTGTTCAATTCACTGCCGTTTGTGTTCATGCTGCTGCCGCCGGCGACAACGCTGCCGTATCCGCCATATCGGGCGGACATGGTGGCGCTACTGGGGAAGGGGTTTACGGAACAGGAATTATTGTGCAGCGACATCCCGTGGGCGGTGGCGTGGTACGCGGACCGATCGGCGGTGTGGAATCCGTTCGACGAACAGGATTTTTACGCGATCAACGACAACGTGAAAGTGATGTCGGGGATTTACCTGACGCAGGAGACGTTGAGCGCGCAGGACGTGCTGCAGATGATCACGGGGTACCAGCGGTTTTGGATCCAGATGTTTGATTTGAAGACGTTTCCGCCGCCGAAGTTTCCGTTGCAGATCGCGCGACCGTGGACGCCGGATGGCCAGCAGGTGCTGATTACGAATCGGAAGATTTGAGCTTACCGCGAATCCGCCTTCGCTAAAGCTACGGCGGACAAGCGGACGCGGAGGGCGGGTTGTTGTCGATCACGTCGTGATTTCTCCAGCAAATGACCACACATTTCCATTACAACGGCCCCGGAGATGGCCAGAGCACAGGACCGTGCGGCTGAAGCCGTGAATTCGGATGTTGCAATCGGCGGGCGGATTTTGTAATGCTGAGCAGGAGATTCGCTGTCCTGACGGTAATCAAGTCTGCAATGTTGGAGGTAGTGTCGATGAAGGCAAACTCTCTCGGTAGCTTGCGGGTGCGGCTGGTGCTTCTGGTTTTTCTGGCCATGGTTCCCTCGCTGGCGTTGATTCTATACACGGCCCGAGTGCAGCGGTCGATCGCCAGGGGGGCGGCTCGCGAAAACCTGTTCCGCATCGCCAGCCTGGGTGCCTCCGACACCTCGCAGGTGATGGAAGGGGCGCAGCAACTTCTCGGCGGGCTGGCGCAGTCTGAAGAAATCCGCAGCGGGGACTCCGCCGCCTGCGGGACGATGATGGCGAAGCTGCTGGCGATCTATCCATTCTACTCGACACTGGGCGTGGCGTCACCGGAGGGCAAGGTCATTTGCAGCGCCGTGCCCCTGACCAATTCGGTCTCGGTTGCGGACCGAAGCTGGTTTCGACAGGTGCGTCAAACTCGGAGCTTCACCATGGGCGAGTATCAAGTCGACCACCCCTCCGGCAAAGCGTCGATCACGTTCGCGCACCCCATCGAGGAAGCCGGTCACCTCCAATCCGTCGTGTTTGCGGCGCTGAATCTAAAGTATCTGAACAGCCGCATTGGCCGCGTTCAACTATCCGATGGCGTGTCGTTGGTGGTTGTGGATCGGCAGGGAACCGTTCTGGCCAGTTCGTCCACGGCCGAAGTGCCGGGGAGCCCGGCGCGCGAAGCGTCACTGCTCAAGAGCGTCATGGCCCAACGCGGGCGTGGAACGGAGGAGGTCACCGACAACGACGGTGTGCGGCGCGTGTACGCGTACTATCCGATCGGCGCGAAACGGGGCGCCGAAGCGTATGTCAGCGTCAGCATCCCCGCGACCATCGCGCTGGCGGAGGCGAACGAGGAACTGTCGCATAATCTTCTCGGGCTAACCGTGGTGTCGCTGTTGGCGTTGGCTGCGGCGTGGTTCGGCGGCCATGCGGTCGTGTTGCACAAGGCGAATGATGAACTCGAACAGCGCGTCCAGGAACGCACCAAGGAACTGGCACACGAGCAGTTGTTGCTGAGAATGCTCATGGACAGCATGCCCGACACGATTTACTTCAAGGATCCGCAGTCGCGGTTCACGCGCGTCAACCGCGCCCAGGCGCTGGTGCTCGGCGTGGAATCTCCCGATCAGGCGGTCGGCAAGACTGACGCGGACTTTTTCACGGCGGAACACGCCCAGGCAGCCCTGGCGGACGAGCGGCGGATCCTCGAATCCGGCAAGGGCTTGATCAGCAAGACGGAGCGGATCCGCCGGGCCGACGGACGGTTTCGCTGGGTGACGGCGACCAAAGTGCCGTTGCGCGACGCGAGCGGCACGGTGGTCGGGCTGGCCGGAATCAGCCGCGACGTGACCGAACGCATGATCGCGGAGAATCTGCTGCGCGTGCTCGTCGACAACCTGCCCGATCTCGTGTACATCAAGGACACTCAGGGCCATTATGTGGCGGACAACGCGGCCCATCGCAACTTCCTCGGTTTGCGAACCGTGGAGCAAATTGTCGGCAAGACCGCCTTCGATTTCTATCCCAAGGAACTGGCGGAGCGGATTCGCGCCGACGACCAGGCGGTACTGGAGTCCAAGATTGGCGTGATGAGCCGCGAAGAGCAGTTCACGAATTACCGCGGGGAGCAGACGCTGGTCTCGACGAGCAAGGTTCCGTATCGGGACGAGCAGGGCGAGATCGCGGGCCTGGTCTGCATCAGCCACATCATCGGCGGGCGGAAATAGGGGTTGGCACCGCCGGTGTCGACCGGAGATTGCCGCCCTGTCCGACACGTCCCTAGTCGAACAGGATTCCGGGATTCATCTCGGCCGGGGTCTTCCAGTCGATACCGTACTTGTTTTTGAGAATTCGTTTCTGCGTGGCCCAAACGATATGACAGAAGCCGAGTCGTTCCGGCTGGTTCGGAATCTCCTCTGATAATGCTTCCCGTCGGGCCTTCTCAACGATCGGCCCCAGCTTCGGGTCATCTTCAATCGGGTCATGCTCGATGGCCGTGTCCGTGAGGTCCTTTGTTCCGAGTGGCATCAGGACAGCCCCCCGCGAGTTGTTCCGAACGGGGTTGGCGGGGGCGATGGTGTCACTTGCGGCGCCGCCGCCCGCGGGCTTGCTGAACAGGCCAAACCCGCCCGCCATCAACGCCGCGACGATGGCGCAAGCTCCAAGGATTGCCGCGGCGATCATTCCCCACCGGTTCAAGTTCTTCCGCACGGCGCTAGCCTATCGAAATCGCGGCAAAACGACAAGCCCGCCTGCCCGCTTGCCCGCCGTAGCCTGCCGTCTAGCAGAGGCGGGTCAGGATCGGTTGGTGGATCGGGCGTCGCGGAAGCGGGGTTGGACGGTGGTGCGGATTTGGGAGCATGAGCTGTCCAAGGCCAAGAGCGGCCGTTGTCTGAAACCCATTGTTAAGCAGCCAAGACGATTCGCTATCGAAAAAGGACTGGACAATGGGGATGCGATTGTGTATACTGAGCGCGGTTTGGGTTCTTTGATATAGGGGGAGATGGGGAAGCAGGGGGGGCCAATTACAAAATATGTAAAATTGCAAAACGAAGCCAATGTTTTTGGGGTGTTGTACGTTTTGGATTAGCTTGAGGGACAAGTGGTTAGAGATGCAAGTGTGCCATTTTGTCGCATGGCTTCGTTTTGCAAAAAATGGCTTCGTTCGGGGGTATTGGGGTCGGTCAGATGGCCATTACGAGGGTATTTGGGGGCAGTTGCGCCGTAGGCACCGATGCGGCGGGTTGTCTCTGCCGCATCCGCAAAGCGATGGTACCTTGCAGTGGAAGGTGTCAGTGACATCCGTGCTGTCCGTGTGAATCTGTGGCCAAAGGCTGGCCACGGATCCTCGGCCTCAGCAGAACTGTTGGAGGGTCTTCGTCATCACCTCCAGCGGCGATGCGTTCCCGGTCTTTTGCTGTGAGTCGGCGATGAGCCTGGCTTCCAGCGCGTTCTTGGTGGGCACGGCGGTCTGGTAGAAGACGCCGAAGTAGCCGGGGAACGGCGCCAGCGCGAGTTTGTAGGCGGCCAGTTCGTCCGTCACGTCGTGATCGGCGGGGACGGGTTCGAAGACGCCGCCTTTTCGCGGATTGGTCTTGTCGAACGCACCCGGGTAAAACTGGGCGCACTCGCTGAGGCAGTGGATGACCGAGAACCCGTCGTGGTCGATGGCCTTATCCATCATCTCCAACACGTGGTTCGGCAGATGAGAGTTGGTCCGCGCGACGAAGGTCGCCCCGGCGGCGAGGAGCTTTTTCACCGGGTTGACCGGTCGATCAAGCGAGCCGGTCGGGTCGGTCTTGGAGCGGAATCCGACTGGCGACGTGGGCGAGGTCTGGTGCTTGGTCAGCCCGTACACGGAATTGTCCATGATCACGCAGGTCATCCGGATGTTTTTGCGGGCGGCGTGGTCGAGGTGGTTGCCACCGAAGGACAACGCATCGCCGTCACCGGTAAAGACGAACACGTGCAGGTCCGGTCGCGACAGGGAGATGCCGCAGGCAAATGGGAGCGCGCGCCCGTGAAGAAAATGCGCACCGTGCGCATTCACGAAGTACGGGAACCGCGACGAACACCCGATACCGGACACGCTGATAATCTTCTCCAGCGGGATTTGGCGTTTCTCCATCAACTTCAGGTAAATCGACAGGATGCTGTAGTCGCCGCAGCCGGGACACCACGTCGGCTGGTTGCCGGTCAGTTCCTTGCGGGTGTAACGAGCGCGGGAAACAGTTTCGGTAGAGGCGATCATCGTTGCTCCTTTCCGTTCAGGGCAAGTTTGGCGTCCATCTGCTGCAGAATTTCACGGACCTTGAACGACAGTCCATCGGTCTTGGTGATCCCGCGGAGGTCCGGATGAGAGAAGGCCGACCGCAACCGCGCTCCGAGTTGGCCCCGGCCATACTGATCCTGGTCGTTCATCTCGACCACGAACACGTGCCCAAAGCCGTCGAGAATTTCTTGAATGCCCGGCTGGAACGGCATGATGTAGCGCAGATGCAGCGCGCTGATGCTCTGACCGGCGGCGCGCGCGCGCGCCACCGCTTCGCGAATCGGTCCCCGGGTCGATCCCCAGCCGACCAACAATACGTCGCCTTCGGACGGTCCATCGACGGTGGCCTTGGGCAATCGCGACGCCAGCAATTCCAGTTTGCGGCGGCGTTTGGCGACCATCTTCGCGTGGTTCTCGGGTTGCGCGCTGGGCTGGCCGGCTTCGTCGTGCTCGAGGCCGGTGACGATCGGGAATCGGCCGTCCACCACCGGTGTTCCCGGCGGCGCATGCCGCGGGATGCCTTCGTCGGTGATCCGGTACGGCTTGAAGTCCGGCCCGACCGGCTCGAATTTCGGCGTCAGATCGCGCATCAACGCAGGCAAGTCCGGCATGTCCCACGCCTCGATCCGCGTGGCCAACGCCTGGTCACTGAGGATGATCACCGGGCAACTGTACTGCCGGGCCAGATTCACCGCCTCGACCGTTGTATGGAAGCAGTCTTCCACCGATGCCGGCGCGAGGACGATGCGCGGGGCATCGCCGTGAGTGCCGGTGCAGGCGAGGTTGAGATCCGATTGTTCGACCATCGTGGGCAATCCCGTGGCCGGACCACCGCGCTGGACATCGACGATCAGGACCGGTATCTCGGCCATGACCGCCCAGCCCAACGCTTCCGATTTGAGCGACAGCCCGGGGCCGGAGGTGCTGGTCAGCGCCGGTTGGCCCGCGTACGAAGCGCCGCAGGCCATCGCGATCGCCGCCAGTTCATCTTCCGCCTGAACGAGTGTCCCGCCATACTTGGGCAGTTCGGCCCGGAGAATTTCCATGACCGTCGTGGCCGGGGTGATGGGGTAACTCGCACCGAACCGAATCCCAGCCGTTACCGCGCCATAGGCAATCGCCTGGTTGCCGTCCATGACGACGCGCGGGGTTGTCGACGGGGTTGTCCGCGATTCGAAGTGACAGATTTCCGTGAATTTGCCGATGTCGTATCCGTAGCCGGCGCTGAAGGCGTCAATGACACTGTGGACGACGGCGTCAGCTTTCTTGTCGAAATGTTTGCGGAGCATCTGTTCGAGTTTGGCGCTGTCCAGGTCAAACAACCGGGTCAGGAGACCGAGCACGAACATGTTCTTGCCCTTGTCTTTGGAGGTGCCGCCAATCGCTTCGACCGTCAGGTTGGTGATCGGCACGCCGATGGCGCGATGCCGCGTATCGATAGCGTCCGGTTGAACTTGATCCAAATCGTACAGCAGGATGCCGCCTTCTCGGAGCGTGCCGATGTGGTCGTTGTAGGAGTGTTGGTAAAACGCAACCAGAACATCAACATCGTCGCCGGCGCTCAGGATCTCGCCGGTGCCCAAGCGCACCTGATAGATGCTCGCCCCGCCAGAAATCGTGGCGGGGATCGTCATGTACGTCATGACATCCTTCGCCGTCCGGCCCGCCAGCCTCGCCAGAAAGCCGCCAATGACCTGAATCCCGTCCTGCGAATTGCCCGCCAGACGGATCACGGCGTCTTGAATGCGAGATTTCGGGCGCGCCTCCGCAGAAGTACGTTGTTGCGGTTGATTCTCAGTGCTCTTCTCAATCATAGAACCTCTCGATTGTAATGCGGTGGCCAGCAGCACCGGGCCGACGGAGAAGAGACGATTCTGAATCAACCCGATTTCTTGCTCTGCTACACAGGTTGACAGAATGCCTGCACCACGCCAGTCGAACGGAGCATCACTCAAAAAACCAGAACATAACTTTGGCCACGCTTGACAACGAGTGACTAGCAGCCCAAGTGCCATCAAACGAGATTGTCTCGCAATATGCTGATAGCAAGGCGGTTGGGGTTTTCGACCGCGGCGCGTTGACGAGTTGCAAAGTGTCACAATGTCAGTAAACTCAGGTTGCTCTGACACCATTGCAGACCTCCACCGAACGAAGTTCTGGGGCTCAGAATCCGCTGATCAGTATTGTCAAAGGTGATACTATGAGTGCTCGCCCGCGTGAATGGCCCGCCATGGTCGGGAGGCGTAAATCACATGGAAAATGTCGGGTGACATGTATGCTGAATGACCGTTGAACAACCGAAAGGAATTCCAGATGAAAACTGCACTGGCGGGACGGATGGGGGCCGCATTGTCGGCCGGGATGGTGGCAACATCGTCTCTCTTCGCCCAAGCGACAAATCAACTTCCAACGGGCAAGAACATCACGCAGCCGCCACTCGGGGTCCAGCAGGAAGTGGGCAGCCTGCCGATGAACATGGTCGCGAGCCCTGACACAAAATTCGCGCTTGTCAGCGACATGGGGACTCACCAGGCGTTGTGGTCGATCCGCACGAGCGACGGCACGGGGGTGTCGCATATGGATTTCCCCAACGCAAAACCGAACAAGGAGGCCAACGGATTGTATTACGGCCTGGCGTTTGGCATGGACGACACGCTGTACGCCGCGCAGGGAAATAACAGCAGCATCATCGCCTTGTCTTTGTCAGCCGATGGGGTGTTGGCCACAAACCGGATCTTGACGACGAAGAACGGCGATTTCACGTGTGGTTTGGCCACCGACGCGCATGGCCATCTCTACGTCGCCAACAATGATTCGGACGCATTTGCAACGCCGAGCAGCGTTGCCATTTACAATGCGGCCGACGGCACCGAGGTCGGGCGCTTTGTATTCAGTAACGAGGTCGCCAACACCCCCAATTTTCCATTGGCCGTCGCCGCGCTGTCGGATGGAAGCAAGGTGTTCGTATCCAGCCAGCGAGACAGCGCAGTGTACGTGCTGAGCGCGACCAATCCTGCCACGCCGGCGCTCCTGGCGTCCATTCCGACCGGATCGCATCCCGCGGCGCTGCTGTTGAACAAATCACAGTCCGTGCTGTACGTTGCCAACGCGCACAGCGACACGATCTCGGTCATCAGCACTGCCGACGACAAGATCACGGACACGTTGCTCCTGCGGCCTGATCGGTTGCAGAAGATCGCCGGCTCGACGCCATTGGGGCTGACATTATCGCGCGACGAAAGAACCTTGTACGTCGCGCTGGCGGATATGAACGCGGTCGGCGTGGTTAGCGTGAACGACAAGGGCCGGAAGCTGGAATTGAAGGGCTACATTCCGGCCGGCTGGTATCCGACGAGCGTGGTGGTCAGCGGTGACGGTTCCAAGCTGCTGGTCGCGAATGCCAAGGGCACCAGGCCGCGCAATCCTAATCCCGGCTATGTCCTGAGCCATACGCGACGTGACGCGGGCTACAGCATCAATCTAATTTCGGGGAATGTTTCCACCATCGCGATTCCGACGGACGCGCAATTGCGCCGTTTCACGGATGAAGTGTTTGCCAACAATGGCCCGGACAACGGTGGTCGTGTGATGGCAGAGCACGAACTCGACAAGATTGGCCTGAAAGCGGGCAAGATCAAGCATGTGATCTACATCATCAAGGAGAACCGCACGTATGACCAGGTGCTCGGCGATGTGGCGGCGGGCAACGGCGACGCGTCCCTGACATTATTCGGCGAAAAGATTACGCCCAACCAGCACGCCCTCGTTAAACGGTTTGTGCTCCTAGATAATTTTTACGATTGCGGCGAGGTCAGCGGCGACGGCTGGCCATGGAGCACCCAGGGCATGGCCAACGAGTACGTCACCAGGAACGTGCCCTACCAGTACAGCCGCCGCGGGCGCAAGGTGGACTATGAAGGCCAGAACGATGATTATCTTACGGGCGGATTCCCGGCAAAAAGTCCCGACGGCGTCACATTATCCGATGTATTGTCCAACGGAGCCCCGACAGTGCCGGATGTCGCGGAGGCGCCGGGAGGTCATATTTGGGACACCGCACAAGGGGCGAAACTCGCGTACCGCAACTACGGTTTCCATTACTCATTCGGCGTCACAACCAACGGTGAAACAGTCGTGCCGGACAACTATCCGGCCAGCAAAGGCCTCCAGCCGGGCGGTCGTGATTTGGACGGCGCAAGCGACTACGATTTCCGCCGGTTCGATTTGGATTATCCTGACAGCGATGCGCCCCGCAAATACGGGTGCTCATACAAGGTCACTGAGTTCGGGAAATACAAGATGCCCAGCCGGTTCTCAGAATGGAACCGCGAGTTCCAGATGATGCTGGCGAAGGATCCGACGGGTGGGTCCGTACCGGATTTCATGACAGTGCGGTTCCCGCACGATCATACGCAGGGCTTCGCGTCAGGCAAGTTCGCGCCGGAAGCCGAAGTGGCGGACAATGATTACGCGGTCGGCCAGCTTGTCGAAGCGGTGAGCAAGAGCCCGATTTGGGAGAGCACGGCGATTTTTATCATCGAGGACGACGCGCAGGATGGGCCCGATCATGTGGATTGTCATCGCTCGAGCTGTTACGTCGTCAGCCCGTGGATCAAGGAGCATTCCATCGATCACCGCTTCTACAATACCGACAGCGCGCTCAAGACGATGGAGTTGCTCATGGGATTGAGCCCACTCAGCCAGTATGACGCGATTGCGAACCCGATCCTTGATTTCGACACGCAGCCGCGGAATCGCGATCCGTACACGGCGATTCTGCCGGCCAAGGAGATCATCGGCAAGATGAACCCGGAAAAGAAAGCCGCGAGCCTCTTCGACCCGATGTCCGACCTGATGGCCCGGTCGGACAAGATGGACTTCGATCATCCGGACAAAGCTCCGGCGTACGAACTCAATGAGGTTTTGTGGAAGGGCATCAAGGGTGTCTATTCCACGATGCCCGAGCCGCGTCACATCTTGGCGCTCACAAAGGACGGCAAGAGACAAGCGCATGATTCTGACGATGATTAGCTGGTAGGCAGAACAACGAAATCGATCGTCAGCGGTTGGTTGCCCGCGGCCGGGCTGCCGCCGCCGTGTCCATTGTCGTGCGTGGTTTCCTGGTCGCCCGCACCGTCCTTTATCGATTGAGATGTGGCAGAGCCTCGGCACCCAAAAACACCGCTGCCTGAACGACAGACACCAGCGACAGTTTGCTGTCCTTCTTGCGCTTGGGGGGCTCCAACTCTGCCAGTTTGCGAACGGGCAACTGGATCAGTTCGTATTCGGCTTGCAGCCAATCGTCGACTTCATGACCGGGTTGACCACCGCGATCCAGCCAGATTTGGTGGGCTCGGTCACGAATCTGTTCTTCTGTTGGGTAATTGACGTTCATCGTTCGCTAACTTTCCCCCACGCAACCCGGCCGGAGGATTTCGATTCTCAATTTCAGCCCACGACCTCCTGCTTTCGAGTCCGCTCAGTTCGACACGAACAGAACCGAGACGCTCAAAATCAAACCACTGGACTTTGTGGGGACACTTGTAGGCAACCCCCATGCCAGGGAAATCCCATCTGCCGGAGGGGCTTGCCCAAACGCTGCATCGTCAGGGAGTTAGAGCGAGGCGTTAAAAAACATGTCACGACCGCTGCGGAGTCTGTCCCTGCATGAATTTCACCATGCGGGCAAAACAATTACATGGGCTACTCGCCGCAGCACCCAAACCACCCGATCCCCGCCACGAGGACGATCACCGTCCTCCGCCGCCCCCGAAACCGCCACGGGGTTATTCTTTACGGGGCTTGGCTTCGTTGACTTTCAGTGCCCGACCATCCAGTTCCTTGCCATTGCACTCCGTCATCGCTTTGGCGGCTTCCGCGTCCGAGCCCATCTCTACAAAGGCAAAACCTTTGGACTTGCCGGTGGCCTTGTCCATGATGAGGGTGCAGCTGACGACATTGCCCGACGCCTTGAACAGGTCGTGAATCTGGGCTTCCGTCGTATTGAATGAGAGGTTGCCCACGTATAGTTTCGTTGCCATGATCTCTTTCTGCTGCGGTAGGAGGTCTCAGTGAAAGTTCCCGATGGTTCGAGTTTCAGATTGTCACCGAGCAAAAACCCGGCTGACAACCACCAATCTCACTGTGACTGGCTTCTACCGGCCAGCGGATTAAGAATATGCCAGGCAACCGTAATGGCAATGATAAAAGTGGACAATGTCCGCCGGGCTAGCCCGTTGACTCAATCAAAAAAGACACCCGGCCGGGGATGAGAAGCGAACCCCGCCCCTACGAGGCGGGGGCTCGCTGGGTTGAGGCTTCTAGGCAGCATAGCGGTGGCCCTCGCGTAAGAGTCGGCGGATGTGTTGGAGTTGGCGGTTGACCGCCTCGGTGAGCGTGATTGGGTCGAGGGTGGCTTGGAGTTGGCGCAGCCGCTGGCGCTGCGGTGGCGACAGTCCCGGCCACGCCAACAATCGTTGGGCCGGCGTCTGTGGCCGATCGTAGGTTTTCTTGACGCGACTGCCGTGTCGGTGCTTGGTGTGGAGCTTCATGATCGGCTGAAAGAAGTTCTGCAACCGCCGCCAGTCGCGGCGATAGAGCCGCTGGACCACGTCCACCAACTCGGGTTGGTCATAGCGTGCGTAGCCCAAGAGCAGGCGCACCTTGGTCCAATTCTTCTGCTCGACGTGGGCGTTGTCATTCTTGTGGTAGGCGCGCGAGCGGGTGAACTGCACGGGACGCCGCCGTTGACGGAAGTAGCGCCACAGGGCGTGATTGAGGAACTCACTGCCGTTGTCGGCGTCGAAGCCCAGCAGCGGGAAGGGCAACTCCGCTTCGATCTGTCGGGTCTGGGCCAGCACGGCGGAGGCGCTTTTGTTCCAGATGGCCGCTTGTTCGGTCCAACCGCTGTAGATATCGGTGTAGGTGATGCTGCGCATGAAATCGCCAGCCGTGGAATCGCCCCCGTGATCCACGGTGTCGGCCTCCAGATAGCCGGGCCGATCGATGTCCCAGCTTTCGCAGCGCACCGGGATCTGGGTGCGTAAGAGCCGACCGGGCTTGGTTCCGCCGACGCGTTTGGTCAACTTCAGCCGCGACGGCGCCAGCAAGCGATCCAGCGTCGGCGCACTGACCTGGTGAAGATTGCCCCGTACGGGTGCGGGCAACGGGCCGTGGCGTTGCTCGTAGGCCGGCAACCACAACGGCAGCATCGCCACCAGTCGCTTGCCGCAGGGGTAATCTCCCAGTCTCCAGATGGCGGCAATCACCGCCAACTCCGCGGCGGCGTAACGGGGGCGGCTGCCGCCGCGCCGTCGCCCCCGAGGTCCGGGCCGATTGCCATTGAGTACCTTGATGGCGTATTTGCGCTCATAGCCACCGACCGAACACAGTTCATTGATCAGGCTGCATCGATAGGCCGGCCCAGCGCCTTGGTATTTGCGCCGCAACCTCTCGACGACCTCTTGGCGAGTGCCCATGCTCATCTTCTGCATCTCTCCGGCGTGGGTGTCTTTTTGGCTGAGTCAACGATATTCTCCCCCCACCAACACCACACCCGCCCGGGTGTCTTTTCATTTGAGTCAATTCGGGAGACCAGGGCCACAACCGAGCGTGCTTGCATTTTGTCCGAATTTGGCGGATAGTGTTTGTAGGCACGGATGGCTGGCGCCCCCGAGCATATGAGTTGATGCCGTAACGGCTATGGGCATCGGGCGCTATGGGTATGGTGAGATTATGGGAACCGAAACAAACTCTCATGAGAACCCGGCGGGTCTTCAGACCAATCATTCCACCACCAATGAGTCGGCAGCGGGCGGCGGGCAAAAGGTCATCCTCGCCATCGATGACGACACGGAAATCCTGAACAGTGTCCGCCGGTTATTGATCCGCGAAGGCTGGGTGGTGTGGACCGCCTCCGACCCGCGGGAAGGCCTCCAGGTGTATGAGGCGCATTGGCGGACAGTCCAACTGGTGTTGCTGGACTACTTCATGCCCACCCTCCGCGGCGACGAAGTCTTTGAACATCTGCAACGCATCAATCCGCACGTCCGTGTCCTGTTAACCAGCGCGTGTGAAGACGACGTCTCACGCAAGTTGCTCCAGGGCGGACTTTGTGGTTTCGTCCAGAAACCGCTGACGCCGCGAGACCTCATTGGCGGGATTCGAAAATCCCTGAATCACCACGACCCGCTGCGTCCCCGCACCTAGCCGAGGCGGCTTAAATCGATCAGAACCGGTCAACTCACATGGGGAGCTCACCGGCAAAGCGTCGGCCGTCCGCTCGTCTCTCACAACACTTTGGGCACGACACCGGCGCATGGCGCGGAAATCACAGACGGGCCATGGACAATCGAGAGGCTGATTGAAGAGGCAACGAAGCAGTCGGACTAGCAAATACCACTCGCAATCCGACTGAAGCGTTGGTAGATTTGCGGCGTGCGAACGTCATTGCTACGGGTTGCACTTGCGGTGCTCTGTTGCCTGAGCGGATGCGCGACTAATCGCTCCGCAGAAGTAGCTTCTTGGCAAAAGCCAGATCGGTCATATATCACGGATGAAGGCGCGTGGGCGGGGAACCCGGGTATGCTTTTCCTCTTCGATGTCGCAGCACATGGTGCCTACGCCGCCCATTAGGCTATACGCCCGCACACTCAGCAACAATCTGTTAGTACACGACCGATGCTTGACCACTCCCCATAAATTCATTGACTTGCGGTCGCGGCGCTGTTAGCAAGAGAAACCGCTGAAGCGAGTTGGCGGCGGTCGTCGGGGCGTCAACCTTCTCCTCGTCATTCAGCTGCTGGCCCCAAGCGTGCCAGGATAACCCACTGGTGAGTTTTGGTCGGGCAGGGCGGTCATTTCGAGAAGGAATCATCCGTTCAAGGGAACTAGGCGTCGACAAGAAACGGAATAGGGAACACCATGAAGATTCTTTGCGTTCTATTGGTCACTGGTTTGGTTGTTGTGGCTGGTCGAACCTTCCAGGCCAACGCACAAACCGAGACGAATCTTCATTCCTTTGCCGGTTCCCCAATCGATGGGGCTAATCCACAGGCCGGGCTGGTGCAGGGCAGCGACGGCAACTTCTACGGGACAACCAGCAGCGGCGGGACGAACGGGGCCGGCACCGTGTTTGAGTTCAGTCCCAGCGCCGGCTACACGAATCTGTACGCGTTTGGCAGCTTCCCCAACGATGGGGCCGATCCAGTCGCCGGGCTGGTGCAGGGCAGCGACAGCAATTTCTACGGGACAACCAGCAGCGGCGGGACGAGCGACAACGGCACCGTGTTTCAGATCAATCCCAGCGGCACGTACACGACTCTCTACTCGTTTGCCGGCCTCCCCAACGATGGGGCCGATCCAGCGGCCGGGCTGGTGCAGGGCAACGACGGCAATTTCTACGGGACGACCTATTTCGGGGGGACGACCAGCGAATTCAACGGCAACGGCAACGGCACGGTGTTTCAGATCAGTCCCAGCGGCACCTACACGACTCTCTACTCGTTTGCCGGCCTGCCCACCGACGGAGCCGACCCAGCCGCCGGGCTGGTGCAGGGCAGCGACAGCAATTTCTACGGGACGACCCAGTTCGGTGGGACGAGCACCAATTGCGGCGCTGGCTGTGGCACGGTGTTTCAGATCAGTCCCAGCGGCACCTACACAACTCTCTACTCGTTTGCCGGTCCCCCCAGTGATGGAAGCTATCCGCTGGCCGGGCTGGTGCAGGG
>JBKQMH010000060.1:0-5188 GCA_052146795.1 Verrucomicrobiia bacterium
CTGGTGCTGGCAAGTCGCGCCGTCGCCCAAACAGTCGTCGACACGGTAAGCCTTGCTGGCATCTCCATCGAAGTCGCGACCAACCCACTGACGAACCAGGTCTACGTGCCTGATTTTCAGCCGACGACTTGTCTGAAATACGACCGACTGACCGGCAAATGTACACAGTGGGCCCCTGGGTGGGGCGAGCTTACGGCGGTCAATGGCAGCACGAACTCGCCCAAAGCAATCGTCCCAGCTTCCGGGAGGTACTTATTCCCGGTGGTGGTGAATCCAGTGACCAACCAACTGTACGCCGCGGTTCAGGGCGGGAACAGCATCCTAGTGATTGACAGCGCAACCGGCACCGTCACCACAATCATGGACAGCAATGCCACGTATCGCGCTCTCGCTGTGAACTCCGTCACCAACAAGATCTACCTCGCGAACTACAACACAAACAACGTGACGGTGATTGACGGGGCGACCAACGCCATCACGACAATTACCGACCCCCAGGCCGTTAATCCCTGGGCCGTCGACGTCAATCCCATCACCAACAAGATCTATGTAGCCAATAACGGAAGCGCAAACGTTACGGTGATTGACGGGACGACAAACACCTTCACCACTGTCCCAGCCGGAAATGCGCCGTTCGCGCTGGCTGTCAACCCGATCACCAACAAGATCTACGTGGTCAACAATGTGGCCACCAACGGGACCGTTACAGTTCTTGACGGAGTAACTAATGCCACCGCAACAGTCCCGGCCGATGGTTTTCCTTTTGCAATAGGAGTAAATCCGGTAACCAACAAACTCTATGTGGCCAACGATGGAACCAACGACATCACTGTCATTGATGGGGCTACGAATTCGACCAGCACGCTCACTGATTCTACGGCGGCGCATCCAAGAGGAGTGGTAGTGGACGCGCTCACAAACCAGACCTATATAGCGAACGAGGGGAGCGCGACGATAACAGTGATTGACGGCGCTACTAATAACCTCACTACGGTGACCGAACCTAATACCCAAGGGGGATTACTCATCCCTACTTCGCCCATCGCTATCAACTTGGTGACGGATATGGTCTACGTGACCCACGGTGGAAGCCAAACTCTCACAGTCGTCGCTGGGGTCGCAGGCACCGGCCCGCCGGACTTTGCTCTAGCGGCAACGTCAGCCGGTTTGACGCTGCAGCCCGGTGCACAGGCTACGGCTACGATCGTTGTTGGCCCTCCTTTTGGGAACACGGTCAATCTGTCATGCACCGTGGCTGGACCGGCGCCTGCGCCCACGTGCGAACTCTCGGCATCGTCAGTCACGCCGAGCGCGACCTACGGTACCGCAACCCTCACCATGATGGCACCTGCCGCTGCGGCCATGCATTCTCTGCGACGCAACAGCCTTGCGTATGCCGCGTGGCTTCCGCTGATGTTCGGGATCGTCGCAATTGGAGGATCGAAAAAAAGGCGAGTGGGCGGCTGGCTGCTCAGTGGCGTCTTGCTAGTGTTGTTGCTCATGCTGGCGTCCTGTGGAGGCGGCGGCAGCCAGAGTCAGATGACCCATGCGCCGACGAACTACACCGTAACCGTGACCGGCATTTCGGGAGCGATCCAGCACACGACGCAGATAGCGCTTACAGTTCAGTAGATAACCGCCTCTTCGGTTGGGGACTGGAACCGTGTTTGCACGGACTGGAATAGCCCATGCTTGGCTAGTCTTCGCCGGGTCACTTTTCCTTGTTTCTCGGCAACTCGTCGAAGCGGAGGACGGAAATGTCTCTTCCTGTCAGGCATCTGCGGTCACTCTGGACCGCATCTTGTACGGTTCTCCTCTGGTTGGTGGCCGGTACGCTCTGTGGATGCGGCGGTGGCAGCAGCGCGCCTGTAACGGTGGGAGGCATCACAATCTCGGTCCTTCCGAACCCCGCGTTCGCCGCCCCCGGTGGACCGCAGCAGTTCACGGCCAACGTCGCCAACACGTCCAATAAGGCCGTCACATGGGAAGTGAATGGAGTTGCCGGCGGAAGCACCGCGACCGGCACTATTTCGAGCAGCGGCCTTTACACCGCTCCCACTGCGGCAGGCACCGTCACGATCACAGCCGTTCTTCAGTCAGACAGCACAAAATCAGGCTCTGCTAACGTGACGGTTTTGGCCCCACACACGGTCGCCGTGCGCCAGACCAGTTCGGGATTCGCGGAGTTCTACGAAGTCTCCACCGGAAGCACCTTCACTCCACGCGGCAACAACTACATCCGGCTAGCCTGGCAGCAGCCCCCGTTCCAGGGCTGGCCCGAAGAGTATTACCACTCGACTTTCAACGCAGGGCTCTACGATTCAGCCCGTGCTGAAACCGCGCTGGCAACCATGCAGACCAGCGGCTACAACATCGTTCGTGTATTCCTGAATGGCTGCTGCACCGGCACAATCGGCAATCCGAACGGGCGAGGGCTCTCGTCCGCCTACATTGCTAACGTAGTGGATTTCTTGAGCCGAGCCGCCAATCACGGCATTTATGTAATCGTCACCTGGGAGTGGCTGCCCGCTCAGGGCGGGTATTGGTCTTCGCCATTGCCATCGTGTCCGGACTTTCTTGATCCCAATAATCCAACATCGCCTTCCGTGAATATGATTGACCTGTGCTCGGGCGGCGTGGCTACGACGGCGCAGTTCTTTCACGACCTGGCACAGGCGCTTGTGAGTCAGGGAGCGCATCTGGATGCGATCTTTTCGTATGAATTGCGAAATGAATTCTATTTCGATTCCAGCCTGCCTCCACTCAATTGGACCAGCGGCATGGTAACCGCGGCGGATGGGCAGACGTACGATATGAGCAGTCCAGCTTCCCAGCAGCAGATGATGAACAACGGATTGATCTACTTCACCAACCAGGTACGCGCTGCGATCATAGCCGTGGACCCGACCGCGCTGGTAGATGTCGGGTTCTTTTGGCCGCAGACACCGAACCCTACCCGGATCGGCGATCCCCGCGTGATCGAGCTCTATCCGATGATGGCCAATTCCACCGTCGATTTCGTCAAAATTTCCTCTCCCGACAGCAGCTCGGAGTTGGCTCTTCCCCAACTGGTACAGAACTACGGCTTTGTCGGTTACCAGCAACAGAAACCGGTTCTGATGGGTGAGTTCGACGCCAATGAATCCGACTTCCCGCTGATCACCGACGCCGTAACGCGCTTGCAGAACTGGCAGATTGATTCCTGCCCTTACTCCGTGAAAGGTTGGCTGCTCTGGACCTGGGATACGGATGAAACCGAGCAGCAGAGCAATCCCCCGGACTGGTATGCGACGGCTGGCGATGGCTCGATCAACACAGCGTTGGCGCCGGCGGTGCGTCCTAATCCTTGTCAATAGCAAGCAGCGGCACGATGCTGCGGTCGCGAGACCTCTTTTGGGAGCCCCAGAGAGAATAGAGAGCGCCATCCGCATCCCAGGCCACCGGTTCTACCCAGCGTGGAGTTCCCTTGTTCCAATCAGCATTCCAATCACGCTCGCCTGGTGCCGGATGCTTCTGCCATGTCTTCCCTCCATCGCGGCTCACGGCGATCAGGTCGACGCCCGGTGTGAATTTATTGTAGCCCGCAGAAGCTGGAGTAACGTGAACCGCGATTTCACCATTGCTGTCAACCGTCGCATCGCATGGCGGATGTCCGGTTCCACAGATGAGTTGTTGATGGCCACTTGCAAGACCTCCCACGTCGAGAAAAGTCAATTTTGACACCCGAGTCCAACCCGGGTCTGGTTTCATTTCGCGGAAGTATACGCCAGGGCGGCGACTAGCTGTACCGATGAGTTGTTAGCAGAAATAATGAAGGATTCTTGGCGGTGACGGGCAAGCGGGAAGTAAACCCAAGGTAGAGTTTGCCGACACCTCAGAAACTGGACGGCCTGGTCGTCGTTGGCGAAACATTCGCCATTGCACTCATTAACGCGGTTGTGAGTGAAATCTACTTACACCATTGGTCCCAGGACAAATCGCATGATGCAACCAATCACCGCTTTGGGGCCGTTTCGCATACCGACTCGGGCCAGTGGTCCGGGTCAAAGAGTCCGGCCTGAGTATTGGCGTCCCACCCGTCAGAGATGTCCCATTGTTCAGCCAACTTGCCATTGGACACTCTGAAGATTTCGATTTCTGGAAATCGCACAAAGCGATGCTTGTTCGGGATAACGGGCTGAACGTGTGGAACCGCGGCCAGGTCTCGTGCTTGAGTTCCACTGGAGAGGATCCGCACAGCGACCAAATCACCCTCCGCCACCATCGACTCCACTTTTTCGGTCCAGTCGGGATAATCAAGCCGGTTGGCCGCGATGCCCTTCTCGAATCCGGGTAAACCCCCGGTGCTATCTCCTGTCCAATCGTGACTCACGTAATCGTTCGCGAAGATTTCGCGCGCGACCTTGATGGCGTTTTCACTATTCCTTCCGCTGTACACTTTTTCCTCGGCGATCCGAGCCAGGGCTTTATTGCGTTCCAGGCGATTGTGCTCACGCGCCAAGGCGAGTCTGTACCCGGCTGCCACGCCAACAGCTATACAAGCCGACATGATTGCGACCAGACTAAGGTTTTTCATGGATGTCTCCGCCGCTTATTCATAAAAATCTGGAGCCTTCTTGAGCTTGTTGAAGTTGGCGAGATCGTGCTCGATCCAGAGGAGAGCGCCGGTCTTCTTGATGAAAGCCTCCATCGTCGCCCGGCTTTCCAGTGATTGCTCTCTATTAGATTCGAAACTCGGCACCTTCTGCGTGCCGCGCTCTTCCTGATAGTGGTAAAGGTCGCCAGCCAGTAAGACTGGGCCGGTCCTGGCCAATTTGACGTAGAGCACCTGATGCCCCGGCGTGTGGCCGTAGGCTGCCTTGACGACCACCGTACCGTCGCCGAACACGTCGTAATCTTCGCCGTGCAGAATCCTAGTTTTGCTACTTTTCAACACCTCGTATGGAGCGCGATCAGAATCCTTCTCGGCAAACATGGCATCACGCTCCGGTTGTTGCACGAGCCATATAGCACTCGCAAATTGGTTGGCATTTGCAGTGTGGTCGTCGTCGTAATGCGAGAGGCCAAGATAGGTAATGTCACTGGGGACATAGCCAATTGCAGCTAGCTGAGATTCCAGTGTCTTGACGGCCACGGCCGTGTACATGCCTCGGTTGACCTCAGTGACCCCGGCATTGATCAACCTGTC
>JBKQMH010000061.1:0-3799 GCA_052146795.1 Verrucomicrobiia bacterium
AAGTTCAGCCCGCAGGCAAGTGAAAAGTCAAGTGGCAACTCCGCACTCGAGAACACCTTGCCAATCTTGCTGATCGGGTGATGTTTCCGCCATTCTTCCATTCGCATCTGAAGACATGCAATTCCCGTGCCGAAAGCCGTGCCTTTCACCCCCCCACTCAGTAGGCCAGGGTCAAGCTCAGGCTGATTTGGTCACGGGAATACGGCTGAACCAAGTTCACATCTGAAGAAAGAAGTCTGGTGTAGTAGTAATCCATTCCCGCGGACAGCCAGAGCCGGAAATCATAGCCGATTCCCCAATGCGCCGTGATAGCCTCGTCGTTTGGCGTCGTGTTCCGCACCTGAAGCTGCTGGTTGAGCAGCGCCGCAGTGAACGTATTGTATGCGTACGTGGCCTCAACCACCGTATGCAGCCTGGCCGTAAACCGATGATTGACCCGCAGGTCGAGACTCGTTGTCTCCTCTGCGCTGTAATTTCGCTCGTACAGGAGGCTGGCTGCACTCAATGATTCGGCACCAATGAGTGAGATCGTGTCCAGCGGACCGTAATTGTAGATGAGAGAGACGTACCCGGACGGGGAGGTGCTGGTGGTCCCGTCCTCCGCATTGCGCACGGTATAGCCGCCATTGAGCACCAGCGCCAACTTCGGATTAAACTGGTGTGCCAAGGACAGATACCCGGTGCTGGAATAGGCGTCCAGACCGTTCTTGAAGCCGGGATTGGTGTAGATGTCCCCAGCATACTGGTAATTCACGCCCACAGTCGTACGCGTATCCACGGAGTATATGGCAGAAAGCGTCACCGAGTAATCCTCGTGGTTATTATTGGTTGCGTAAAGCGCTTCCTGATACCTCCAGATGTCCCAAGCCGCCGACATGCCAACGGTCCAGCGGGGTGTCAACGAGTAGGTCACATTGGCCCCGACCGCGTCGTAAAGATACGTACCCGCCTGGATAATGCTAATGGGTACTCCAGCGGCCGTTTGTACCAGTTGCGGCTGGAGCGAATCGACAAAATTCTCGCTGAGGCTCAGTGTCAGCCTCGGGTTCAGGGTGTAGATCCCCGAAACGTTCAGCGCGTGACTCTCGTTCACTCCACCCAAAAAGTAATTATTCGGGTACGCAACCGCGTAATCGTATTGCCCATTGAGAAGCAAACGCTCCCAGGGAACTTTAGCGCGCAGGGTGAGGTCCGTGTAATACCGGAAGCCTGACTGCCGGTCGAACTCGGTCTGGTTCCAGTTGTCGTCATATTGCAGGCTGCTACTGAGGGCCGCGCTCCAGTTGCGGTTCGGTTCACCTGGTGCTGTGAAGTCCCAAGCCGCGCGACAGACAGGTGTTGCCACCAACAACAGAAGCAGCCCTCGCGACAGGATGGAAACACGCCCGCCTGACTTCACGCGCCACGCCCCTCGTTGCTTCCCGTGTGCGCCATCACTCGACAAACTCCAGATTCACCGGGCGCGGCACCAGCGCGGCGTGATAAGCGCGGGTCAACAACAGTGCGATGGCTTCGCGGCCTTTCAGCCCCATGTCCAGTGTGAGCGGGTTGACATACATTCCCACAAACCGATCTGTCATAGCAGCGTCCATGCCACGACCGAATTCTCGCGCATAGGCCACGGCTTCCTCGCGATGCTCCAACGCGTAGCGGATGCTCGCCGTCAGCAACTCCGAAATCTTGCGCATCAATTGTTTGCCGAGGTCCTTGCGCACCGCGTTCACGCCCAGCGGCGTCGGCAATCCCGTGTCCGCATACCACCACTCGCCCAGATCAACAATCTTGTGCAACCCCATTTGCTGGTACGTGATCTGCCCTTCATGAATCAACAACCCCGCGTCCACTTCGCCGCTCTTGACCAGCTCCATGATCTTGTCGAACGGCGCCACCTCGAACTTGAAATTCATCAGCAGCAATTTCAGCAGCAGATACGCGGTCGTCATCGTGCCGGGCACGGCGATCCGGTCGTCGGCCAACTCCCCCACGTCCATCGGTTTTCGCGCCACCACAATCGGCCCGCACTTGTCCCCGAAGCTTCCGCCGCTCGCCGCCAGCGCGTACTTGTCCATCACGTAACCATACGCGTGCACGCTGAGCGCCGTCACCTCCAGTTCACCTTCCACGGCCAGATGATTCAGGCTCTCGATGTCCCGGATGACATGCTTAAACGTCAGACCCGCCGTGTCCAGTTTGCCGTGGGTCAACGCATAAAACATGAATGCGTCATCCGGGTCGGGACTATGGCCGATGTGTATCTCTCGTGGCTCCATGGAATGTGCCTCCTAAATAGGTTGCAAAAATTTACCCGCTTGTTAATTCTAGGGGCTCGCCCGGACGTTTGCACGAAGAAAAATCTCTGCCACATGAAAAACGTCAGCAAATTCAGCCGATTCTCGCGCCTCAATCCCCGGCCCGCCGCCCGGGGCGCCCGCGCGTCCCAACTCGTCGCCGACACCTTCCAGGCCTACAACGCCGCCCGTCTCCGCGAGGGCTGCGAATTGTTCACCCGGAAGATGCTGCCCCGCAACGGCCTGGTCGGCGTCAGTCTCACGGGCGCGCTCGTGCCCGCCGGCCTGGGCATTTCCTGTCTCATCCCGCTCATCAAAGCCGGCTTCATCGACTGGATCGTCACCACGGGCGCCAACCTCTATCACGACATCCATTACGGCCTCGACATGAAGCTGTACCGCGGCTCGCCGTTTCTCGACGACGTCGACCTGCGCAAACGCCACATTATCCGCATCTACGACATTCTCTTCGATTATACCGTGTTGCTCGACACCGACGCCTTCATCCGCCAGGTCATCAGCGGTCCCGAGTTCCAGCGGCCCATGGGCACCGACGAATTCCACTATCTCCTCGGCAAATACGTCCACCAACGCGAGCGCAAACTCGGCCTCAAAAATACCTCGCTCATCTCCGTCGCCTACCAATACGCCGTCCCCTGCTTCACCAGCAGCCCGGGCGACAGTTCGATCGGCATGAACGTCGCCGCCATGAGCCTCGCCGGCTACAAACTCCAATTCGACGTCAACCGCGACGTCAACCAGACCACCGGCATCGTCTACGACGCCAAACGAAATGGCCGCAACTCCAGCGTCTTCATCCTCGGCGGCGGCTCCCCCAAAAATTTCATGCTCCAGACCGAGCCCCAAATCCAGGAGGTCCTCGGCCTCAACGAAAACGGCCACGATTATTTCCTCCAAATCACCGATGCCCGACCCGACACCGGCGGCCTCTCCGGCGCCACCCCCTCCGAAGCCGTCAGTTGGGGCAAGGTCGACCCGAAAAAACTCCCCGACGCCGTCGTCTGCTACGTCGACTCGACCATCGCCCTGCCCCTGATCACCGCCTACGCCCTCGACCACTTCAAGCCGCGCCAACCCAAACGCCTCATCGACCATCGCGACCGGATCCTCGACCGCGTCGCCCGCGATTACAAAAAATCCCCGTTCTTCAAGAAGTTCCTCGACCGATGATCGCCCTTTTCGATTGTAGCGTGCGAAGCCCGCAGGGTTTCGCGCCGTCTCGCAATTCCTACGGTAGGGCGCGACCGCCGGGCGCGCCGCTTTTGCCAAGTCTCCTCGCCCCTTGAGTGCGCCTTGTTCGGCGCAGGTCTCCTGACCGCGCCGTCCTCCTAACTGTAGCGTGCGAAGCCGAGTCCGCGAGACGCGCCGAATGTTTGCCGACGGCGCAATCCCCAGCGCGTCCGGGCCGGTCGTGTCCGCCCCCGCCTTGGTGGCGCAAGCGGCCCGCTTGCCAAGGGCGTGCCCGCTCCACCCCCGACTCCGTGACCCGC
>JBKQMH010000062.1:0-2792 GCA_052146795.1 Verrucomicrobiia bacterium
CGAATGATTACACTCTTTCTCCTCGTTTCGTCGCCGATGAGAGTGAGTACCTCCCGGATGATTTCATTCAGGTCCAGCCTTTCTCTAGTTACCGCCCCCCTTCTTGTCAAGGCCCGAATGCGGGCGATCACTTCACCTGCCCGCTTGCCGTCGCGGACGATGTCGCGGGTGGCTTCCCGGATTTCTTCCAGATCAGGCGAATCTCCAGCCAACCAACGCAGGCAGGCGCTAGCGTTACTGATGATCCCCGACAGCGGCTGATTGTCTTCATGCGCGATCGAAGCGGTCATTTCGCCCATGGTCGTCAATCGTGTGACGTGCGCGAGGGTTGCCTGCGCCTGCTGTAATGCTTCCTGGGCATTCTTCCACTCGGTGATGTCGGTGCGCGTCCCGTACCACCGGAGCACCCGTCCCTGCTCATCCCGCAGCGGATTGTCCCGGATCAAAAACCATCGATACTGCCCGTCTTTTCCCCTTATTCGTGCCTCCAGCTCACAAGGGGCAGCCTCCAAAAGCGCGCGCTCACGGATGGCCTCTAACTTCCTCAGATCTTCGGGATGAATCTTTCTGGCAAAGACCTCCTTAGACTTCGCCTCTTCGAGAGTCAAGCCGGCGTATTCCCGTTCTGGTTGGTTGGCAAAAAGCGGACTCCAATCCGCGTCGAAAACGTAGACTTGCTGCGGAATCACATCGACCAACTGTCGAAGCTCCTCTTCGCTCTGCCGAATCTTTTGCTCGGCCTGCTTTCGGTCCGTGATATCGCGAATGGTGCTGGAAATCAGCACGCCTTCCTCAGATTCCAGCGGGCTGAGGCTGATCTCCACCGGAAACTCACGACCATCCTCGTGCCGGCCGTACAGTTCCAGCCCAGATCCCATGGGCCGCGTGCGAGGGTCGGCCATAAAAGCCGCACGGTTTCCCGGATGTTTGCCCTGGAACCGCTCCGGCATTAACATTTCAATTTGTTTTCCCAACACCTCGGCTCGCTGATAGCCAAACACCTTTTCCAGTTGCGCATTGACCAAAACAATTTCGCCCTCACGATTCACAACCGCAATCGCATCGGGCGCAGATTCCAGCAGCCCGCGAAATTTCTCCTCGGCCTGCTTGCGATCCTCGATGTCAGTTGAGATACCGTACCACTTGAGAATCTTGCCTCGTCTGTCCCGCAGCGGCACAGCGCGCACCTGGAAGCAACGATATTGCCCATCGGCTCGACGGAACCGTGCCTCGTACACCAGCGGCTCGCCGGAGGTCACCGATGTCCGCCATTTTTCGTGAACCCGCTTCACGTCATCCGGATGCACTACAGCCTGCCAACCCGAGCCTGCCGCCTGCCCAACGCTCAACCCCGTATACTCCTCCCAGCGTTGGTTGACGAACGTGTGCGAGCCATCGGGCAGAGCTGTGAAGGCCATGGCCGGAATTGTCTCGATGGCTTCCCGAAATTTTCGTTCCTGCTGCTGCAGTTGCCGAATGCGAAGTCGAAACAGCCCCCAAACGAGCCCGAGGGCAACTGCCGCACACAACGCGCGGAACCAGTTCGTCTGGTAGTAAGCAGGCAGAACCGTGAAATCCAGAACCGCACCTTCCTCGTTCCACACGCCGCTGTTGTTGGAAGCCGTGACGCGGAAGCGGTAGTTGCCCGGGCCGAGGTTCGAATACTGCACCCGGCGGTCGTTCACTACCTCTCTCCAGTCCTTGTCTTGGCCCTCCAGCTTGAAGCGGAAGGGTACCTTTTCTGGTGAAACCAGGCTCAATGCTGTGTAATCGATCGTCAGATCGCGAACCAGCGGGGGAAGCCTTGGGTGCGACGACGATGCATCACCAGACGAGTTCTGCCAGTAGGTCTTGCCATCGGCGATGATTTGCTCGACGTGTACCGGCGGCGCAAGCTTGTTGAACGGAAGATGACGCGGATCGACGACACTGACACCGTTTTCGACACTGAACCAGAGTTTCCCGTCCAAGGACTTTGTGACCGGAGAGCTGGAACCGCCAAACATAACTGACTTGGCCGCCACTCCGTCGGAACTGTCCAACAACATCACGCGCACGGTTCGATTGCGGTCTGCGACCCACGCACTCATCTCGGACGCAGATACGCGCACCAATCCGCACTCCAGGTACAGCCAGACCGAATGGTCGGCGTCCTCTTCCGACCAATGAACTGCGTCACAGGGCAAGCCGTTCTTAGCGGATAAGGTCGCAACATGGCCATCCTTAATAAAGCTCAAACCGCCCTCAGTTGAGGCCCAGAGAGCGCCCTCCCGGTCGACTCGGAGGTGGGAAATCCGGCCCTCGCCGAGCCCATCGGCAGTTGTGTAGGAGCGCTCGATATGACCATGCCTCAAATACGCGATGCCACCGTGGGGGATTCCGATCCACAGCCCACCCTGCAAAGGATCAACGGCAATCCGTCCACCCACGTCTTTGATACCCAGGGTGTCCCAAGGAATCTGTTCGACTCTGCTGCCATTCACCAAATGAAAAAGGGCATTCTCATAAGAAAACCACAGACCGTCGGCGCCCTCGGCGATCGAGCCCTTAGTCTCACCGGTGACGGCTCTTATGAGAACAAACTTGTCATTTTCCATGTAGCCGAACCCGCCAAGCGCTGTAACCCAAAGCCGCCCGCGACTATCTTGATATAGTCCCCTCACTTGACCCGGTAGTCCACTATCGTGTATCTCGCGCACGCCGGTCACAACGCCCACGTGGTTCGCGGAACGGCCGTCATAGACAGTCATTTCCGAATTCTTCCACCTGGTCAAGGCGTCAGAAGTGCTGAA
>JBKQMH010000063.1:0-2869 GCA_052146795.1 Verrucomicrobiia bacterium
GGAGCCAACTCGTCCACTACCTGTACGGTCACCCTGAGCCAGGCTGCGCCTACGGGCGGAACCATCGTCCCCCTGACCAACACCAACACCGCGCTGACGGTGCCGGCATCGGTCACGGTGCCCGCGACCGCCACCTCGGCCACCTTCGGCGTATCCACCAATACGGTCTCCAGCGCCCAGTCGGCTACCGTAACGGCCACCCTTGGCGCCAGTTCCGGCAGTGTCACTATTAGCCTCGTCGCCGGGGTAACGCCGGCCTCTGTGAGTTGCAATCCCACGAGCTTGGCCGCGGGCGCCTCCAGCATGTGCACCGTTACGCTGAACGAACCGACGGTGGGCCTTAGTGTGGTCGCGATCGCTAGCAATAACGCGAACTTGACGGCACCCTCGGGTTTGGTGATCACTACTGGAACCACCGGGAGTTTCACAGCTTCGGCGGCAAAAGCAATCGCCAGCAATCAGACCGCAACGCTTACTGTCACGCTCAACAGCGTCGCCGCCATGACGAGCATCAGCCTCACAGCGCCAACCAGCGACAACACGCAGGCACAACTGGCTCAGATATCGTGCACTCCGAAATCTCTCACCGCCCGAGCTCGGGGGACTTGCAGCATCACCTTGGATCATGTTGAGAAATCGACCACGGCCGTGGTGCAGCTTTCCAGTTCCAGCGCCTCGCTTCGGCTGCCTGAGAAAGTGGTGACGCGCCCGGGTCAATCGACGGTGGAATTCCAGGTCGATGCGGTCAGCTCCGGCGAGGGGATCGTTGTCGCGGCCAATCTGGGGCCGGACACGGTCAAGGAAACCTTGGCAGTCACTCCCGACCGTTCCACTCCGATCCACGTTCCTGGGCCGCGTTTCGTAAAATACGGAACCGAGGTTCGCTTCCAGGTGTCGCCGTCCGATTCGGCCGCAACCTTATCCGCTGGCGCGTTGCCGGCCGGCGCACATTTCGATTCCTCAACCGGAGAGTTCGGGTGGACGCCGGACGGCACGCAACTCGGCGCTCACGACATCAATTTCACTGCCATCGACTCGGCCGGGGGGAAGGCCAGTGCTTCTGTGACGGTACAGGTGGACTCCGGAGAGCCGGTGGTTACCCGCATTGTAAACGCCGCCACCCGTTCGCGGGATTTGGCCTGCAGCCCGGGCGCGATCGCCGCGATCGAGGGCCGCTGGCTGACGGACGGCTCCGCAGCCTCGGACCCCTCCGGCAATTCGACGGAACTTGCGGGGACCAAAGTGTGGGCCGACGGCATACCGGTTCCGATCCTGTCCGCCTCCGGCAGCGAGTTGAATATTCTGTGCCCGGATTCCATGCCGGGGAGTGAAATCCAGTTGGTTGTCGAGACCGGCCACGGTGTGGCCGAGCCGCGTCGAACGACGGCTCGCTCGGCCGCTCCCGGCATTTTCTCCCTGGACGGTTCCGGCTTGGGCCAGGGATGGATTCTCCTGGAAGGCACGGACAACGTGGCGATGATCCGAAACTATCGGGTGCCCGCTCAGCCGGCGGTCCCTGGCGAACGGCTGCTTCTTTACGCCACAGGCATCGGCAACTTGACCAATATTTCCGTGCAAATCGGTGAATATCAAGCCCTACCGGCGGCGGTCAAGGCCGTGCCGAACCATTCGGGATTGTACCAGGTTGTCGTATCCATGCCGGACCTGGGCTTGCAGAAGAACGACCTTCCTGTGTCGCTGACCGGGGAGGGTCCGGAAGGGATTGTCCGTACTAACTTAGTTAGCATTGCAGTGGAGGCAAATCTCTGGTAGCCTTCCCTGGAAGATGATTGGGCGTATAGCCTGCAGCCGCAGATGGAAATTCCGGCCGCGGGCCAGACCGGGTTGCGCAACCTATTGACGCAGTTGAGTTAAGAGAGGGTTACAGATGCGAAAAAGTTCTATCACGACCCTGGCGAGCGTGTTTTGCGCACTGGCTATCGCGGCGATTCCGCTGCACGCCAGCAGCATCTTCATCAACGGGGATGTGGTCGTCGGGCAGGGCACGCCGTTCTCGGACCCAAACAACGGCATCACCGCGAACTTTAGCTGCAGTACCGACACTCTCCTCACTAGCGGGTGCATGACCAGTTCCACAACTGGCTCCGTCAGTTGGAGTCCAGAGATGCTGATCACCGTGGACTTTCCTTCTACTGTGACCATCGGGTTCAGCGGGGGCAGCCCAACCTTGTTGGATTCCATCTCGATGGATTTTGGCACCCTCCCTGGCGACACGATCGAACTCGTCGCGTATCTGGGAGGGATTGGAGGAACCGAGGTGGGCTCAACCAGCGCGACGGGAACGGTGGTTGTCGGCTTAGCGGAAGGGACCAACTTCAGCTTCAGTGGTGGGACCTTTGACACAGTCCAGCTAAGTGATTCGGATGGGCTTATTGCAGTCGGCAACATTACGGTTACTGCTGATGCGCCGCCGGCGCCGGAGCCGAGCTACTTTTGGATGTTTCCGGCAATCGGTCTTGGGCTGGCGATCCGGAAGCGCCGAGGTTAGGCGTTTTCCACAAGCTTCAATCGCTCCCAGCTAACGCTATCACCCTTCAGAGCGCCAAATTCTGCAAGTGGCGAGGCAGCCCACTGAGCACAGGTTGAATGTCGAGGCTCATGGGAGGCCCATCTTCAATCTCGTGTTTTTGCCCGCTGCCGAGGGGATCGGCTGGATTCCCGTCGCACGCTCCGATACCTTTGTGTGACCGGGTCCGTGGCGTGGTTTCTGACGACGCCTCGGACGAAGGCCTTGCCAATCGCCGCGAGGGGGATCGAATTTCGGGCACCGGCGTCAGCGGAAGCACCCATACCGCCGTCGCCTTTACCTTCTCTCCCAACGTATCGTGTCGAGCGCCACCCCGCTGCC
>JBKQMH010000064.1:0-13006 GCA_052146795.1 Verrucomicrobiia bacterium
CGGGGCGGTTGAGACTCCCTTCGGTGTCCTGACCAACATTCCGCTGGTGTGGCTGGCGCTGGCCGCGCCGCTGGCGGGGCGGGGCTGGTCGCGACAAACAGCCTTGGTCTTGCGCTGGTTTGTGACGGCGGTGGCCTTGCTGTTTGGGACTTGCGTGTTGCCCGCTTTGTTCTTCATCAGCACGACCATCCGCTACGAGGTGGAGTTCCTACCCGCATTGGTGCTGCTGGCGGTGGTAGGCATCTTGAGTTTGGAGCGCGCCTTGGGTAGCCAGTCACTCCGCCTGTGCGCGATGCGCTGGGGATGGGGCCTCCTGCTGGCCTTCTCGGTGGTGTTTAACCTGTTAGCGAGTGCCAAGCGGTGTGCCGAGGCGCACAACAATTGGGGGATAACACTACAGGGGCTGGGCCAGGTGCAGGAGGCGATGGAGCAATACGAGCAGGCGTTGCGAATTAGTCCCGACTACGCCTCGGCACACAATAACCTGGGAGCCGCCCTGATGAAACAGGGCAAGGTGCAGGAGGCCATCAGCCACTACGACCAAGCGTTGCGTCTCAAACCCGATGACGCCGAGGCACACAATAACCTGGGAGCCGCCTTGAGGAGACGGGGCATGGTGCAGGAGGCGATCGGCCACTACGAGCAGGCAGTGCGTCTCAAGCCCGATTTTGCCGAGGCGCAGTTCAACTGGGGGGTCGCGTTGGAGCAGCTGGGGCGCACCCCTGAGGCCATTCAGCATTACGAGCAAGCGTTACGGATCAAGCCCGACCTCACCCAAGGGCAGGACGCGTTGGCGCGCCTGCACGCTGGCCAGTAAGCCGAGCGCAGCGACAGCGGAGCGAGACGCGCCGAAGATTTGTCGATGGCGCAGCGGCTGCCCTCGGAAGTTCAAACCGCAGGGTTCGCAAATCGTCCAAACCGGGGAGACAGATCGGAACGGTAAGGCCGGGGTCAGACCGGCTGTTCTATTCTTGGGTTGTTACATGCTATTATCCGCTCGATGAGAAGGCGGAAGCCCATGGATGACGTTCCGCATCAACAGACGGTGGCGGTGGCGTCCCCTGCAACGGAAACCCACTTCGCGCACCGCCCCTGGCTTCTGGCTTTGGTCTTGGCAGTCGTCACATTCGCAGCGTACCAGCCAACATGGCACGCCGGGTTCATCTGGGACGACGACTCTCATGTGACGAAGAACCTGAATCTGCGCTCTCTGCATGGCCTCCATCAAATCTGGTTCGAGCCGTTGGCCGACCAGCAGTACTACCCGCTCCAACTCACCAGCTTTTGGATTGAGTATCATCTGTGGGGACTGCAGCCGTTCGGGTACCATGCTGTCAATGTCCTGCTGCATGTACTGAACGCCCTGCTGCTTTGGATGGTGCTCCAGCAACTGGAGATCCCGGGCGCCTGGCTCGCGGCCGCGATCTTCGCCATCCACCCGGTGCAGGTGGAGTCGGTGGCCTGGGTCTCAGAACTCAAAAACCTGCTCTCCACGACGTTTTATCTGGGGGCGTTGCTGGCGTTTTTCCGGTTCCGACCGCTGTCGGGCAAGGCCCGGCCGGGTGCGCCTGCCTGGCGCTTCTACTGGCTGGCCATCGCGCTGTTCGTCTGCGCCCTGTTGAGCAAGACGGTGGCCTGTTCGCTGCCAGCCGTACTGGTGCTTCTCCTCTGGTGGAAACGAGGGCGGGTGGAACGGCAGGACTTCGGGGTGCTGAGTCCGATGTTCCTGTTGGGAATCACACTCGGGCTGATGACGGCATGGTTGGAGAAACATCATGTCGGCGCGAGTGGGCCGGAGTGGTCGCTCTCATTTCTCCAGCGCTGTCTGCTGGCGGGGCGCGCGTTGTGGTTTTACGCCGGCAAGCTGGTTTGGCCGCACCCCCTCACCTTCATCTATCCCCGGTGGGAAATTGATGCCCGTGTGGCGTGGCAGTACGTGTTCCCGCTGGCCGCCCTGGTTGTTCTGATCGTGTTGTGGTTGCTGCGATCGCGGGTCGGAAGGGGGCCGCTGGTGGCTGTCTTGTGCTTTGGGGGTACCTTGGTGCCCGCCTTGGGGTTTTTTGATGTCTTTCCATTCCGCTTCTCCTACGTTGCCGACCATTTTCAATACCTGGCCTGTATTGGGTTGATCTCTCTTGCCGTGAGCACTGGCACCACGATCTGTAAGCGAGCCGGTCAATGGGGCCGCAATTGGGGAACGGTCGCCGCCGCAGTCCTGTTGTTGGTACTGGCCGTGTCCACATGGAGGCAGACCCGCATCTATCAAGACGTGGAAACTCTTTGGCGGGACACGCTCGCCAAAAACCCTCAGTGTTGGATGGCGCATACCAATCTGGGAGATGTTTTCTTGCGGGAGGGCAGGGTCAGCGATGCAATCGGACAGTATGAACAAGTGCTGCGGATCAATCCCGATTACGCCGAGGCGCACTTCAATCTGGGGATCGCTTTGGCGCAAACGGGTAAGATCGAGGAAGCCATCGCACACTACGAGCAGGCCCTGCGGATCAATCCCGATTACGCCGAAGCGCATAACAATCTGGGGACTGCTTTGATTCGTGTGAGCAAGGTCTCGGAAGCGATCGCGCAGTACGAACAGGCCCTGCGGATCAACCCCGATTACGCCAATGTGCACAACAATCTCGGGATCGTTTTGGCGCAAACGGGTAAGGTCGAGGAAGCCATCGCACACTACGGACAGGCCCTGCGGATCAATCCCGATTACGCCGAGGCCCACTACAATCTGGGAAACGCCCTGGCGCAGGTGGGCCGTGTGCCGGAGGCGATCGTACAGTACGAACAGGCGTTGCGGATCAAGGCCGATTTCACCCAGGCGCAGAACGCGTTGGCGCGCCTGCAAGCTCGCCAGTAAGCCGAGCGCAGCAACAGCGGAGCGAGATGCGCCGAAGATTTGCCGATGGCGCAGCGGCTGCCCTCGGAGGTTCAAACCCCAGGGTTCGCAAATCGTCCACAGCGGGGAGTCAATAGGCTTTGGGAATTCCTCGAATTGCGCTCGGTAACAGTTGGCTGCGAGAATTCTCATTCAATCGGGCCGCGACGGGCTTGCCATTGCGATTGGCGGGAATTATGGTTCTCACTCGAAAGGACTCGCCAGTATGAGAATACTTTGGATTTCTTTGCTGTGCTGTGTTTTCGCTGCGGCGATGGTGCGCGGCGATGACACCAACCCCACCATCACCATTGACGGCGTGACGTACGAGAACTTCCACTGGGGGACCATCACACCGACGACGATTACGATTTTCCATAAGACGGGTGTCGCGACAATTCCTCTGGAGAAGCTTCCGCCGGATCTTCGGGAACGATTCGGCTACAGCCCGAAGAAGGCGGCGGAACTTGGGGCACCGCAACCGAAAGCAGTCGCTGCCAATCCGAACGGTCAAAAGCATCCTGCGGAGATCGCGGGAATCTGCTCCAGTTCGCCCACGCCGGTTGCCGCACGGATTGTGTTTCTGAACGAAAGCAAGGAACTGCGGAAGATCTATTGGCTGGATTTCAAGGGAGGACGGCAACGGTACGGCGAGTTGAAACCGGGGGAGAGGGATGAACAGGAAACTTTTCTTGGGCATGCCTGGCTTGTGACAGACTCTCAGGATAATGCACTGGGCTTGTATTACCCAGACGGCCAAAAGCGAGTCGTGGTTCTGGAGTAGCTTGGGACGGTAAAATTGGGAACCCCTGTTGAGGTGGGGCTGGAACCCGTAGCGTTTCGCGATTTTCTTCAGGAATTCGTCGGTGGATTTAACATCACCACAATCGGCACGGATCTTATCGAGACTTCGGCAATGTGGTTCGGTTGGGGTTGGGTCTCTGGTCGCTCACTCTACCACCTCGGGTGTGGACAAACGCGGGACATTGGTGCACGATCAGCGGGATCCTTGAATTCACACTTTTACCACGGCACGAAGAGAGCCGCCCGGTCACAGGCACGCGGTATCAGGGATCTTGTCTCGTGATAACTACATCGAAATCGAAGTCAACCACAGCCGGCTCGTTGGCGCTGGGGCAACACAGGAAGAGGACTGTGAACGATCCGACGTTCGCGACCGCGCACGAGCTGGCAGCGGCTATTCGTGAACGCCGCACCTCGGCTGTCGAGGTGTTGAACGCACTTCTGGCGCGCATCGCCCGCTACAACCCGGCCCTAAACGCAATCGTCACGCTCAATGAGGAGAATGCGCGTGCGAGAGCCCGGGAAGCAGACGCAGCCATTGCACGGGGCGAAGTTTGGGGGCCCATGCACGGCGTGCCGGTGACCATCAAGGACTCTTTCGCCACGGCCGGCCTACGGACAACCAGCGGTTTTCCACCTTTGACAAACCATATTCCTGACTCCGACGCTACCGCGGTTGCGCGTCTTCGAGCAGCCGGTGCAATCGTGGTGGGGAAAACCAATCTTCCCCTGCTGGTGCATGGCTTCCAGACCGATAATCCTGTGTTTGGTCGAACGAACAACCCATGGGACCATGCGCGCACACCGGGCGGTTCGACCGGGGGTGGCGCCGCAGCAATCGCGGCCGGTTTGTCTTCGCTCGAACTGGGAAGCGATTACGGCGGCTCGGTGCGCATCCCGGCGCATTTTTGTGGCATTTATTCGTTGAAACCAACGAATAATCGGATTCCTCTCACGGGCCACATTCCGGAACTTCCCGGGCAACGAAGTGTACGCCACGTGGCCACGCCGGGGCCCCTGGCGCGTTGTGTGCAAGACCTGGTGCTGGCGTTGCAAGTGATGGCCGGCCCGGATCCCTATCATCCGGATGTTCCACCGTTGCCACTGACGCCGGCCCCGGACCCTGCATGGAAGGATCTACGCGTCGCATGGGTCGATGAATTTGGCGGAATACCGGTGACCCGAGACACACGGGCGGCACTGAAGAAATTGGCTGTAGCGCTGCAGGAACGGGGATGTACTGTTGCCCGGCGCATGCCAGTCAACATCGATTTCCCGGGAATTTGGGAAACGTACGGCGAGTTGCGCCAGTGTGAAGTCGGCGGCGCGATGCCGCCCGAGCTCGAAAAGGAGTGTGCGGCGAAATTCGACGTGCGCGCGCAGTCTGACGATCCCGAGATCCGCGGCATGGCCCGGAGATTGAATGCGACGTTGCGGCAGTACACCGCCACGTTGGCGAAACGCGACACCTACATTGCTGCGATGGAACAGTTCTTTGAATCCTGGGATGTTCTGCTGTGCCCGGTCACCGTTGGCCCTGCGTTTGTGCATTGCGCGCCCGGCACGCCGATACCGGTGGACGACAGCCGCGTGCCGTACCGGCTCGGAGGAACGGCCTATACCAGTCCATTCAACCTGACGGGCAACCCGGTCGTTGTGCTTCCACTGACTCGATCTAGCGAAGGACTGCCGATCGGCGTTCAAGTGGTTGGTCAACGCTGGGGTGAGATGAAGCTGCTGGCCGCCGCCGAGCGGATCGCCGGGTTGACGGTTCCATTTCAGCGCCCCCCGGGATACTGAGTCGATTCACCGGTGGCGGAGCGGTGACCGAAACGAAGGTGGCGTTTAACCGTAAGATCATTGGTCGGGAGGAACACACAGTGCAAACATCCATGTTCGCGATTGTCGCATTCTTAATGGGGGCGATACTTTCCGTCTACTTGCCGATGAACAGTTCGGTGTCGCGATATCTGGCATCCTCCATGGCCGCGTCAGCCGTTTTCTTCGTGGTGGCTACCATAACCTCCATTTTGATCCTTATCGTCGGAGGCGAATATCATACGCTGGCCAAACTTCGGAACGTGCCCGTTTATCTGCACCTCGCCGGGATCATCAGCGCCTTCTTTATTGTCGGCACGACCTTTCTCATTCCCAAAGTGGGAGCCAGAACGTTCTTTATTCTGCTGGTCTCGGGTCAAATTCTGATGGCCATGGTCATCAGCCACTTGGGTGTGCTGGAATCTCCGCAGGATCCGATAACGCTCAAGAAGACACTCGGAGCAATTCTGGTGATTGCCGGAGCTTGCTTGTCGGCGCGCTAGCCGACGTTGAGTTCTACTTCTTTGCCGGAGCTTTCGTGTGGAACGTGTACGCGTCCGGATGCCCGGCAAAACACAGGCCCATGGTCGATCCCTTCACGTCATCGTAGGGGATGCCCAGTAACTCCAACGCCACTTTCTCGGCCGTTAGCGGCATGGTCTTCATCCGCCGGCCAAGCGCGTCTTCCACTGCATTGGCCACCATGGCCGCGCACGGAATCATCGTGTGTTCGGCGGTCCCGCGGGCGCCGAACGGGCCATCGGGTTGCGGCACCTCCACGATAATCGGAACGATTTCGTCCGGCACGTCCATCGAGGTCGGGATCTTGTAATCCGTAAAGTTGGCGTTGACCAATTTGCCCTTCTGGTCGAACCGGATGTCCTCGTACAACACCGTCGCCAGCCCCTGAACGACCCCGCCGACAATCTGGCCTTTCACAAGAACAGGGTTGATCGCCTTACCCGCGTCCACCGCCAGCACGGCTTTGAGCACATGCGCCTTGCCGGTCTTCTTGTCAATCTCGAGGGTGACAGCCGCAGCGCCCACCGTGTAGTGCACGTTCGGATGACCACCCTGACTCGTCTCGGGGTCGCTCAATGCGGAGGTGAATTCGGGCATGAACATGCCACTGCCGAGAATTGGTCCGCCGATGAAATTCCCATGCTTCAGTTGAATGCCGTTAATGACGAAATCTCGCAATGGCAAGTCGAAATCCGCCCGTTCCCGGCTTTTCACGCGCTCATTTTCAAGATAGAGCGAGTCGCGGGACAGACCATGCGCCCGCTCGACAACTTCAAAGATCTTGCCCCGCATCTCGATGGCCGCCGCTTTCACCGCATTGCCGCAACCCCACGTCACGTGGGAACCGACGGTCTGCCATTCGTACGGATTGCGATCGGTGTCCGGTAACTCGACGCGAATCTTCTTGACCGGCACGGTCAGGACCTCGGCGGCAATTTGGGCCATCACGGTCAGGAGGCCTTGGCCGATTTCCATGCCGGAGACCGTGACGTTCAAACTGGCGTCCTCGTTAAACTTGATAAACGCGCACGAGGCGGCATTGGGCGGCATGGCCGGCGCCTTCCAGAAGCAGGCGAACCCTTTGCCGATGGCCTTGTCAGGGTCTTTCGAGTGTTCCTTCTTCCCCCAACCAATCTCCGCCGCAACGCGGTCGATGGCCTCCTGCATGCCGCATGGATTCATCTTCGCGCCATACGCCAGCGTGTCACCTTCGCGGATGGCGTTCTTCTTCCGAAACTCGACCGGATCCATGCCGAGCTTGTTCGCCATGCGGTTGATGTGGGACTCCAACCCAAAGTGGAATTCCGAGTACCCGAACCCACGATACGGGCCACTCGGCGGAAGATTTGTGTACACGCAGACGGAATCAATTTTTACGTTCGGGATGCGGTATGGTCCGGTGGCGGATAGCCCGACGGCATTCACCACATTGGCGCCGTATTCGACGTAACCGCCGGCATCCCAGTGCAACGAATGCTCGATCGCCGTAATCGTGCCGTCTTTCTTCGCGCCCAGTTTGATGCGCGCGATGACGCCCTGTCGTTGGTAGGTATTATAGAATTCCTGTGCCCGGGACCAGCGCACTTTGACCGGCTGGCCCTTCACCATGACGGCCAACGCGGCGCAGATGATCTCCATCGACACGCCCGCCTTGCCGCCGAAGCCGCCGCCGACATACGGGGTGACAACGCGAATATCCTTGTGGGACAACCCCAAAGGCGCGAAAGCCTGCGCCATTACATTTCGCTGCGTGTACGGCGACTGGGAAGCTGACCAGAGCGTCAGCCGTCCGGACAAATCGTAGAGGCCAACGATCACGTGCGGTTCGATCGCACAATGGGAATATCGCGGGACCGTGTAGGTGTCTTCCAGTATGACGTCGGCTTCCTTGAACCCATTCTCGATGTCGCCTTTCCTCGTTTTACGCCAGTGGGCGATATTCGTACCCGCTTGCGGGAAGAACCACGGGCAACGTGTGTAGTTGCCAAGGTCGGGGTGAACCAACACCGCGTCGTCCCGCAAGGCCTTGGTGAGATCGAGGACGGGTTCCAGTTCCTGATAAACCACTTTCACGAGTTTGGCTGCCCGCTTCGCGATTTTCGCGTCTCGCGCGACCACGGCGGCGACCTGTTCGCCCACAAATCGGACGCGGTCGCTCGGGAAAATGAACCGGTCCTGCATGTACAATCCGAAGCGGTACGGAAAATCTTTGCCGGTGATCACGCGGACGACGCCGGGAACCTTTTCCGCGGCCGATGTATCAATACTCTTGATCAACGCGTGCGCGTACGGGGTTTCGACGATCTCCGCGTGAAGCAGCTTCGCGCCGAAATCGATGTCGTCCACGTAAATGGCGGCTCCCGTGACTTTCTCCAGCCCGTCGATGCGTTCAGGCGATTCGCCAACAACTTTGAGCGAGCTCATACGCGGTTCCCCGCTTTCTTGCCGACAGCCACGATGGCGTCAATGACCGGTTCGTAACCAGTACAACGACATAGGTTGCCCGAGATGGCCTCTTTGACTTCGTCTTTGGACGGGCTCGGGTTTTTAACCAGTAGTTCCGTCGCTGAGAGCACCATGCCGGGCGCGCAGAATCCACACTGGAAGGAGTTGTGCTTGAGCAGTGACTGCTGCACGGGCGTCAACCCCGACTGACATAATCCCTCAAGCGTCGTGATCTCATGGCCGTCCGCCTCGATGGCCAGAATCAGGCACGTACGCACGGTTTTGCCATCCAGGAGAACCGTGCAGGCGCCACAGTCGCCGCGTTCGCAACCAATCTTCGGGCTCTTTACGCCCAGGGTTTCCCGCAAGACATCGAGGAGGATGTCGCTGGGCTCGACAACAAAGCTGCGGGGCTCCTTGTTGAGCGTTACAGTGATGCGTTTTGTCATGGTCGCTCCTATATCACGCTGGTGCCATATGCGGGACCCGCGCCGTTGACTCGCGCAACTGCCGCCCGCAGTCCCCGTTCCAGCATCACACCCACCATGTGCATCCGATACTCCTTGGTCGCGCGGATGTCGGTGATCGGGGCGATTTCTTCCGGCACAAGTCGCACCGCTTTCTGAATCAGATCGTCCGACAACGCTCGGCCTTCCAACAAGGCTTCGATTCTCTCCCCGCGAATCGGACGCGGCGCGACCGAGCCGAAAGAGATTCGGTACGTATTGTCCGCGTATGCGAGGACCGTCACGCTGGCTTGCGCGAGATCTTCACCTTCGTACCGGCGCAGTTTGACGAAACAGGCGCCATGTTTCTTCCTGGGCAACGCGACCGTTACTCCGGTGGCGATCTCGCCGCGCTTCAGCACGGTCCTGCGCGGACCGAGAAACCAGTCGCGTAGCGGCACTTTTCGCCTGCCCGATGGGCCGACCACCTGTACGGCGGCATCATAGACCAACAGAATCGGACCACTGTCACAGCAGGGGACCGCCGAGCAGATATTGCCAACCATCGTGGCCCGGTTTCGAATGCCCACCGAGGCCACCCAGCCGGTCATCTCGTGAATTACGGGAAACTTCTTCGCAACGACCGGGGAATCTCGCAGGTCGCTGAACGTGACCAGCGCGCCGATCGTGAGGACGCCATTCTTGAATTCGATCTTGTCCAGACCGGGAACGCCTTTGATGTCCACCACGGCGTCGGGCGCCACCATGTTTTCGGCGATCAACGTGACCAGGTCCGTCCCGCCGGCAAGAACGCGGGCGCGCGTTCCGTAGCGCGCAAGTGTTTTGACCGCTTCGCGCAACGTGCCGGGCTTCACGTAATCAAACTCGTGCGCGATTGCCATAATGATCTCCCTATTTTGGCGGCAGCAGCGCCACGATGCGGCACATGGCGGACTCCATTTCGATGCCGCGTAGCGGGAAGCAGCCAATCCAAACCCGCTGATTGCTGACCTTGTCGATTTCGCCACCGAGATTCTCGGCGTGCACCAGCTTCTTGGGGAATAACTTCAGATGCATGACCTGATAGTACTCGTCCGGCGGGAACAGGGCATCCCAATTCTTGCCGTACTTGGCCTTCAATTTCTTCTCGGCTTCGGCGAACCGCGCCGGGTGCCAGTTGCGGATGATGGTGTTCATCGGGTGGTCCGCGCTACCACAATCGACGCCGATCCACTTGAGCTTCATGTCCAACGCCCATTGGTGGAAGCCGGGGCCGGGGCCGGGGTGCTTCACAAAATACCGCAACTCATCGGATTGCCTCTGGTCCCAGGCGTAGCGGTGATAGCCGGTATTGATGATCAGGATATCGCCCTTCTTGACCTCGACGTTCTTCGTGATCGTTTCTGGAGAGTACAGATCGTAGTCACCCACGTCCTTGGAAATGTCGGCCACGACACCGGGGCCAATCCACTCGTCAATCGGAACCTGACCAATCGATCGGCCGCTGGCATGAAAATGAATCTCCCCGTCCATGTGCGTGCCGACATGATTGCTGGTCGTGATGATCTGGCCGTTGGCCCCTTGTCCCATGTGTGCGCCGGCGATGCGCTTGAAGTACTGGATGCCCAGCGGCATGTAGCTGGGCCATGGCGGCGTGTGAATGCTCAATGGCTGCGTCAGGTCGTACACACGGACCTTGTCCATGAACTGTAGGAATTGCTTGGTATTCATCGGCTGTCCCTCATTTCTTGGTTAAACTTCTGGCCAATCCCGCGAAAGCTTTCTGGAACGGCTCGGCGGGCGCGCTCAACACCCCGGCGCCAATCTGGCCAACGCCCGGTTCCTTGTGGGCCACGCCGGTGTCGATGAACGGCAGGATGTTCTTCTCGACGACCTTGATCGCGTCGATCCCCGTCGGCGTGCCGCGGAAATTCAGATAGGGTATCTGGTAGATGTTGTTCTCGCCTGCGGTGATCTCGTACATCTGTTGCGTGTACCGAATCGCGTCGTTGCTGCTGCCGCCAACGAACTGGACAATGGCTGGCGCCGCCGCGATGGCGAATCCGCCCAATCCGTTCGTCTCCGTGATCGCGCTGTCGCCAATGTCAGGATTCGCGTCCGCCCGCGTGTAACCCGGGAAAAACAACGCGTCGGGCACATCGGCCGGACCGGTGAACCATTCGTCGCCGGTGCCCGAGAGTTGGATGCCGAAGTCGGTGCCATTGCGGGCCATGACGACCAGGACGCTGCTATTGGTGACGCCTCGCGCCGCGTCCAGTGTGACTTTGGAGGCGGGCATGGAAAGGTTCAGGAAAAAGTGATCGTTGTGGTTGATGAACTCCAGGACTTCAGCGGCGACCGTTGGATCATCACAGGTCGTGACAATCGCCGGCGCAATCGTCCGATAGAAAATAGACGTGGCGGCGCGGTTGCGATTATGGACCTCGTCTCCCATGTGGAGCGCCTGGGCGATGATGTTCTTGAGGTCGATCTTCCCGAGTTTGGCCACGGCTCTCTTCAGGGCCGGGTACAAAGCGCTTTCCATCCAGCGCAGCTTCTCAATCACCGGCTCACCATACGCGCCGTAACGGAGCACCTTGCCGAGCCCCTCGTTCAACGTGCAATAGGCGAAATTGCCGTGCGTCTCGTTTTTCAGCACGAACACGGGCATCGACGGCGAGATGATGCCGGCCATCGGACCGACGGAGGCGTGTTCGTGACAGGGGGAGAACTTGATTGCGCCGGAGGCCGCGAGCCGCTCGGCCTCCTCGGCGGTTTCGGCTTTCCGCTCGTACAGCAACGAGCCAATCATGGCTCCGCGCATTGGCCCGCACATCCGGTCCCACGTAATCGGCGGTCCCGCGTGCAGCAGCATGTCCGACTGCATCCCCGGAATCACATCAATGGCCCGCTCCAAACCGATGAGATGTGGCATGCCGCTTAGGATGATCTTCACAACCTCGGCGTTGGCTTTTTCAATGGACAGGCGAAACATCTTCACGCGGTTGGCCAATTTTACATCGACCTCGATCGGCGGCTTCCAGTCGACCTGCACGGATGTCGTATGGGTATTATCCAGCGCCTGCTTGAAGGATGACAAACCGATGTTGACGACCTTCAGATCGCTGCCGAACAGTTGATTGATCGACGTCATTTTCTTCCCAGGCATTGAATAATCTGCGCCGCCAATTTACAGGCAGCGGCGTTGGACGGCATCACAATCGCGCCGGCCCTTCGCAGGGCGGCCTCAACACGGCCCCGGTTCTGCGGGTCTTGATTCGTTCCCGTAATCGAACAGACAACGGAGACTTTGCGTGACGCCTGGCGAACCACGATCGAGAGCTCGGCGGCCGGGTCAAGATGGGCGCCGTACCCGAGCACGACATCCAGCAGAATGACCGCGGTCTCCGGGTCGTCCGCTTCGACGAGGATGCGGCGATTCCGCAGCGTGTAATCAATCATCGGATGCGGTCGGCCGACGGTGAATTCGTCCTCCCCCAGATCGATCACGGAGTGTTTCTGGCTGACGAGTGAATCCCGGAGTTGCCTCGTGTTGCCCACCGGAGCATTTGAGTACACGCCCGTCAGCAGGGTTTTGAAAAGGATTTGAGCCTCGGCGCAGAACGTGCCGCCACTGAAGAGTCCGCGCACATATTTCTGGCGCGTCTTCCGTTTGCCGGCTTCGCGCCTGGCGATCCGGCGGATCTCTTGATCCCGCGTAGTGAGTTGGGTGATGACCTCATTGCGCGGTTTTCCACGTGACAGGGCAACGGCAAATAGTGCTGCTTCTTCGAGGGTGGAGGGACCACCTTCTTGTGCGGACGCACCTACAAACGAGGTTACGATGGGTTTGCGGATTGTCTTCGCCAGCTTGTCGATCCGGCGCAACACGTCTTTGTGCGGCGGTTTGGACACCAGGAGAATGACGCGCGTCTGTTCGTCCCTGGCCAGCGCTTTCAGCCCCTCCAGGAACATGATCCCGCCGACCTCTTGTTTCACATCGCGGCCCCCGGTGCCGTTGGCCTGCGAGATCCCCTCGCCGGCGTTGGAGATAATGCAGCTTACTTCCTGTAACCCCGTGCCC
>JBKQMH010000065.1:0-3633 GCA_052146795.1 Verrucomicrobiia bacterium
TCGCGTGTGTTGCGCTGGTCGGTTTGGCGATTGGCCAACTGTGTGCGTTGGGAACCCGAACTCGTGACGTGATACCGGATTGGCACGATCAGGAAACGCTCGGACGTGTGGCCATAACGGAATCACCAGATTCAGAAATGTTGAACCGAGGCATCGCCATGGGCTTGCTGGACCAAGGCCGGGCCAGTGAGGCGCTGGCATACGCGCAACGAGATGTCGAAATCGCGCCGCAACTGTGGCTGTCGCATATGACGTTGGGGCATGTACTGGGTCGGTTGGGCCGTCTGCCGGAGGCCATGGCGGAGGACGAGCAAGCGCTGCGAATGAATCCCGATTCCGCCGAGGCGCACTATAATTTTGCGGTGGCCCTGGCGGAGGTCGGCCGAGTTCAGGAGGCGATCACACACTACGAGCAGGCGTTGCAGATCAACCCCGATTTCGCCGAGGCGCACGTCAACCTGGGGGTGGTGTTGGTCGGGATGGGCAAGCCTGCCGATGCCATCCGACATTACGAAGAGGCGTTGCGGATCGAACCCGATTCCGCTGAGGCGCACAACAATCTCGGGGCCGTTTTGCAGCGAATGGGAAAGTTGCCGGAAGCTGTTGGGGAGTATGAACAGGCCCTGCGAAGCAAACCCGATTACGTCGAAGCGCATTTCAATCTGGGGCTTGCATTGGAAAACATGGGCCGCACGCCGGAGGCAATTGCACAGTACGAGCAGGCACTCCGCCTCAATCCCGATTTGACCGCCGCCAAGAACGCGTTGGCCCGACTGCAAGCCCGCCCGTAAGCGGAGTCCGACGAGACCCCGCACGTGGAGACGGCGGACAAGCTGTTAGAGTTCCTCGCTTTACGAGGCGCGTGTGTTCGACTGGAGAAGTAGATAAGATGACATCAGGCAAATGACATTTTCGCGACAACGTTACCAACGGCTGGTCGGCGTGGCACGATGAAAAACGCGTGGAGATCACTGGTGGCAGTGTGCGCATTGGTCATCGGAGTGTACGCGTATGTGGTCCAACCGGGCGCGTTCGAACTGGGGAGTTCGAATGCGGCGGATGCGTACTACAATTTGTTGGTGCAGGGCTTTCGCGCCGGCCAGCTCAGCGTGAGAAAAGAGGCGCCGCCCGCACTCGCGGAACTCGCCAACCCGTACGATCTGTCCACGTATGTTCGAACTTCTGGATTACTCGACCTCAGCTACTACAAGGGCCGGCTCTACCTGTATTTTGGGGTTACGCCCGCGCTGATATTATTCTGGCCGTTCGCCGCGCTGACCGGTCACTACCTGTTTCACCGGCAGGCGGTGGTGATCTTCTGTGGCGTGGGTTTTCTTGCCAGCGTGGGTCTGCTGCGCGCGCTCTGGCGGCGCTATTTTGCGGAAGTGAGCGTCGGGGTGGTCGTGGCCTGCGTGCTGGGGCTGGGCTTGGCGACGGGCGTGCCGGTGCTGTTGTCGCAGTCCGATGTCTGGGAAGTACCGATTAGTTGCGGGTATATGCTGACGATGGTGGCGCTGGGGGCGATCTGGTGCGCCTTGCACGAGCCGGAGCGAAGATCTCGGTGGCTGATGGCGGCGAGTGCGGCCTACGGGCTGGCGGTTGGCGCGCGGCCTTCGTTGTTGTTGGGCGCGATCATCCTGCTGGTGCCGGTGGTCCAAGCGTGGCGAGAGTGTCGGAAGATTTGGGCCCTGCTGATGGCGGCGACCGGTCCGATCGTGCTCATCGGGTTGGGGTTGATGCTGTACAATGCGCGGCGCTTCGGCAATCCATTCGAATTCGGATTGCACTACCAGTTGCACGCCGAGCGGCGGATGGCACGACAATTCTTCGGTCTGCATCATCTCTGGTTCAATTTCCGGGTGTATTTTCTGGAGCCAGTGCGCTGGACGGCTCGCTCACCGTTCGTGCGGGGAATCGTCATGCCGCCCGTCCCGTCGGATCATGGTAATGTGGAAGACCCGTTCGGCATCCTGACCACCATTCCGTTGGTATGGCTGGCGCTGGCGACGCCGCTGGCGTGGCGGGGTCGATCCGAGCTGGCGGGCGATGCTTTGCGCTGGTTTGTAACGGCGGTGGCCTTGCTTTTCGGGATTGAGGCGCTGACATTGGGCTTCTATTACTGCACCGCCGGTCGCTTTGAAGTGGAGTTCTTGCCTGTGCTGGTGCTGTTGGCGGTGATTGGCATCCTTGGATTGGAGCGCGCACTGGCCCCGACCTCGGAGTCAGGGCAGGCTGATCGGCCGGTTCAGCGGCGGGCGCTGCGCTGGGGTTGGGGTCTGCTATTGGGTTTCTCGGTGGCGTTCAACCTGTTGGCGGGGCTTGTGTATTATGCCGAGGTACAGACCGGCTTGGGCAATCAACTGCTCCAGGCCGGCAACGTTTCCGAGGCGTTCGGGCACTACCAGCAGGCGCTGCGGATTAATCCGGATTGCGCTGAGCTGCACGAGAGCCTGGGGTCTGCCCTGGTGCAACTGGGCCGGGTGCCGGAGGCGATTGCGCAATTCGAGGAGGCGCTGCGGATCAAGCCCGATTACGCCGAGGCGCACGTAAATCTTGGAAGCGCTCTGATGACGCAGGGCCGGGTGCCGGACGCGATCACCCACTACGAGGAAGCGGTGCGGATCAAGCCCGACTATCCCGACGCGCACGAGAGCCTGGGGAATGTCTTGATGCAGCTCGGCCGGCTGCCGGAGGCGATTGGGCACTACGAGCAGGCCCTGCGGATCAATCCCGATCTTGCCGAGGCACACAACAATCTCGGGACCGCGTTGGGGCACACGGGTAAGATCGAGGAAGCCATTGCCCACTACGAGCAGGCGCTGCGGATCAACCCCGATTTCGCCGAGGCACACAACAATCTGGGGATTGTTTTGGCGCACGCGGGTAAGATCGAGGAAGCCATCGCCCACTTCGAGCAGGCGCTACGGATCAAGCCGGAGTACGCCGAGGCGCACTACAATCTGGGGAAGGCCCTGGCGCAATTGGGCCGGGTGCCGGAGGCGATTGGGCAGTACGAGCAGGCGTTACGGATCCAGCCCGATTTCGCCGAGGCGCGAACCGCGCTCGCCCGATTGCGAGCTGGCCAGTAAGCCGAGCGCGGCACCCGCGGAGCGAGACGCGCCGAAGATTTGCCGGCGGCGCAACGCAGACATCCTAGCGCCAGACTTCACTAGCGGCAGTTTCTGGTGCCTTAAGAGATGTGATAGCCGTTCTTCCTGAGCGACTGGGATTACGTACAACCTGCTATGGGGACCTCCCCTACGGGGACATCTCCCATGGGGACATTTTTGTACGGGGCGCGAGCTTTTGTGACCTGAACCGTGCGTCTTCTGGTGGTTTTCATCAGGTGGTTCTCAGTTTGGTTGCATGGCATGGAAGTTGCCTTGTAATTGAGAAAAAATGCCCTCCGAAATCTGTACTGAAGGCGTGTCTCGTGGGGCCAGATCTCCCCGGTCTGTCGGCTGCGTCCGGCAGCAGCCCTGCCGTAGCACGAAGAGGTAAATCGCATTGTCCTAACAACCGGATCGTGAGACCGGAATTCATTGGAAACAGGGTAACACTTCCAACCCGTGGTTCAAGGCAAGAACCACCTGGAGTGTTACCATGGAAGAGACTCAGAGTGTAGGTAAGAGG
>JBKQMH010000066.1:0-23166 GCA_052146795.1 Verrucomicrobiia bacterium
GGGAGGATCTCTTGTGGAATCTGGCCCGTGACTTGGTGCCGTTGCGTCCCGGCCGACGTGAACCCCGGGCGCTGAAACAGCGGCCCAAGCACTTTCCGTCGTTGACCAGTCCGCGGCACCGGTTCAATGACTTCATTCCGTCCTACAAATGGCGACGCAGACTCAAGCGAGGTCTTAATTAAGCGCCATTCCCCGTTTAAGAACAAAAAGCTACCACCGCTGACCAATCTAGCGCCTCTGATCTACAAAACTGCCTTACTCGGATTCCTTGACAGATTTCAGTTTCGGCCCAAGGAACCAGCACGTGATCTTAAGGCGATGAAACCATCTAATGCGGCAATCGATAGGGCAGTTGCCTGCATCTTGAAGAAGGAAGCGTTCGAGAATGCGATTCTTGAGGCGATACATGACCGGCAGTGACACGCCAAACCGGCGCGGGCGACGGCCAGATCAAAGGAGCAAATCATGGACATTTCGTTCTACTGCTTTAAGTGCGGGCAGCATATCGTAATTGACGCGGCGGGCGCGGGAGTAAGTGTGCCGTGTCCAAAGTGCCAAGCTGCTTTGGTGGTTCCGAGCGCACAGGCAGAGCAATCGCCCGTTCGACAAGGCGAAAGACTCGCATTGCCTCCACGAAAACCTAAACGTCGGCTCGGCTTGATTGGGATCGTCGGGGTGGTGCTTGTGTTCCTCGGAATTCTTCGTGCGGTTCTAATTGCCAATCGCTGGTCTATGTCACCAGTAACTTTGACAGGTGCCCTGGGTCTCGAAAAAAGGGTAAATACGTTAAACGGGTCTTACTCGACGGGACCGCTTTACCCTCCCCGAAGATCGGATCTGTATGGCGGGCACGTGATACAAGACCCTCCTTATACGCTCTCCTTAGACTTCAGCGATGACGGAACCGTGTTTAGTGCTAGTAATGGGCATGTTGTAAACAGAGGAACATATCAGATAAGTGATCGCAAGATTCGATTCGCATGGGATGACCCTAAACAACCTGTAGAGGCTGAAATGCAAGGAGATGTCATCTTTTGGGGGAACGGTCGGTATGAAAGAAAGTAGTGGCGAACTGCAACGGCTCGTGAGTGAAGTGGGGACCGGATAATCATCATGGCAATCACCACAGCAACCTTAATCCCGCCGCGTCCGCGTTATCGGCTCTACATTGACGAGTCCGGCGATCACACCTACGAACAGGTTGATACCGATGCGCACCGGTATCTGGCGTTGCTAGGAGTGTGGTTTGAACTCCGCGTTGATTACATTGCCTTCGTGAGCGATTTTGAGCGGTTCAAGCTGAGCCTGTTTGGTCAGCGACCGGATAACCCGGTCATTTTGCATCGGTCGGACATCATCAACCGCAAGGGGGCGTATGGTATTTTGTGCGATGCGGAGAAGCGCAACCGGTTTGATGCCGGATTGTTGGAAGTAGTCAGCCGGGCGCGGTTCAAAATGGTCTGCGCGGTGTTGGACAAGCAGCGCCATAGACGGCAGTACGCTGATCCATTTCATCCGTATCACCATTGCTTGGCGGCGATGTTGGAGCGGTATAGCGGCTGGCTGAACTACAAGAACACGTCGGGCGATGTGATGGCGGAGTCGCGGGGCAAGGAGGAAGATTTGCAACTGAAACAGGCCTACCGCCGCGTCTATGAGAGCGGCACGACGTATTACAGCCATGAAAATCATCAGCGAGCGCTGACGAGCAAGGATATCAAAATCCAGCCGAAGAAAGCCAACATCACGGGGCTGCAACTGGCCGACGTGCTGGCGTATCCGGTCAAACAGGCGTTGCTCGTGCAGAAAGGATTGATCGCGGATCCGGGCGACGTTTACGGGAAGAGAATTTATGAAGCGGTCGCGGCGAAGTTCAACCGTAATGAGTGTCACGGGCAGGTGGAAGGCTACGGTTTCAAATGGCTGTAAAATAAAAAGGACTCCTTTCAGAGTCCTTTCTACGCCAGCCCTTACGAGCTGTCCACCTGCGGAATCCCGCATTGGCACTACAATACACCAACCCGGCTTACTAACGCAACTGTTGTTTTCGGGGAGGTCAACTCCTGTGCGAGAAATGCAACCGTGAGAAGGCTCCCAAGATAGCATAAGCAACGTGAGCGGGCGCGGGGCGGTTGCCAAATCCGCAACTTCAACGCCTTGCTGGTATGAACAAAAAGTTTACCGGCAGATGTCGAAGCAGCGGATGCAAGAAACGAAAGCGGCGTCGGTCGAGCCGGTGGAGAACTCGGCTGAGGAATTGGTGTCACCGGCGGAAATGGTTTATCGGCGCAGTAATCGCGCTTCTCGCAATCCTGGCGCGCCTGCGGAAATGACCATAAAGCCCGAAGTCTTGTACGTCAACGGGCCAAGTCTCCGGGTCGTGCGTCACCGGATTTAAGCTACGCCAAATTATCCGGTGCTGCGGCGCGCTTGGCTTTTCGCAATTCCACCTGCCTGTGAATATCAGGGGCAACGCCGGTCGGGATGGGCGGCATTTCAAGCGGTGACGATTTTGTACACGTCAGCGGCGTGCGGCTTCCGTGAAAGTTGGCGTTAATCGTTCGGTGCGCGGTTGAATTTCCCCCCAAAACCCCCTGGGCACGCTGGGTGCTATTTATTACATGGCGCTTTGTTGCTTTTAGCCGCCCGATAACGGAGGAGACAGTGGCGATACGGAAACCGGCGATTTGGAATGCGATACTGATTCTGGTGCTGAGTGCGGCAGCGGCGTGGCTGCTGTCGCGACGAGTCACCGGATCCCGCGTGGTTTCCGGCACCGTCGAGGTGGATGAAGCCCATGTGGCGTCGCGGTACGGCGGGCGGGTCGAAAAGATCCACGCCCAGGAAGGCGACACGCTGACCAACGGCCAACCCATCGTGGAACTCGATGCCGCCGAACTTCGCGCCCGGCGCGATTACACGGCGGCGCTGCTCGATGAGATGGTGCATGGACCTCGCCCCGCCGAGATCGACGCCGCCAAGCACGATTGGGAATCGCTCACGGCCCAACTCGATTTCGCCATGGCCGAAGCCAAACGCCAGCGCGAGTTGTACCAGCAAAAAGTCAATTCCTCGACCGATTTGGATGACGCCACCAGCCGCGAACACAGCCTTCAGGAAAGCTCCGATGCGGCCAAGAGACGGTACGACCTGCTGGCCGAAGGCACGCGGCCCGAGCGCATCGCGCAGACCAGGGCGCAACTGGCCGAAATCGACGCGCAGTTGGACGAGATGCAGGTCGCGGCGCCGGAGAACTGCGTGTTGGAAGTGTTGAGCGTCAAATTGGGCGACGTGCTCGCCGCCAATCACGAGGTGGCGACGCTGTTGTACCCGCAACACCTGTGGGTGCGGGTCTATGTGCCTGAGCCGTGGCTCGGGCTGATCCAGGTCGGCCAGACGGTGAAAGTGCACACGGATTCCTCGGGCGAGGAATTCACGGGCACGGTCGAACAGGTCAACCGCTCGGCCGAGTTCACGCCCCGCAACGTCCAAACGGTCGAGGACCGCGTGCGCCAGGTGTTCGGCGTCAAAGTCCGCCTGCCGAGCGACACGGGCAAACTGCGCGCGGGGATGTCGGTGGACGTGTCGTTTCCCCATGTCCCGCCGTTCCCGAAGTGATTATCCCATGCCACAGGAAGTCATGATCCAGTGCGACAACCTCACCAAGAGGTTTGGGGATTTCACCGCCGTCGATCGCGTCAGCTTTTCCGTCCAGAAACGGTCCATCTTCGGGTTCCTCGGCCCGAACGGGTCGGGAAAATCCACCGTCATCCGCATGTTGTGCGGCATTCTCGAACCGAGCGACGGCGTGGGCCGGATTGGCGGCCACGATGTGTCCGCCGAGACGAACGCCATCAAGGGTTCGCTGGGGTACATGTCGCAGAAGTTCTCGTTGTACGACGAACTGACGGTGAACGAGAACCTCCTGTTCTACGCGCGGTTATACGGCATTCACGGCGAGGCGATGAAGACGCGGCGCGACGAGTTGATCGCCCTCGCGCATCTGGGGCCGTATGTCGACCGGCGGGCGGCCCTGCTCTCGGGCGGCTGGAAACAGCGGCTGGCGATGGCCTGCGCGCTCGTCCACAAACCCAGCGTGCTGTTTCTCGACGAGCCGACGGCGGGGATCGACCCCGTGGCGCGGCGCGACCTCTGGGATTTGCTATTCGAACTTTCGAGCACGGGGATGACGCTGTTCGTGACAACACATTATATGGATGAGGCGGAGCGCTGTTCCCACGTCGGCTACATCTACATGTCCAAGCTGATCGTCTGCGGCGCGCCGTACGAATTGAAGAAACTGCCGGCGGTGAATCAGCCGGGGACCCGTCGGTTGGAGGTCAGCTGCGATCACGTCACACTGGGCCTGCGGGCGATGCGTCCGGTCGACGGGGTCCGGGCGGCGACGGTGTTCGGCCAATCCATGCATTTGTTGGTCGAGGAAACGTTGCCCGAGGAAACCATCCGGGAAACGCTGCGGGCCGTCGGCATTCACAAGGTGGAGATCCGGCCGATTGCGCCATCGCTCGAGGACGTGTTCGTGGCCCTGACGGGACAATTCACGGGGGGGCAATCCTGATGTTCCACGTGCCGAAATTTCTGCGCGGTTTCCGGGCGATCCTGTTCAAGGAATTCATCACCATTTTACGCGACCGCACCACGTTGTACTTCATGTTTTTCCCGCCCTTGCTGCAAATCATCGCTTTCGGGTTCGCCCTCGACAGCGACGTCAAGCACATGGCCATGGCCGTGTACAACGAAGACCGCACCGCGCAGAGCCGCCAGCTCGTGGATGCGTTCGTGAACACGCAAACGTTTCGCGTGGTGAAAGAAGTCAACAGCGGGGCGGAGTTGGAGGCGATGGTGCGGCAGGGACGGGCGTATGTCGGCCTTCAGATTCCGCCGGATTTCACCCGCAAACTGCGGGCGGGACAAAAGGCCGACGTGCAGGTGCTGATCGATGGCTCGAGCTCGACGATTGCCCTGCAAGCCCTGAACACGGCGCTGGGGGTGGCGTTCCACCAATCTGCGGACGTTCTCCTCGGTGAGGCGAACCGACGCGAGCTGCCGGTCGAAGTGCGGCCGCAGGTGTTGTACAACCCGTCGATGCGCGCGCCGAACTTTTTCGTGCCGGGCGTCATCGGCACGGCGCTGCAGATCGCCACGGTCTTCGCGGCGGCGATGTCGATCGTGCGCGAGCGCGAACGCGGCACGCTGGAGAACCTGTTCGTCAGCCCGATGTCGCGGTGGGGGCTGATGCTCGGGAAACTCGTGCCCTACCTGTGCATCTCGATGGCGATGGCGCTGTTCCTGTTCACGATCCTGCGGTGGGTGTTTTTCGTGCCGATCCACAGCAGCCTGGTGATGTTGTTTGGGGCGGCGTTCCTGTACATCTTCGCGCTGATCAGCCTCGGATTGCTGGTGTCCACCAAGGCCCAGAGCCAGAACGAAGCGCTGCAGATCAGCCTGACGTTCACGTTGCCCTCGATCTTTTTTTCCGGATTCATTTTCCCGCGGGAGACGATGCCGTGGATTTTCTACGCGTTCAGCACGGTGCTGCCGGCGACGTATTTTATCGAATTGATGCGGGCGATCATCCTGCGCGGGGCGGGATTCGTGGAATTCTGGCGGCACCTGTTGATCCTCGCCGTCATGGGCGCCGCGCTCTTCTCGTTGTGCGCCCTGCGCTTCAAACGCAAAATCGGCTAGCCGCCGCCTACTTCCGGCTTGTCGGCTGGCGCGATTTCGAGCCATCCGAGTGCATCTTCGAGGTTGTCGAAGGCTTTGACAAACAGGCCCCGGTTCCTGGCGACCGTTTCGCCGAACCTCCGCGGGTCAAGCACCGGCTCTTCAAGAACGTACGCGAAGTGTGTGGCAGGGGACACACCGCGATCGGCGAACCTCCGAACGGCCTGTGCCGCAAATTCGCCGTAATAGAACCGTTCCATAGTATTGGGTTCTCCCGTAAGTCTCCGGCCATCGAACAAGACTTTCTCAGCCTTGTGCCGTCCAACAGCCTCAAGCATTTCCAAAAAGGTCCTCTTGGCCTCCTCCAACGAAAAGTTGCCCGTTGCGTTGACCCGAAGGAAATCCAATTCAGGGCATGTTTCTATGTTCATGCTCATTTTGCCACCGACCCTCCCAGCCAGCATGGTTTAGTGGTACAGAGTTTGCAGCAACAGCCAACGTCGCGCGCCCAACCGTCCTCGCACGCAGCGTAGCGGTCGATTGCGTGCGTGTCAATTGGATTCCCAAACGGTAAGGGGTCATGGTTCGTTCATTATCCATTTGCAGACAGTCTCACCGCATTCATCCTGACAAGTTCTTCAACACACTTACTTGGGGCCGCTGGCTTTTTCCAGGTAGACCTTGCTGGTGCGGCGGTCGAGCTTCGCGCGGCGGTCGAGCCCCGTCAGACGGACACACAAAGAGGCCGCCTCGCCGCTCGCTTATTGACCGCCTTGCAGTCGTGCCAACGCGTTCTGCGCCTCGCTGAAATCGGGCTTGATCCGTAGTGCCTGCTGGTACTGTACAATCGCCTCCGGCACCCGGCCCACCTGCGCCAGAGCGTTCCCCAGATTGTAGTGCGCCTCCACAAAGTCAGGTTCTATCCGTAGCGCCTGCTCGTAGTGTACAATCGCCTCCGGCACCTGGCCGACCTGCACCAGCGCAATCCCCAAATTGCTATGTGCCTCGGCAAAATCGGGCTTGATCCGCAGGGCCTGCTCGAAGTGGGCGATGGCTTCCTCGATCTTGCCCGTTTGCGCCAAAGCCATCCCCAAATTGCTATGTGCCTCGGCAAAATCGGGCTTGATCCGCAACGCCTCTTCGTAATGTCGGATGGCATCGGCAGGCTTGCCCATCCTGACCAACGCCGCCCCCAAATTGACGTGCGCCTCGGCGTAATCGGGTTTGATCTGCAACGCCTGCTCGAAGTGTTCCGCCGCCTCGGGCACCTTGCCCATCCCCACCAGGGCCACTCCAAAATTGTACTGCGCCTGTGCGAAATTGGGATTCATTCGCAGCGCTTGCTCATCTTGCCCGATGGCCTCCTGAAACCGGCCCAACTGACGGAGCACACGCCCCAATATCACGTGCGCCTCGCACACTTGCGGCGCAATTTCGACGCCTCGTTGCGCGTAGGCGAGCGCCTCGCTGGCCCTCCCTTGATCCGATAACTCTGTCGCCAGTGCCCGATTCGCCTGTTCGGAGTCCGGGAATTCCACCAATGTGGCCCGATGCATGGTTTCGTCGCTATGCCAGTCCGGTATCAACCGGCGAGTGCCTGCGGCGAAGGCGCATAGTTCACACGCCAGGAAACCGACCAGCGCGAGGCGTGCCACCACCATCGAACGCCGCCACAACCACACGACCGCCGCTCCCGCCACCAGCAGCAGCGGCAGTATCGCCACGTACGCATATCGCATCGCCACCACTTGCGACCCTTCCACCATGAGCCCGCGCATGGGAAGAACCAACATTACGTACGACCCCCAAGCCACCGCCAGCATTGGCATGCGTCGTCTTTCCATGACGACCACCGCCGTGATCATGACAACACTGACTACCGACGCGAAAACCGACGGATGACCGAGCGACAGATCCGGCGACAAATGTGCGGGCCAAATCAGTTTCACAAAATAAAACGTCAGACTCTCGAACACACGGAACACGCGTACCGACAGCTGGACCGCCGCCAACAGAGCCATCGGACCGCCCTCCCGTGGCTGGGTGATCATCGTCGCCACCCCCACCAGCGCCGCGATGGCGATCATCACTGCCTTGTCCCACAGCAACCGGCCCCAGCCCAATTGCTTGTGCCGTCGCAGCGGAAAGAAATCGACCGCCAGCATGATAAAGGGCAGCGACACCGCCATGGGTTTGCTCAATATAGCCAGCACGAACAATCCCCACACCACCCAACGACGCGCACCCGCAGCGTAGGCCCAGATGCTGCCGATGCAAAACGTCGTGCATAGCAGTTGCGTCCGTCCCGACATCCAGGCTACCGACTCAACTTGTAACGGATGAATCGCAAACACCGCTGCCACCGACAAGGCCACCGTCAACCGCTCGCCGGTACTCAAGGATGTCGCGCCCAAGAGCGTCCAGAGGAACCCGAACACGAGCGTCGCATTGAGCGCGTGCAAAAACACGCTCGTGGCATGGTGACCCGCCGCATTCGTTCCCCAGATCTGGTAGTCCAGAACGTGGGACAACCGCGGCAGCGGGTGATAGTACGGGTCCGTGCTCGTAAACGACCATTTCACCGCGTTCCACGTCAGGCCGTTCCACCGCATCGACTGCCGCAAATACTCCCCATCGTCCACTTTCAGAAACCCGCCGTGGACGCTCGGCCAATACAGCCAGACGGTGACCGCACCAATCACCAGAGCTATTCCAACCAATCTTGTCCGGCTGACAGTCATGCAAACGAATCCAACCACACGCCCCGCCCACACGCAATCGAGAACACTCCCGGCGCTTGGGCGCCCGCAACTGCACGCCGTCAGCACGTTCGGGCTATGACGCTTCGTTACCGAGCCGTCACGAGAACGGACATTGGGCCAGCCTGATACTCCGCCCAGGAATTAGCCTTAATACACGTGCGCCGTCAGTTGGATAGGTTGGATCGTTACTAATGGAAGAGAGCCTCGCGCCGGTTGCCTCAATCGCTCACGGAGACGGCTGCAGTCGATGGAGTGCGTCTCGGGCGGCGGCCAAATCCGGTTTGAGCTTGAGCGCCTGCTGGTATTGCTCGATCGCCTCCGGTACCCGACCCGACTTCTCGAAGGCGACTCCGAGATCGACATGCGCCAGCGAGGAGTCGGGATCGAGCCGCAATGCCTGCTGGTAGTGAGAGAACGCCTCCGACACCTTGCCCGTCTGGAACAGGGCGTTGCCGAGGTTGATATGCGCGTCGACATCATTGGGATCGATTCGCAGCGCCTGCTCGAAGTGGGGGATCGCTTCCTGCGCCCTGCCGAGGCGCAACAGAGCCAATGCAAGACTGTTGTGCGCGTCAGCTTCATCGGGATCGATCCGCAGCGCCCGCTCGAGATGGGAGGCCGCTTCCTGCGTCCGGCCGAGTTGCAACAGGACAATTCCAAGACTGCTGTGCGCGTCGGCAGAGTCGGGATTGACGCGTAGCGTCTGCTCGAAATATCCGATCGCGTCGTCTAGGTGCCCGTCCCAGTACTGAATCAGGCCCAGGTTGAGCCAGGCCAGCCACGCCCGCGGGTTCTTGGCCACGTTATCCTGCCAGAGTCTTTCATCGGCGGCATAGACGCTGCAGCGCTGCCAACTGGCCACGCCCATCACCGTCACCACCGCCACCGCGGCCGCCGTTCCCCAATGACGATGCTGGCGGGCGATCTTTCGGCAGGCCTCGTCCCCGGCGGCGACCGCCAGGGCAATGACGCCGATGATGGAGTAGTACTGCCAATGATCCGCCACCAGCGAGTAGTAGTAGAAGCCCTGATAGAAAAATCCCAGTACCGGGAAAAGCATGATGACAAAATAGCCCAGGCCGAATAACAGGGGACGCCCCCACGTCCTGCGCTTCCACCAAAAAACCAGGAAGCAAACGACCAGCAGCGCCCCCGGCACGTAGGAGATCCAGTGACCCGCATCGATATGCCACTTCGGATAGATGACCGTCAGGTCCAGCGGCAGGACCGCCTTGTACAAGTAAAACCACGGCGCCCGACCCGCCACTGCCAGGTGAGAAAGAAAGCCTTCCGTTCGGGGCGCGTGTCCTCCCAGGTCCCGATTGCGCTCAAACCAGATGGTCACCAATCCCATGACTAGTGACAGGACGAAAAACGGCACGCTGCGCAGCAGGTCCTGCCGTCGCACCCGGCCCTGCAACCACCACACGCACCCCAGCAAGACCACGGGTAACATGACCACCGCCGTCTTGCTGAACAGCGCCAGCAGAAACGCTCCCAACGACAAACCGTACCACCGCCAGCGGCCTTCTTCATCGAACCTCAAGTACAGCAGGATCGCCGCCGCGTAGAACAGCATCGACAACGTGTTCTTCTGTTCGGTGATCCAGGCCACGGTCGCCACGTTGACCGGGTGCACCGCAAACACCAAGGCCGCCAGCCAGGCTCCGGGAATCTTCAGTCGTCGCAGGACCAGCCACGCCAGGACGGCATTGACGGCGTGCAACAGCACGTTGACCGCGTGGTAGCCAATGGCGTTGTTGCCCCAAGCCCGGCACTCCAGCCAGCACAAACTCCAGGTCAGCGGATAGTAATTCCACGTCTCCGTGGTGAACCAGATCTTGCGAAGCCCGTCACTGTCCCTGATGATCGGGTTGTTGATGATCAGCGCGTGATCGTCCCAGGTGAAGCCGTTGCGCCGGACCGGCGTGTAGGTCGCAAGCGTGAGAACCACGAGCAGGATGGCCCGGATCGGAAGGCCGGTGCCCGGTCGCGCGTGTTTCACCTGAGGCATTTCCATCTTGCTTTCAGCAATTCTCTCACGGAGTGTAACCGCCGTCCATCCGCCTGACAACAACGCCACACAATTATGATCCGGATGAAACCTCGTCGATCCGGGAATCACGTGCACAGAAGGTGCGCGGCAACCATATCGCCACCAGGCATGGCGGGCCGGACTGGGAAGATACGGCAAATAATGATGCGAAAAATGTGCGGATTTTGCCTAGCACGAGGGTGCAGATCCTGTTGCTGCTAGGGTCCTGACGGCTTCCACGGGCATGCGCCGGCTCCGTATGGGGGCCTACGACTGAGTTGATTTGGTCGTGTATCTCGGCGGGTAATGTGTCGCGACCCGGGGCGCGGCAACAGCCGGGAAGACAGCGGCAGCGAGAGGCGATTGATGTGGAGCTGTGTAACACGGTGCAGGGCTGAGCCTTACAAATCCAATAGAGATCGCCTGGTCTCCGCTGGAAACCCGACGCGGACATTTCCGTACTATTTTTCGACTGTTAGCAAAACTTGTGCATTTTTTTCTTGCATCCCGGACGAAGATGTCCAATAATCGTTGACTAGAGAAAGGCACTTGTCGGAGAGCAAGAGCGCACTAACAGCGAGCACATGGCGCCACAGCGGGGATTCCCAAAAGCCCGGAGGAGATATTTCAGATGCGGAAGATGATTGTCGGTTGGTTACGGAGAACGAGTCGCGCTTTTACGCTCATCGAGTTGCTTGTGGTGATCGCCATCATTGGGATTTTGGCGGGCATGCTCTTGCCCGCCCTGGCCAAGGCCAGGGAGAAGGCCAATAACGCGAGGTCCGTCAGCAACGAGCACCAGTGGGGCTTGGCGCTGAACATGTACAACGATGACTGGACCGAGTACTTCCCGTACGATGGCGCTCCCGACTCGGTCTGCGCTCCGGGCAACACAAACGCCTGGTTTAATGTTCTTCCCCCCTACGTCGGGCAAAAGACCCTGTGCACGTTGTACAGCATGGGAACCCCTCCGACGCCGCGCGAAAATAGCGTATGGGTCGATCCCAGTGCCACCAACAAGAGCGTAAACCCCACCATCGGTAACCCGGTTTTCTATTATTCGATGAGCGCGTGCCTGCACGAACAAGGATCGACCTGCGTCGGATACCGGCGCGACCGGATGACGGCGCCGGCCAACACGATTGTTTTTTGCGAGGAACCGGAAGACAACTACTCCGAGACCACTGGCCAGTACGACACCGTGACGCGACATTCGGGAGGATCGAACTTTGTTATGGGTGATGGACATGTCGAATGGGTCGCCTTTGGGAATTTCTGCAGGTCGGGCAATGCGAACGTTTGCCCCTTCCCGCTGGGCACTGTTGATTGGGCTGATAGCACCATTAATGGCGACTGGAATCCAGGCATACCGTATCACTGGTGGCCATACCTCGGTGCGGGCACTGGGTCTCAGTGAGGCGGATGACCGGGGGAATTTGGCACGAATGTTGCGTAAAGCACATCGATCCGTCAGTCGTGATGGGGCAGCGAGGCGATAATTTGCGGGAACGTTCGGAAGTAAAGATTTAACAATGAACCAACCAGGGCAGTGACGGGAAAGGATGAGGGTAAGGAAATGAAGAGAATATTTGGTTTGATAGCAGTGCTGGTGACATTGGCGTTGGGAACGAGCGCGTTTGCGGGACCCTTTACGGCGGGCAACGTCGTCGTTTACCGCATCGGCGATGGGGTGCAAACCGTGACCAACCTCGGCCAGACCGTCTTTCTGGATGAGTATACGACCAATCAGATTATAGCGCAGGCGGGATGTTCCATTTTTAGCTGTACCCCTCTTACCCCGGTCCAATCCATCATGATGCCGACCAACTGGGTCGGCAACCAGGGCCCGCTGATTGCCGATGGCTCGTCAAGTGCTTGTGGCTACATGACACGCTCCTCGGACGGACGCTACCTGGTCGTGCCCGGCTACGCGTGCAGTGTCGCATACCTGACCAACCTTACGGGCTATGCGTTCAGCACAATCAAAGGCGCGACAAATGGCGATATTTCAGGTGCGTATACCACAAACGCGGTCACGGAAGCCGATGTTCCTCGTGTCATCGGGTTGGTGGACGGTAACGGCAACATCTACACGACAACGACCCTGACGAACGTGGACGAGGATGGCGACGATATCACCGCCGGGGCGAGCATCGACGGCACCAACCTCTGGGTGGCCGGCCGGCAAGCAACCAAGAGCATCGTCCGGTTTACGACGCGGGGATCGATGGTATCGACGGCCGTCTGCGGGGCAGCCATACTCAACACCCCGCGGGCAATCGGGATCTACGGTAATATATCCGGTGGCGCCGCACTTTTCACTGACAGGAACACCGCCTTCGGCCAGGCGACGGACACGAGCGCGGCGCATAACCTGATCGCTGGCGACGCGTTGCCGACCAACTCTTTCGACGCGAGTTATGTCACTATTGCCCCGGTGACAAACGGCTCCATGGAAGGCTTCGCGATGTTCAACCTGGGCAATGGCAATCAGGGCGGGAACGCGCCCGATACACTGTACCTCTGCGACAGCGCGGCGAACTTCACAGGTGAGCATCGAAACTATGGTGGCGCCGTTGAGAAATACTGCTACGTAGGCAGCGCTTGGACCTACGAAGGGAGCATTGGGGCGGAGGATGCTATGGACGTGGCGGGGTATCAGAATGGGCAGACTGTGAGTTTGTACATTACGGAAGGAACCAATGCCGACATGTACTACCAACAGGACACGAGCGGGTACAACAACCAGACCGGCGAACCAGAGGCAGGCCGATTGGAGTCCTACCTCGCTCCGGGCGGGCTGGTTAATACCCGCGGCATCGCGGTTGTCCCGCAGGGCGGCGACTCGGGCACGTTAAGCCCCGGCGCGGGACCGATCCAGGTCGGTCCGCCATACGGTCCCTATTTCCGTGGGCCTCAGGGCGGCACATTCACCCCGGCCAATGGCGTCCAGTATTCGGTGGCCAATTTCGGCACCGCGAGCGCGGAATACTCAGTGTCAGGGGGGCCCAACTGGCTGATGGTCAGCCCTTCGAGTGCCACGCTGTCTGCCAATGGTGGCAGCGCCACGGTAACCCTGACGGCCAACTCGAACGCCAACACCTTAAATGGTGGACAGTCGTATTCAGGTTCCCTATTTTGGCACACCGGCAACGCGCTTGGCGTAGCCCATTATACTAACGTGGCAACAATAGTGGTTGACGCGTTCTACCTTAATCCAACCACCAACTGTGTTTTCTATGAATCGAACCCGGGCAGCGGAAGCTTTGCACCGTCCGGTTTTACCTACGCACTCTCCAACTCGACGCCCACTTCATTGAACTTTAGCGCGTTCGCGTCAAATAATTGGACCAGTCTCAGAGGCGCGATATCGGGGGCTGGTGGTTCCGTCAACCAGGTCACCGACAACAGCTTGAGCGGCAGTGTGCCCGGCAAAGAGGCCGTGAATATCACCGTGTCAATTAACGCCAATGGCGCTAACACCGCTGAAGTTGGCGCTTACGGTAGCTATGTCGACTACCTCACGTGTTCCAACGTCAGCGCCAGCTCGCAAGTCGCCACCAAGCCCACGATCTACATTCAGGTCGGATTCGGCGTGTTCGATGACTTCAGCACGTACGCGGTGGGCAACGTTTCCGGCCAGAACGGTTGGGGTGGAGGCGCCGTGCCTCCGGATATCAACCCGGTTCAAATCGTCTACACCACCCTCCCGGGTGGCACGATTTCCTCGAACTTGTACGTGGTACCGGGTGGCTGCGTGAATGCGACTGGTTCATCACAGCAACCGGAACAGTACATCTCGGCCGGGCCGGTTACGAACGCCTTCAATATCGTCGACAACGTCACCAATAACGTTCCCACGTACGCCATTACCGGTATGAACGTTGTCTTCACAAATGCCCCCACCTCCCCCAACTACGTCTTCGAGCAAGGCAACCCGTATCTGAATTGGAACGACGCCGGCGTTATAGCAAACGGCAGCGGGTACTCGTGGACCACCGAACTCGACCAATTCGAAACCGGCGGCGGGCCAGAGGGCAGCGCCATATACAACTTCAACCAGCTGTATCAGGTGTACTTCGTGACGGACTTCGTTGAGTCCAACGCGTACGTATTCGTCAATCCGCCGGGCGGCGTATCGGCCGGCGTCACCGACGGCGTCTCCTTGGTGGCTAATTGTTTCACTGGGAACGTGGGGGCCGTGCACAGCACGGGGGCAAGTTGTCCCGACGCTGATTGCATCGCTAACTCCGCGCAGGGTTGGGATGCCATAATCCTGGGCCAGTATAGTGGCTCCTGCCCCAGCGTCAATATGGCGGGCTACTTTGTAACCAGGGCCGCCGCGTCCACGAACTATCTGGCGGTGTACAACTTCCTCAATGGGATAGTAGGAGGAGGGTGTACTCCGCCTACGGCGAGCTTCACGCCCACTTCGGCCAGCGGAGCCGCGCCCTTGACGGTGAACTTCACCGACACATCGACGGCGAACAGCGGTACGCTCACAACCTGGGTGTGGACGTATGGTGACGGCGGCATGTCATCGACGGAGAGCCCGACCTATGCGTACACCACGCCGGGAAGCTATACGGCGTCGTTGTCGGTCACCAATTCGTGCGGCGACGGCAGCGCCAGTCCGGCGACGGCGGCGATCTATGTCTCCGACGCATACGCGTGGTGGGCGACGAATGCCTACACCCTGAGCGGCTCGTTAACTGGCGGGAACGCCTCCTACACGGGTGATGGCATGAGCAACACCAACAAGTTCCTGGCGGGCTTCAGCCCCACGAGCGCGGCGGCGTACCTGCACGTCATCAGTGTCTCTAGGGCGGTGGTGGGCTCGCCGCTCCAGACCAACATCACCGTGACCTATCTCGGCGCCAGCGGAGACAGCACCTGGACACCGGGCGTTGCGTCGCGGACCAACATACTGGAATACTCCACCGGCAGCGGCAACGGGAGTTACAACGGCACATTCCAGGTCGTGCCCGGCTCTGGCTCAACCAACATCCTCAGCGGTGGAATAGGTCAGGGTCTGACCGCCAGCATGACGGCCTCGAATGTAGACGCCAGCGAGCAGTACTTCCGCGTCCGCGTGTTGCTGCCCTAACACGGCATCGAAATAACCAGCGCGGGCGCTTCCCGATGGCGGGAGGCGCCAGCGCTTTTGTTTGGCGAGTCAACGGTCGGATTTTCCCAGGCACGAATGACGTATTCGACGGATGGACCAGATACAACGGGTGCCTGAGAAGAGGCCCAGCTTAAAGCCAGACGCGCTCCGTTAGCCGCATACGTTTGAGCTCCCGAAGGCTGCCCTTACTGGCGAGCTTGCAGTCGCGCGAGTGCGGTCTGTGCTGGGGTGAGATCGGGCTTGATCCGCAACGCCTGCTCCAAATGCTCGATCGCTTCCGGTATCCGGCCCGCTTGGACCAGGGCGATCCCCAGGTTGCAGTGCGCCTCGGCGTAATCGGGCCTGATCCGTAACGCCTGCTCCAGATGCTCGATCGCTTCCCCAACCCGGCCCACGCGCCCCAGGGCGGCCCCCAGGTCGCAATGCGCCTCGGCGAGATCGGGATTGATCCGTAGCGCCTGCTCATACTGTCCGATGGCGTCCTGGAGTCTGCCGGCTCGTTCCAGGGCGGCCCCCAAGCTGCAGTGCGCCCCGGCGAAATCGGGCTTGATCCGTAGCGCCTGCTCCAAATGCTCGATCGCTTCCGGCATCCGTCCCGATTTCATCAAGGCATTCCCGAGGTCGTTGTGCGCCTGGGCGTAGTACGGCTCGATCCGCAGCGCCTGTTCCAAATGCTCGATCGCTTCCGGCATCCGTCCCGATTCCATCAGGGCGATCCCGAGATTGTTGTGCGCCAGCCAATTGTCTTGGGTCACGTCCAACGCATGGCGAAACAGTGTTTCCGAGTCCTTCCAGTACTCGACCTGAACTCTGGACAGCACCGCACAAACTGCCAGCACTGCCGCCGCCGCGACGCCGGTAATCACCTTCAGGTCCCGCCGCTTCATCGCGCGGGACGGCATGCACCAACACAGCATGATGAACAGCCCAATCGAGGGAACATACATGTAGCGATCAGCCATCGACTGTGCCCCGACCTGCACCAACCCAATTGCCGGCACCAAGGTTCCCAGGTACCAAAACCAGCCGGTGACAAACCATGGCCCACGCCGCGCCCACCAAATCACCGCCGCCGTTATCCCGACCAGTCCGGTGCCTGCGATCATGACAGCCACCATGGATACCCCAGCGGGAATCGGATAGAAAACGGCCAGGCTCACGGGCCAAAACGTTTTGCCTACGTAGCCCACATACGAGAGCAAAGCGTTGGCAATCCTCATTCCCATGGGCACCCTGACCAGCGGCGCCACCGCGCCGCCGACACGCTGCACCCAATACGTCAACGCACCCGACATGGCCCCCAGTGCGAGAAACGGGAGCTTTTCTTTTATCAATTGACTTGGATGCGTCGAGACATGCTCGCGGGCCGCCGATTTCGCCCATGGTGTCCGGCCTAATGGCCAGTAATCCAGCAACAGCAACACGAAGGGCAGTGTGACCACCATCGGTTTTGCCATCAGCCCCAGGGCGTACAGTCCCAAGGCCGATAAATATCGCCAGCCACTGGGTTGCTCAACATAGCGGACGTACGCCCACATCGCCAACATCCAGAACAACCCGCTCAACACATCCTTCCGCTCCGTCACCCACGCCACCGACTCCACATGCAACGGATGCACCCCGAACAACGCCGCCGCACACGCGCTCCGCCACGTCGCCCCCGTCATTCGCCGCAACACTAGGAACAGCAGCAGCGTACTCGCCGTGTGCAACACCACATTCACCGCGTGATGTCCGCCCGCGTTCATCCCGAACCATTGGCAGTCCAACGCGAGCGACAGCCACGTCAGCGGAAACCAGTTCGCTGCGTAGCCCGTGGTGAACGCCCACACCACGCCCGGAACCGTCAATCCCCCCCGTACATGCGGGTTCGCGGTCACATACTCGTCGTCATCGTAGTTCAGGAACCCGGCGTGCCTCACCGGCCAGTACACAGCGGCAATCAACACCGCCAGACACACGCAAATCAGGATGGACTGCTGCCGTTGGCGAGATGCACTCATTCCCCAGAAGACACAGGGCATTCTACACACGCAATCCCCGTGCTCCCGCGACAGTTCCGCCGACCCAACCGTTTGTTTGAGGCAGGCATGTATTAGTCCGACAACGCACACTTTGAACCAGGTGTTTGGGTTTGTCCATCCCTGACGGGGAAGGAGGTGGTTCAGCCGCAAACCGCGCCGGACTCCGATATCCACCCGTTCAAATCTAGGTCTGCCCGGCCTTGCGGGGAGATCAATTCAGCATGGCACCAAACGATGCAAGCCACACTCGCCGAATCTTGCGCGAAGAAACGGGGGATACCCACTCGATGGCAGTGGCGACGGATTCAGGAATCTTTCGCCGGGCGCTACGGTAAATCAGTCTGACCCATCAGGTACCGGTCGCATTCGCGGGCGGCGCCACGGCCTTCGTTGAACGCCCACACCACCAGGCTTTGGCCCCGGCGACAGTCACCGGCCGCAAACACCCCGGGGATGCTGGTCGAGTAAATCTCGTGCCGGGCCTTGACGTTGGAGCGGTCGTCCCGTTCCACGCCCAGTTGTTGCAGGAGCTGGTCTTCCGGGCCGAGGAACCCCATGGCCAGCAGGACGAGCTGGCACGACACGATCTTTTCCGTGCCCGGAACTTCCTTCGGCGCGAATCGGCCTTTGTCGTCCTTCCGCCATTCGATCTCGACGATCTCGACATGCGTCAGGTGGCCCTGTTCGGCGCCGATGAATCGCCGCGCGGTCTGGCAATACACGCGTGGATCGTCGCCAAAGGCCACCGCGGCTTCTTCCTGGCCGTAATCGAGGCGGTAGACCTTCGGCCACTCCGGCCACGGATTGTTGGCGGCCCGCTCGGGCGGAGGCTTGGGCAGAATCTCAAGTTGGACGAGACTCCGGCAGCCGTGGCGCATCACCGTGCCCACGCAATCCGTCCCCGTATCGCCGCCACCGATCACCATCACGTCCTTCCCCTCGGCGGAAATGAAGCTACCGTCGCGATGTCCGTCCAACAAACTCTTCATGTTCGCCGTCAGGAACTCCATCGCGAAATGCACCCCGTGGAGCTGGCGGCCTTCGACGGGAAGGTCGCGCGGCTTGGTCGCGCCGGTGCACAGTACGGTCGCGTCAAATTCCTCCAGGAGTTGTTTCGCGGGATAATCCTTTCCGACTTCCGTGTTGGTGACAAACGTCACGCCCTCCTGCGCCATCAGGTCGATGCGGCGCTGGACGACGCTCTTGTCGAGCTTCATATTCGGGATGCCGTACATCAGCAGTCCGCCGATGCGGTCCGCCCGCTCGAAGACCGTCACCGTGTGGCCCGCCCGGTTCAGTTGCGCCGCCGCGCACAGGCCCGCGGGACCGGAGCCGACCACCGCCACCTTCTTTCCGGTGCGCGCCTTCGGCGGTTCGGCCGTCACCCAGCCTTCGTCCCAACCGCGGTCGATGATCGCGACCTCGATGTTCTTGATCGTGACCGGTGGCTCGTTGATGCCCAGCACGCAGGAGCCTTCGCACGGGGCCGGGCAGACCCGGCCCGTAAACTCGGGGAAATTGTTCGTCTTGTGCAGTCGCGCAAGGGCTTCCTTCCACAGACCGCGGTAGACCAGATCATTCCACTCGGGGATCAGGTTGTTGATGGGACAACCCGACGCCATGCCGCTGAGCAACGTGCCCGTATGACAAAACGGGATGCCGCAATCCATGCAGCGCGCGCCCTGTTGCTGGAGTTTGTCCACCGGCATGTGCAGGTGAAACTCCTTCCAGTCGTGTACGCGTTCCGACGACGGACGATCCGCCGGCAGCTCGCGTTTGACCTCCAGAAATCCAGTGGGTTTGCCCATGGCTGCTTTTTAGCGCGTCAATTCCCCCCCACCCGCGCGAGATCGTGGGCGTTTTGTTCGAAGGCGGCCATGACGGCTTCGTCGCCGCTCAAACCGGCGGCCATCACCCGCCGTGTCGCCTCGATAACGCGCTTGTAATCCTTGGGCATCACCTTCACGAACTTCGGCGCCATCTCCTCCCAAAGCGTCAGAATATTGCGTCCTCGCTCGCTGTTCGTGTATTCCACGTGGCGCTGAATCATCGCCCGCACTTCCTGGATCTCCTCGGGGTCCACGAGCTTTTCCAGCCCGACCATCGCCATGTTGCATCGCTGGGGGAAATCACCGGCGACGTCGAGCACGTAGGCCACGCCTCCGCTCATGCCCGCCGCGAAATTGCGCCCCGTCGCGCCGAGCACGACCACGCGCCCGCCGGTCATATACTCGCAGCCGTGGTCGCCCACCGCCTCCACGACGGCGCGAACGCCGCTGTTGCGAACGCAGAACCGCTCGCCGGCCATGCCGCCGATGTAGGCCTCGCCGGCGGTGGCCCCGTAAAATGCGACGTTGCCGATGATGATGTTCTCCTCGGCAACAAACGTTGACCCCATCGGCGGATAGACGATGATCTTCCCGCCGCTGAGCCCCTTGCCCACGTAATCGTTCGCGTCCCCCTGAAGTGTGAGCGTCATCCCCCTGGGGATGAACGCGCCGAAACTCTGCCCCGCGCTGCCCTTGAAATGCAGTGTGATCGTGTCTTCCGGCAGGCCTTCGGGCCCGAAGCGGCGTGTCAACTCGCTGCCGGTGATCGTGCCGACCACGCGGTTCGTGTTGTTGATGGGTAGGGTGGCGTGAACCTTCTGGCGGCTGGTCAGCGCCGGCTCACACACCTTCAACAGCAACTGCTTGTCCAGCGATTGCTCCAGTTCGTGATTCTGGGCGATCATCCGATGACGACCCACGTCCGCCGCCACGACCGGTTGATGGAATACCTTCGAGAAATCCAGCCCGCGGGCCTTGTAGTGATCGACCGCCTTGTTCACGTCCAGACGGTCAACGCGCCCAACCATTTCCTCGATCGTGCGAAAACCCAGTTGCGCCATCCATTCGCGCACTTCCCGCGCGATAAATTGCATGAAATTGACCACAAATTGCGGGTCGCCGCTGAACTTCGCCCGCAACTGCGGGTCCTGCGTCGCCACGCCGACGGGGCAGGTGTTGAGATGGCACACCCGCATCATGATGCAGCCAAGCGTGACCAGTGGCGCAGTGGCGAAGCCGAATTCCTCGGCGCCCAGTAGCGCCGCCACCACCACGTCGCGGCCCGTCTTGAGTTGGCCGTCAGCCTCGACATAAATGCGGCTGCGGAGATTGTTGAGTACCAGCGTTTGCTGCGTCTCGGCTAGGCCGAGTTCCCACGGTGTGCCCGCGTGTTTGATGCTGGAGAGAGGCGACGCGCCCGTCCCGCCATCGTGGCCGCTGATGAGCACCACGTCCGCGTGCGCCTTGGCCACGCCCGCGGCGACCGTGCCGACGCCGATCTCGCTGACGAGCTTCACGCTGATGCGGGCCTGCATGTTCCCATTCTTGAGATCGTGGATGAGTTCCGCCAGGTCCTCGATCGAATAAATGTCGTGGTGCGGCGGCGGAGAAATCAGGCCGACACCGGGGGTGGCGTAGCGCACCTTCGCGATCCACGGATACACCTTGGCACCGGGCAATTCGCCGCCTTCGCCGGGTTTCGCGCCCTGCGCCATCTTGATCTGAAGTTCTTTCGCCTGGATCAGGTACTGGCTCGTCACGCCGAACCGTCCGCTCGCGACCTGTTTGATCGCCGAGTTCTTGCTGTCACCGTTCGGCATCGGCTGGTAGCGTTCGGGGTCTTCGCCGCCTTCGCCCGTGTTGCTCTTGCCGCCGATGCGGTTCATGGCAATCGCCAGCGCTTCATGCGCTTCCTGGCTGATCGAGCCGTAGCTCATCGCCCCGGTCTTGAACCGCTTGACGATGCTCTCGACCGGCTCGACCTCCTCGATCGGAATGGGGTCCGAGGCGAGCTTGAACTCGAACAACCCGCGCAGCGTGCACAACGCCTGCGACTGGTTGTCGACCAGCGCCGTGTATTCCTTGAAAACCTTGTAGTTGTTGGTCCGGGTCGAGAGCTGCAGCTTGTGGATCGTTTCGGGGTTGAACAGGTGGTATTCGCCGTCGTGCCGCCACTGATACTGCCCGCCGGGATCCAGCGTGGCGCCGTTGACGGCCCGGGCCGGGAACGCGTGCCGGTGCCGCAAACGGACTTCCTCGGCGATGACGTCGATGCCCACGCCCTCAATTTGGGACGCGGTCCAGGTGAAATACCTGTCGATCACCGAGTGGTTGAGGCCGATGGCTTCAAAAATTTGCGCCCCGCAATAGCTCTGGATGGTCGAAATCCCCATCTTGGCCATGGTTTTCACAACGCTCTTGGTGACGGCCTTCAGGTAGTTCTTGACGGCCTTCTTGTGGTCGATGTCCTTGAGAATGCCCTGGCGAATCATGTCGTCCAGCGTCTCGAACGCCAGATACGGATTGATCGCGCCCGCCCCGTAGCCGATCAACAACGCAAAATGGTGGATCTCGCGCGGCTCACCTGATTCGAGCACCAATCCGACCCGCGTGCGCGTGCCTTCACGGATCAGATGGTGGTGCAGGCCGCTCACAGCCAGCAGGGCGGGAATCGCCGCATGGTCGTGGTCGATGCCGCGATCGGACAAAATGAGGATGTTGTGGCCCTCGCGGATGGCCTTGCTTGCCTTGGCGAACAGATTGTCGAGCACCTTCTCAAGCCCCTGACCGCCTTCATTCACGTTGAAAAGGATCGGCAAGGTGATCGACTGGAAGCCGGGCCGGTCAATGTGGCGCAACCGCTCGAACTCTTCGTTGCTGAGGACGGGACCCTTCAGTCGAATCTGGTGGCAGCTGTCCGGTTGCGGATCCAGCAGGTTCCCTTCCGGGCCGATGGTCGTGTACGTCGACGTGATGATTTCTTCGCGGATACAATCAATCGGTGGATTGGTGACCTGCGCAAACAACTGCTTGAAATAGTTGTAGAGCAACTGCGATTTGTTCGACAGCACCGCCAGCGGCGTGTCCGTACCCATGGACCCGAGCGGTTGCACGGCGTCTTTGGCCATGGGCGTCAACAGGATACGCAGATCTTCAAACGTGTAGCCAAACGCTTGCTGCCGAAGTAGTACCGTGGCGTGGTCTGGTTGGTGAACGTGCAGCGGTTCGGGCAGGTCTTCGAGGTACACCAGACTTTGTTTCAGCCACAGCCGATAGGGGTGTTCGGTCGAAGTCGTCTGTTTGATCTCTTCATCAGCGACGATCCGGCCAAGTTCAGTATCCACCAGGAACATCCGGCCCGGCTGGAGCCGGCCCTTTTGCAGGACGCGCTCCGGCGGAACATCGAGCACGCCGACTTCCGACGCCATAATCACCCGGTCATCCTTCGTCACATAATAGCGAGAAGGACGCAGCCCGTTGCGGTCGAGTACCGCGCCGATTTTTCGGCCATCGGTGAACGCGATCGAGGCGGGGCCGTCCCAAGGCTCGATCAGGCACCCGTGATATTCGTAGAACGCCTTTTTCTCCTCGCTCATGCTCTCGTGTCCCGACCACGGCTCGGGAATCATCATCATCATGGCGTGCGGAAGCGAGCGGCCACCCAGCACGAGGAACTCGAGGCAATTGTCGAACATGGCTG